>CAIJLV010000098.1 GCA_903821635.1 uncultured Verrucomicrobiota bacterium | reverse complement strand
GCCGCTTTTGTTCGGCTGCTTCAACACCAAGCGGCGGGACGCCGCTTCCACTGCTTCCACCATGATTCCGGATGTATTGCTCGAACTTTGCCAGTGCTGCCGGGGAGCGGACGATGTGATCGAAAGACTCCTTCTGCCAGACGGGGCGCTGGAAGGTGATGGTGGGATACTTCGCTGGAGTTTCTTTTGCAGCGGTGGCCAGGCGGCGCTCGTGGAGTTTTTCCCACCACGACTGCAAGCGGCGGGACGCGGCTTCCACTTTGATGATCTCCTTCGCGGTAAAGCTTTTCCAGGAGTGGAGGATATCGCTGAGATCGTTTCGCGGCAGAGGAGTGACGATCACGTGGACGTGATTCGAGGCGACGACAAACTCGCCGAGCTTGTAGCGCTGACCGTCGAAATGGCGAAGGGCATTCGCGACGATGGTTTGGCATTCAACCAGTGCGAGCGCGTTCGAGCCAGAGCCTTGATCCAGCCAGTCGTCGAGAACGGCGGAGAAATGGGTGTGGTATTCTTTTTTGTCCTGCTCGGACAGTGACTCGGAATGCGCGGCAAGCCAGCGGTCGCGGTCCGCCAGCCATTGCTGAAGTCTTTCCTGCGGGAGCGAATCCACCATGCGGAAGGTCAGGAAGTAGGTGACTCCGTCCTGTTTCCAGTGCGGGAGGTTGGCTTCGGTGATGGTGAGGGGGGCATCTGGGTCGAAGAGGGTGGCGAGGGTTTGGACGCGCTCCTTCTCTTCGGACTCGAATAAGCGGCGGGACGCCGCTTCCACCTCGTCGGGATCGAAGGCACGGAGGAGCGCACCGGCGAGCGTGGCGGGGGTCTGGCCTCCGGAGGCGGTGACGATCTGCTGGCGCTGGGCGGGTTCGAGTTCGCGGTCGAGCCGGGCGAGGCGCGCGGCGAGCGTGGTGAGGGTGTCCTCATCGCGGCCACCGGGGAAGAGGACGCGCTGGAGCAGCGTCTTCAGCGGCACGGCGGGCTGGCGGTCGAGCGGGCGGGATTCGGTCTTGTCGCTCTCGCACACGCCCACGGCATCCACGATGACGAAGCGGGTCTTGGCGCGGGCGTCTTCGCCGGAGACGGATTGCAGGTCGGTGGACGAGAGCACGCGGGTGCCGCGGCCTTTCATCTGCTCGAAATAGACGCGGCTGCGGACGTCGCGCAGGAAGACGAGGACTTCGAGCGGCTTGATGTCGGTGCCGGTGGCGATCATGTCCACGGTGACGGCGATGCGGAGCGTGGGCGAGAGGCAGAATTCGCGGATGAGTTCCTTGGACTTCGCGGGCTTGCCGGTGACGGGATGCTTCGCCTGGTAGGTGATCTTTTTGCAGAAGTCGTTGCCCTTGCCAAAGACCTCGCGGCAGAGGTGGACGATGTCCTCGGCGTGGGAATCGTCCTTGGCGAAGATGAGCGTCTTGGGCACGAGCGTGCGGCCGGGGAACAGCTCGGTCTGCACGACATCCCGGTAGGTGCGCAGGATGGTGCGAATCTGGTCGGGCACGACGACGGAGCGGTCGAGGTCGGCGGGTGTGTAATCGAGATCGTCGGCCAGCACTTCCTGGCGGGCTTTGCGCGACGCCTTGCTGCGGTGATCAATGAGGAAGCCTTTGTCCACCTTGCCGCCGGCCTCGGTGACCTTGGTTTTGATGCGATAGACGTCGTAGCCGACATTCACACCATCGGTGACGGCGCGCTCGTGGTTGTATTCGGCGACGCGGTTTTGATGGAAGTAGGCGATGGTCTGCGGCGCGGGCGTGGCGGTGAGGCCGATGAGCGAGGCGTCGAAGTATTCGAGGACCTGCCGCCAGAGATTGTAGATGGAGCGATGACACTCGTCGGTGACGATGAAGTCGAACTTCTCGATGGGGACGGCGGGGTTGTAGGCGATGTCGCGGGTGCGGGTGACGCCGAGCGCGGCGGCGATTTCCGCGCCGGAGAGATCGTCCGCGCCCTCTGCGAGCTCCTCGCCACGCAGGATCGAGTAGAGGCGCTGAATGGTGCAGATGGTGACGCGGCAGACGTCGTCGAGGTTTGGCGAGGTGAGGTGCTGGACGTTGTAGAGTTCGGTGAAAAGACGGCCGGTGTCGGGCGTGCGGTAGCGGTGGAACTCGTCGCGGGCCTGCTCCCCGAGATTCGCGCGATCCACGAGGAAGAGAACGCGGTGGGCTTTGGCAAACTTGATGAGGCGATAGGTGAAGGCGCAGGCGGTGAAGGTCTTCCCTGCGCCCGTCGCCATGTGAATGAGTGCGCGTGCGCGATCTTCGGCGAAGGAGGTTTCCAGGCCGGTGATGGCTTCAACCTGGCAGTCGCGCATGCCGTTGGTGGCCAGCGGGTGCGCGAAGGGCATTTGCGCGAGGCGACGGCGGAGCGTGTCCGATTCGATGGACCACTCGGCCAGCGTCTCAGGGCGATGAAACGAGAACACGCGGCGTGAGCGGGGCGAGGGATCGCGTTCGTCGCGGAAGAAGGTTTCGACGCCGGTGGACTCGTAGAGGAACGGCAACGTGCCGGTGAGTCCGGCGGCGAGGAATGAGGGCAGGCTATTGGCGTAGCGAGCCGACTGATCGGCCACGGTCGAAAGCGTGGTGCCAATCTTCTTGGCTTCGATCACGCCGAGGGCCTTGCGATCCACGAGCAGCAGGTAGTCGCAAGGGCCGGTGGTGAGCGGGACTTCGCGCAGCGCGATGCCACGTCCAGCAGAGAAGTCCACCGTCCGGTAGTCTTGGACCACCCAACCGCAGGCCACGAGTTGCGCGTCGAGGTGCTGGCGGGCGCGTTGTTCGGGAGTCAGGTCAGGCATAGGAAGGCCGGTTCATGCGGGCGAGGCGGCGAAGCGGGCCGGCCAAGACGGGATGGGCGAAACCTTGGGCTGCGAAGTCTGGGCAGGGGAGCGCAAGCTCGGTGGGGACGGACGCAATCCATGGGTCGGTGGCTGGGCTCAAGCTAGGGGGCGACGGGGGCGACTGCCAAGCGAGCAAATACAGGCTCCGCCCCGCAGTGCGCGGCGAACTGGAGCTGGGCTAAAAGCGGGCTGCCAAACCCGGGACGACGCTCGGGAGTTGGGCCTGAGTCGCGCCGCTGATTTTAGCCCACGTGAGGGTAAAACGGACGGTCGAAAAGTGTGCTAGCGACGGCTGGATTCTGACACACCCAGCGAAACGGGCCTGAAATGAGAGTTTGTCGGCGAAATTGGACCGTAAGTGCGCGGACTTACACCGTTGGCGGCCGCACTTACAACGTAAGTGGTCGCACTTGTGGCGCGGTTGGCGGCGTGAGCGCTCCCGTTCGGAAGCAAAAAAGGGATCGCGTGGACGCCCGGGGTGGGCGGCTTTTTGACCGGGCTCGGCAGGCGCCGGCGCCGGGGGTAATTCCCTGAGCTAGAGAAGGTGCCATCGGGCCGGCGTGGTCCTCCCCAGCCCGGGTGCACCCACGGTTGACCGCCCCGGGAGCGCCCCCTAGCGTCACCGCCCTGCAATATGCACGTGCTCGTTTGCGACCCGATTTCTCCCCGCGGCATTGCCTTTTTTCAGGCCCGTCCTGAGTTCAAGGTGACCGTCCTGCCCAAGCGGCTTACCGAAGCTGAATTGCTCCCGCTCGTCGCGGATGTGGACGCCATGGTGGTGCGTTCGGAGACCAAGGTGACGGCCGCCGTTTTGGAGGCCGCCAAGCAGCTCAAAGTCGTTGGCCGGGCCGGTGTGGGCGTGGACAACGTGGATGTCGCCGCCGCGACCCAGCGCGGGGTGGTGGTCATGAACACGCCCGGCGGTAACACGATCACCACCGCTGAACTCACCTTTTTCATGCTGGGTGCCCTTGCCCGGAAGATTCCGGCGGCGCACGGCACCATGGCGGCGGGCAAGTGGGACCGGAAGGCGTTTCAAGGCACGGAGGTCTTTGGCAAAACCCTCGGGATTCTCGGGGCCGGCCGCATTGGCACTGAAGTGGGCAAACGGGCGCTGGCCTTCGGGATGCGCGTGGTGGCTTACGATCCGTTTCTCACCGACGCCCGGGCGAAACAATTGGGTTTCGAACTGGCGATTGATCCCGACGCCGTTTACCGCGAAGCCGACTTCATCACCGTCCACATGCCGGTGACCCCTGAGACCCGCGGAATGATCAATGCGAGCTCCATTGCCCGCATGAAACCCGGGGTGCGCATCATCAACTGCGCCCGCGGCGAAATCGTGAACGAAGCCGATCTCAGCGCCGCGCTGGAATCCGGCAAGGTGGGCGGTGCCGCCCTCGACGTTTTTGCGGCCGAACCGCTGGCGGCTGACCACAAATTTCGCACGCTACCGAACGTCGTGCTCACGCCGCACTTGGGTGCCAGTTCTGAGGAAGCCCAGGAAAAATGCGGGCTCGAAGTGGCCGAAATCATCACCGCCTTCCTGCTCACCGGCGAGGTGCGCAACGCGGTGAACCTGCCGGGGGTGGACGCGAAGACCTATGAGTTGGTGAAGCCGTATCTCCTGCTCGGCGAAAAGATCGGCAAACTGCTCGGTCAACTTGCGCCGCAACCGTATGACCGGATGCACATCACCTTTGGCGGCAAGGCCCAGGAACTGCCCCAGACGGACCCGGTCACGCGGGCGGTCTTGCGCGGTTTCCTGAGTTTCAGCGCGGTAAAGGACATCAACAACATCAACGTCCGCAGCGCGGCGTCGTCGCTTGGTTTGGCGGTCGAGGAAAAGAAGTCCGACGAACCGGTCACCTTCAATGAGTGGCTGCACGTGCAGATATACCAAGGCGACGAAAAAGTCATTTCGGCCGGGGGCACGTTCTTTGGTTCCCCGAACAACCCACGCATCGTGCGCCTGTTCAGCCAGCCGGTGGAGATTCCGGTGAGCGGCCACGTGCTGTTGGTGAAGAACCAAGATCGTCCTGGAATTGTGGGTTTTCTGGGCACGGTGCTCGGCCGGCACGGCGTGAATATCGCCAACATGAGCTTGGCTCGGGAAGGGCTCGGCGGCGAGGCGTTGACGGTGCTCGAAGTGGACACCGTGCCGCCGCAGGCCGCCTTGGACGAGTTGACCCAAGACGCGGCGATCAAGAGCGCCCGGGTGGTCACGCTGTAAGGCACCGGCGGGCGGGCTTCCCCTGGGCCACTGAGCACGGGGAGGATCAGCCCCGCATCACCACTCAATCAACGCCGCGCCCCAAGTGAGGCCGGCGCCGAAAACGACCAAAAGGACCAAGTCGCCGCGGATGATCCGGCCGCCGGCGACCGCTTCATCCAAGGCAATGGCGACGCTGGCGGCGCTGGTGTTGCCGTAGCGGTCCACGTTGCAGAAAATCTGGTCTTCCCGGGCCGCCAAGCGTTCGGCCACGGCCGACATGATGCGCTGGTTGGCTTGGTGCGGGATGATGCACTTCACGTCGGCCACGGTGACGCCACAACGGTTGAGTGCTTCGTTGGCGGCGGCGACCATGGCGTTGACTGCGTTTTTGAAGGTCTCCTTCCCGTCCATGCGCAGGAAGTGAAGCTTCTGCGTCACGCTGTCGATGGTGGCCGGGCAGGCGCTGCCGCCGCCGGGGAGTTCGAGCAGACCGGCTTTGCCGCCGTCGGAACCGAGACACGTGGTCAACAGGCCGTGGGCATTGGGCCGATTTTGCAACACGGCGGCGCCCGCACCATCACCAAAGAGCACACAGGTGTTCCGGTCCGTCCAATCGATGACGGAAGACATCTTCTCCGCGCCGATGACCAACACGGTGTTGTAGGTGTGGGAGGCAACGAAATGGCTGGCGATGTCGAGGGCGTAGACGAAGCCGCTGCAGGCCGCCTCAATGTCGAACGCCGCCGCCCGGGTGGCACCAAGTTTGTGCTGCACCAGACAGGCCGTGCTGGGGAAGAGCATGTCGGGCGTGATCGTGGCGACGATGATCAGGTCCAACTGCTCGGCGGTCACCCCGGCATTGGTCAAAGCGCGGCGGGCCGCCGCCACTGCGAGATCAGAGGTGGCTTCGTCAGCCGCCGCGAGCCGGCGTTCCTTGATCCCGGTGCGAGTCGTGATCCAGTCGTCGGTGGTCTCGACCATTTTTTCCAACTCCGCGTTGGCGAGCACCCGCGCGGGCAGATAGGAGCCGACGCCGGTGATGGAAACCGTCCGCAGGTGCGGGCGGTTGGCGCGGGGATTTCGAAAATTCGCCATCGCGGTGAAAAATTGGGGGTGGAGTCAGTTCGGCGCTGGTGCAGCCGCATCGGCCAGCGGCTTGGCGGTGGCTTCGGTGGCGCGGGCGAGGTCGCGAACCAGCACTTCGTTCAGGTGGTTGTTCACGAGTTGCGCGCTCTGCCGGAGGGCGTGCATCAGGGCGTTGCGGTTGGCGGAGCCATGGATTTTTATCACGGTGCCGTTCAATCCCAGCAGGGGAGCCCCGCCGTAAATGTCGGGGTTCATGCGCTGGCGGAGGCGGGTAAGCCCGCCGCGGGCGAGCAGGGCGCCGAGCATGCGCAGGGGATTTGCCGTCAATTCGGCCTTGAGCATGGTGCCCACGGTGCGCCCCAAGCCTTCGGCGGTCTTGAGCACGATGTTGCCGACAAAACCGTCGCAGACGACTACGTCCACCCCGTCGTTGAACAGATCGTAGCCTTCGCAGTAGCCCCGGCAGTTGACTTCGGTGCGCCGCAGCAGCGCGACGGTTTCCCGGGTCAGTTCGGTGCCCTTCGACTCCTCGCTGCCGTTGCTGAGCACGCCCACCCGCGGTTGCGGTAGATTGAACATGGCTCGGGCGTAGGCCGAGCCCATGACGGCGAATTGCACCAAGTCGGCCGGCGTGCAGTCGGGGTTCGCGCCGCCGTCCACTAAGACCCAAGCTTGGGTCTTGGACGGCAGGATGCAGGCGATGGTGGGGCGGGTGACGCCTTCGAGGGTGCGCAGGCGGATCGTGGAGGCAGCGACGATGCCCCCGGTGTTGCCGGCGGAGATGATGGCGTCGGCTTCGCCGTCTTTGACGAGTTCGACGGCCCGCAGCAGCGAACAATCCTTTTTCCGGCGCAAGCCTTGGACCGGCTTGTCGTCCATCGTGAGGATTTCGCTGGCCTGATGAAACCGCAGGCGGGGGTCGTGCAGGCCGATTTTCGCCGCGAGCGACTTGAGTTCGGCGGCGGGTCCGACGGCAAACACCACGTTTAGAGTGGGTTCAGCCGCCAATCCGAGCTTGATGCCTTGGAGTAACTCTTCGGGACCCTTGTCCCCGCCCATGACATCAACTGCGAGTCTCATAAAAAACAAAACGCCGGCCCTGATAAACAGGACACGGCGCTTCGGTAAAGCAGCTTAGGCCGCAGCCTTGACCGTGATGACCTGACGCCCTTTGTAAGAACCGCAGGACGGGCACACGTGGTGGGGCCGGATGGGCGCCGAGCACTGCGGGCAGGTCTGGATCTTCGGAAGAGTCAGCACGGAGTTGTAAGCCCGGCGCATGCGCTGCCGGCTGGTCGACGGTTTACGTTTAGGGACGCCCATTTTTCGTTCTTGTTTACAGTTTCAACTGATCCAAAGCAGCCCAAGGAGTCGGGCCCTCGCCCGCTGCTGCCTCAAGACGCGAATCGCGGGTGGACGCCTTTCGGGCCAGCCCGCGACACTCTGGTTTGCACAACGGATTCGTTGGCAGAGCCAGATAGATGTCTTCACGCAAAAAGGGCGTCAAGTCCCCAAAATCTTCTTCTTGCACCAAGGCCCCTTCGCCGGTCAGTGGCGCGAGGGCGGCAAAGGAGTCGATTTTGATCTCCAGCTTGAAGCTTTTAAGGCACCGCGCGCACTCGCAAACGAGCCCCGCCGTGAGGGTGCCTTGCAGCAAGATTCCGTCGGGTTGCTTGTCCACCGTCAGCTTGTAGTGCAGTGGTTCGGCAAATCGCATCAATGGGTCCACCAAGTCCGTCCCGTATTCTTCAACGGGAACGTCCCCTTCCAACTGCAATGCCTCCTCATCTTCGTCTAGGAGCCGTAAATTTACTCTAAATGGCATGCGCTCACTTTGAGTTGGCGGCCGCGGGGACGCAACTTTCCAATCCAGGTGGGCCCGGCGGGAAAATTCACCTTTTCCCCCGGGGTGCGGCGTGGCCTAGGTTTGGCCCATGCAATTTCTCGTCACCGGTGGCGCTGGGTTCATCGGCTCGCACGTGGCGGAACGTCTGCTCCGGCTGGGGCACGGGGTTACCGTTTTCGACGATTTGAATCCGTTCTACGACCCGGCCATCAAGCGGGCAAACCTCGCCGCGATCACGCTCACTGGCGGCCACCGGTTTCGGTTTGTGGCGGGGGATTTGGTCAACCGCGCGGCCTTGGATGACGTCTGCCGGGAGGGGAAGTTTGATCAGGTGATCCACTTGGCGGCGCGCGCCGGAGTCCGCCCGAGTCTGGCTGAACCCGCCCTCTATCAGCGCGTCAATGTCGAAGGCACGGTCAACCTGCTGGAAGCCGCTCGGGCGGCCGGGTGTCGGAAATTTACGCTCGCCAGTTCGTCGTCCGTTTACGGGGTGAATGCCAAGGTGCCGTTCAGTGAAGCGGATCCGATCTTCAGTGCGATTTCCCCTTATGCCGCGAGCAAACTGGCCAGCGAAGCGTTGGGGCACGTCTATCACCATCTCTACGGACTCGACGTGGCGATGTTGCGCTTTTTCACCGTTTACGGCCCCCGCCAGCGCCCTGATCTCGCCATTCACAAGTTTGCCTCGCTGATCACTGCGGGCCAACCCATCCCGGTGTTTGGTGATGGCTCGACCCGTCGAGACTACACCTACGTCGACGACATCGTGGAGGGCGTGCTCGCCTGCACGGACCGGACGCTGGGCTACGAGGTCTTTAACCTCGGTGAATCACAGACGGTCCGGCTCGACGAGTTGATCGCGCATCTGGAAGCGGCCTTGGGCAAATCGGCGGTCATCGACCGGCAGCCCGCGCAACCCGGGGATGTGCCTCTGACTTTTGCGGACATTTCCAAGGCCCGCGCCAAGCTCGGCTACAATCCGCGCACCCAGATTGCCGAGGGGGTGCCCCGGTTCATCGAATGGTTTCGCGCCCGCTGACGGCCGCCCGGTCGCATCCGCCTTTGCGTTGAGACGGCTTTGCTGTTCATTCCCGCCCGTGAACTTTGTGCTGCAACGCAGCGAACTGGCCGACCTCGCCACCCAGGTGGAAGCCGGCAACCGTCTGTCCGAGGCTGACGCCCTGCGGCTCTTCGAGACGCGCGATCTCAACGCCCTCGGCGCCCTAGCGGACTTCGCCAACCAGCGCCGCAACGGCCGCCGCGCCTCCTACATCGTCAACCGCTACCTCAACTACTCGAACTACTGCATCCTCAGTTGCCAGTTCTGCGCCTTCTCCAAGAAGAAGCGCGACGCGGACGGCTTCCAGCTCACCGCCGAGCAGATGGTCGAGAAGGCCCGCGAGGCGCTCGCGCTCGGCATCACGGAGCTGCACATCGTGGGCGGGCTGCATCCGTCGCTGCCGTTCAGCTACTACACCGGCTTCCTGCGCGCGCTGAAGGCGCTCGACCCGCGGCTCCAGCTCAAGTGTTTCACCGCGATTGAAATCCTGCACCTCGCCTGGCTTGCGAAGAAGTCGGTGCGCGACACGTTGCTCGAACTGAAGGAGGCCGGCCTCGAATCGCTCACCGGCGGCGGCGCGGAAATCTTCCGCAAGGAAGTCCGCGCCCAGATCGCCCGTGGCAAGGAGTCGGCCGAGGAATACCTCGACGTGCACCGCACCTGGCACCAGCTCGGCGGCCGTAGCACCTGCACGATGCTTTACGGCCACGTCGAGTCGCTGGCCGACCGCGTGCATCACCTTAGTCTGCTCCGCGCGTTGCAGGACGAGACCAAGGGCTTCACTGGGTTCATCGGCCTGCCGTATCAGCCCGACAACAACGGCATTCCCGTGACGCACCCGCCGAGCGGGTTCGACCAGCTCCGCACCATCGCGGTGGCCCGGCTGTTCCTCGATAACTTCGATCACCTCACCGCCTACTGGGTCGGCATGGGGCTGAAGCTGGCGCAAATCGCCTTGAGCTACGGCGCGGATGACCTGCACGGCACCATCGTGGAGGAACACATCTTCCACATGGCCGGCGCGAAATCGCCACAACTCCAAACCGAGAAGAACCTGGTGAAAGCCATCCGCGAAGCCGGCCGGGAACCGGTCCAGCGAAACACGTTTTACGAACCGATCCGCGTGTGGGACGAGCCGCAGGCAGAAGCCGTGGCGAAGGTGGAGACCGGCGGGGATGCGAGTCCAGAGCGGGCGCAGGAAACCGCCGTGGCGTCCGCCTGAAAGAAATCGCTTCGAAACGGGGCCGACAGACTCCGGTTGGGCCGCACCCACAGGAAACGGGGGGCGAAGCGGGCGGCTGATCGCGCCGCCGGCGGTTACCAGCGACCCCGACCGGCGCTCAATACCACCGCAGCCGAAACCACGGGAACACAACCTCGCTCACGGTCACCGCCAGGAAGATGCAACTGATCACGCCGTTCAGTTTGAAAAAGGCCACGTTGATCGACACCGGATCACGCCGCCGGCGGGCGATGAAGTGTTCGAGGAGCAGCAGACCGAGGATCAGCGTCAGGCCGATCCAGTAGGCGAGGCGAAAGGCGCACAGCGCGCCAAACAGCGCCAAGGCGGCCCACATGAAGAGGTGCGCGAGAAACGCGATGCTGAGCGCATTCATCGGGCCCCAGCGCACCACCAGCGAGTGCAATCCGTGCTGCCGGTCGAATTCGAAATCTTGGGTGGCGTAAATGATGTCGAAACCGATCAGCCACAGCGTGACGGCCAGCGCGAGCGTCAGCGGGACGAAGGCCCCGAACCGCAGAGCACCGAGGCCGGTTTGGCCGGCCACTTCGGGCAGCCAATTGAATTGGCCCTCCACGGCCAGCCACGCGCCGAGCGGAGCGAGGGCCAACGCGAGGCCGAGCCAGACGTGGGTGAAGTCGGTGAAGCGTTTCGTGAGCGAGTAAAAGCACACGAAAAACAACGCCACCGGCGACAATTTGAAGCACAGCGGGTTCAGGCCCCACGCGGCGGCCACGAAACCCGCCGCGCTCAGCCCACAGAGGGCGACCGCACTGGCGAGGCTGATTTCCCCGGTGATCAGGGGCCGCTTCTTGGTGCGCGGATTTAGGGCGTCGAATTTGCGGTCCACGATCCGGTTGAAGGCCATCGCACAGGTGCGGGCGCAGACCATCGCGACCAGCACGAGCAGGAATATGCGTGCGCCCGGCCAGCCCTTGGTTTCGCGGGCTGCCACGACCATCGAGGCGAGCGCAAACGGCAGGGCGAAGACGGTGTGGCTCAGCTTCACGAAGCTGCCCCATTTGAAGAGAGTGGAGACCATTGATGTGCGGTGACCGAAACTTGCGCCGCCAGCTTCGGGAGTTCCGCGGGCTGCGTTCAAGGTCGGATGTGCCCCAGATTACTCTGGCTCCTCGCACCAGCGATGGGTGAGGTCGTGCGGCACCCCCACATGATCCAGCACCCGCGCCACGACCGTGTCCACCACCGCCTCCACCGTGGCGGGCCGGTGGTAGAAGGTAGGGTTGGCGGGCAGAATCAGGGCGCCGGCTTGGAGCAAAAGCTCGAAGTTCTTCACGTGAATCAGTGAAAATGGGGTTTCGCGCGGCACTAGGATCAATTTGCGCCGTTCCTTCAACATCACGTCGGCGCAGCGGAGCATCGAATCGGAACTTAGTCCGTGGGCGATGCGTCCCAGCGTGCCCATGCTGCACGGAATCACCACCATGACGTCCGGCGGATTGGAGCCGCTGGCGAACGGCAGGTTCATCGAGCGGTAACTGTGCTGTTGCACGCCGGCGCGCAAACGCAGCCCCTCGGGCAATTCCGTGGCGAGCACTTGGGGGGCGTATTGGCTCAGCATCACGTGCACCTCATGGACTGATGGATCGAGCTGATCCAGCAACCGCTGCGCGTAGAGCGAACCGCTGGCGCCAGTGACGGCGACGAGTAAACGCATGGTCAGATTATGGAGCGGAGTTGAGGGAAAGCCAGTGACCGCGCACGGGGGCCATGGTTTGAACTTTGAGCTTCTGATTCCGCCCCTATTCTCCGGCCCATGTCCGCGCCTCTGCTGGAATTCCGCGACGTTCACAAAAGCTACCCCGGTCCCGAACCGGTGCCCGTGCTCAAAGGCGCTTCGCTTGCCCTCGCCCGCGGTGAAAGTGTCGCCATCGTCGGCCCCAGTGGCAGCGGTAAGAGCACTATCCTCAACCTGCTCGGCACGCTTGATCTGCCCGACCGCGGCACGATCACCTTTGACGGCCGCGACCTCACTCAGCTCACCGCCCAGGAGCTTGCCGCGCTGCGCAACCGACAGATCGGTTTCATCTTCCAGAGCCACCACCTGCTCCCGCAATGCAGCGTGCTCGAGAATATCCTCCTGCCCACGCTGGCCGACGCCAACCACTCGGCTCCCACCGCCGAACCCCGCGCCCGCCAACTGCTCGACCGCGTCGGCCTCAGCCACCGGTTGGGCCACCTTCCGGGCAAGCTCAGCGGTGGCGAACGCCAGCGCGTCGCCGTCGTCCGCGCCCTGATCAATCGGCCGGCGCTGCTGCTCGCTGACGAACCAACCGGCGCCCTCGACCGCGCGAGCGCGCTTAACCTTGGGCAGTTGCTCGTCGAGTTGAACCGGGAGGAGGGCGTCACCCTGGTGGTCGTCACCCACAGCGGCGAACTTGCCCAGCGCATGGCGCGCACGGTGGAACTCCGCGACGGAAAGCTGGAGGGCTGAACCATGAACCTCCGCACGCTCACGCGGCGCTCGTTGCGCTACCACTTCCGCTCGCAACTGGGCGTGCTCGCCGGCGTCACGCTTGCCGCCGCCGTCCTCATTGGCGCGCTCGCCGTCGGGGATTCGGTGAAGGGGAGTCTGCGGGAACGAGCTTTGGAACGATTGGCGGGTGCCCGTTTCGCTCTTTCCACTCCAGATCGTTTTCACCCCGCCGACCTCGCGGACCGGCTGGCGGCGCCGCGCTCATCTACGCTGCTGGCGCTCGCCGGCATGGCCGCCCGGCAGGACGGCACCGCTCGGGCCAACCGCGTCACCGTGCTCGGCGTTGATCCAGCCCGGTTCGGGGACGGCCGCCTAGCTTCCCTCAAGGAGGATGAAGTCTGGCTGAACTCAAGCTTGGCCCAGCAGTTGCAAGCCACGGTAGGGGATTTCGTGATCCTCCGGCTTAACAAGCCCAGCGCACTTTCCCGCGATGCGGTTATCACTCCCCGCGACGATCTCAGCGTCGCCCTCCGCCTTCGGTTGGCCGGCGTGCTGGCTGATCGCCAGGGTGGCGGTCTTTCTCTGCTCGCGAACCAAGCGCCCTCGCTCAATGCGTTTGTCTCCCGCAGCCTGCTGGGAAAAGCAGTCGGTCTGGAAGGCCTCGCGAACCTAATCCTCGTCCCGCCGGACGGCGAGCGCCCCGGCGGCGGGCTCGAGTTGTTGCGGGACCAGTTGGCCCAAGTCAGTGACCTCGCTGACTTCGAGCTCAACTTGCGCACCAACAGCCAGTCCACCGAGCTTACCACCCGCCGCATCTTCCTCGAATCCGCCGTGGTCCGCGCCGCGCTCGCCCTCGCGCCGTCGACTGCCGCTCGCCGGCAGTCCGAAGCCACCCCGATCCTGACCTACCTCGTCAATTCGCTCACGCACGGCGACCAGCTCACGCCCTACTCGCTGGTCACCGCCGCCGGCGCGCCCTACACCCCGGCCGACCTAGCGGACGACGAGATCGTGGTGAACCAGTGGCTCGCCGCCGACCTCGGCGTGAAGCCGGGCGATTCGGTGGCGCTGACCTATTACCGCGTGGATGCCGGCACCCAGTTGCAGGAATTCACCAACCGCTTCCGCGTCCACAGCATCGTGCCGCTCGCCGGTCTGCACGCCGACCGCACGTTGATGCCGGAGTTTCCCGGCCTCTCGAAAGCGGAGAGCACGCGCGATTGGGACGCCGGCTTCGATCTGGTGCATCCGATCCGCGACCAAGATGAAGCCTACTGGAAACAACACCGCGGCACACCCAAGGCCTTCATCACCCTCGCCGCCGGGCAGAAGCTGTGGGCGAACCGGTTCGGCGAACTGACGGCGATCAGGTGGTTTGGGGGCAACCCGTCTTCACCCCGGCCCGCTCCCGGGGTAGCGGGTGAGTCAACCTCCCCGCTCTCCGTCCCCGAACTCCGCGACACCATCACCGCCCGCATCCGCGCTCACCTCGACCCCGCCGACGTGGGCTTGGTGTGGCGCCCAGTGCGTGAGGAGGCGTTGCGGGCGGCCGAGAGCGGCACCGGCCAGGAGTTCGGTGGTCTGATGCTTGGCTTCAGTTTTTTCCTCATCACCGCCGCGCTGTTGCTCACCGCGATGCTCTTCAGCTTTGCGCTGGAGCAACGCGCTACGGAAATCGGCATTCTGCTCGCGCTGGGTTGGCCGCCGCGACGGGTTCACAATCTGCTGCTCCGCGAAGGCCTCGCCCTCGCTGTGTTGGGTTCGGTCTTGGGCTCGGTCTTGGGCATTTGTTATGCGCAGGGCGTGCTCTGGGGCCTCACTACGATCTGGCGCGACGCGATCGCCGGGGCTGGACTCGAATTTCACCTTACGCTCACCACGCTGGGCACCGGACTCGCCCTGAGCATCGCCGTGGCGGCCGGGACGATGTTCCTCGCCTTGCGCCAGCAGGCGCGACGTCCCGCGCGCGAATTGCTGAACGAAGGCGCCAATGAATCCGCCCTGAGCGTGCCCGAAGGCAACCGGGGGCGGCCCCGCCTCGCGGCCCTAGGTGCCAGCGTGCTGGCGTCGGGATTGGTGGTCGGAGCGGGGCTGACGCCGGAAATCAACCCACAGATGTTCTTCGGCGCCGGGGCGGCCCTGCTGCTCGCCGGGTTGCTGTGGGTGCGGGTGTGGCTTCGGCCGGCCGTGGTGCCGGCGGTGCGCCGGCGGGCGAGCCAGCCGTCTTACCTAGGGTTGGCACTGCGGGCCCTGGCTCGGCGGCCTTCGCGTTCGCTGGGCACGGTGGCGTTGTTGGCCAGTGCGGCCTTCCTCATCGTGGCGGTCGCGGCCAACAAGCTGGACGCCACGCGCCACGCGGAGCAGCGCGGTTCCGGCACGGGTGGTTTTGCGCTCTGGGGCGAAAGCACGCTGCCGGTCATCCAGGACCTCAATACGGCGAAGGGACAGGAGTTTTACGGCCTGAACCCGGATGACTTGAAGGGAGTGTCCTTCGTTCAATTCCGCGTGCGCGACGGCGATGACGCGAGTTGCCTGAACTTGAACCGCGCCCAGCGGCCCCGCCTGCTAGGCGTCAAGCCGGAGCAGTTGGCCGACCGCGGCGCATTTACCTTCACCCGGTTCGCGGCGGGCGTGGCGGTCACGAACGGCTGGCAGGCCTTAAACCAACCGGGATCTGACGACGGTGCCATTCCGGCCATTGGCGATGCCGCCTCCATTCAGTGGGCGCTCAAGAGCTCTGTCGGGGGCACGCTCGACTCCGTGGACGAGCGGGGCCGACCCTTCAAAATCCGCCTCGTCGGCGCGGTCGCGAACTCAATTCTCCAAGGCAACCTGCTCATCGCGGAGCGTGATTTCGTGCGCTTGTTCCCGAGCGAAAGCGGGTATCGCGGCTTCCTGATTGAAGTCGCGGCCCAAGGGGCGGGACAGCCCGCGTCGCCGCCGAATCCGGCGGCTCACGTCGTTGGTGCCGAGGCGGTTTCGGCCACCTTGTCCCGGGCGTTGCAGGATGTGGGCCTTGAGCTCACCCCAACGGTGCGGCGACTCGACCAGTTCAACGCGGTGCAGAACACCTACCTGAATACGTTTCAACTACTGGGCGGCCTGGGCCTGTTACTGGGCAGCGCCGGGTTGGGCGTGGTGGTGTTGCGCAACGTGCATGAACGCCGGGGGGAACTGGGGCTGATGCTGGCGCTCGGCTTTGAACGAGGTGCGCTCAAACGCCTCGTGCTGCTCGAGCACGGGGCGCTGCTGTTGCTGGGGCTCTTAGTCGGTGGAGTGGCGGCGCTGGTGGCGGTGTTACCCGCCTTGGGTTCGCCTGGCGCCGAGTTCCCGTGGCGCTCGCTGACGCTCACCTTGGGGTTGGTGTTGGCAAACGGGCTCGTCTGGACCCTGTGGGCCACTACCCGCTCGCTGCGCGGGCGCCTGGTGGACTCGCTGCGGGATCTCTAGGGAACCCGGGGGGCTAGCCGGAGATGCCGCCCCGCCGTCCTTGGTTCGGCCGCGCCGCTACCGGCGGTTTGCCAAAACGTCCCGTTCGTATCGTTTCACCTCCGCCAGCCACGCGCCGCCCACGGGGACGTTCTGGCGGGTGCAGTAATAGTCCCACACGGCGCCAAAGGGCAGCGAACGGGCTTCCTCTTGGAGCGCGAGGCGGGTCGTGTAGTCGCCGGTCAATTCGGCCGTGCGGATGGCGGGCGGTTCGAGCAGCGCCAGCAGCAGGGCCCGGAGCAGGTTGCGCGTGCCGATGACCCAAGCGGCGACGCGGTTGAGGCTGGCGTCGAAGTAGTCGAGGCCGAGGTGGATACGATCGAGGTGGCCGGTGGCGATGACCTCGCGGGCGAGGGCTTGGAGCTCATCGGTGAAGGTGACGACGTGGTCGCTGTCCCAGCGAACTCCGCGGCTGACGTGCAGCAGAATCTCCGGCAGGTAGAGGAGCACACTGGAGATTTTGTCGGCGACGCTCTCGGTGGGATGAAAATGGCCGGCGTCGAGGCAGAGCAGTTTGCGGCGCGTGATCGCGTAGCCGAGGTAAAACTCATGCGCGCCGACGGTGTAACTCTCCGCGCCGAGGCCGAAGAGTTTTGGTTCCACGGCGTCGCGGTGGTATTTGTCTGGGAGCGGCTGCTTGAAGACCTCGTCCAAGGCGGTGACGAGGCGCTCGCGCGGCGCCAAGCGGTCGGCAGGCGTGTCTTTGAACCCGTCGGGAATCCAGACATTCGTGACGCAGGGCGTGCCAAGAGCCTGACCCAGCGCGGCCCCGATCACCCGCGCCCGGCGGCAGTGCTCAATCCAGAAATTGCGGACCCCTGAGTCGCGGTGCGAAAGCGTGAAGCCAGTGACGGCTTGCGGATGCGCGAAGCAGGTGGGGTTAAAGTCCAGCCCGAGCCCGGCGGCTTTCGCCCACGCCAGCCACTCCTTGAAGTGGGCGACTTCGATTTCGTCGCGGTCCACCTTTTGGCCACCGAACTCGCCATACATTGCGTGCAGGTTGACGCGGTGCCGGCCGGGAATGAGCGCGAGCGCCTTGGCCAAATCCGCCCGCAGTTCAGTCGGCGTGCGGGCTTGGCCGGGATGATTGCCGGTCACGGCGAGTCCACCGCCGAGCGGGGCGCCGAGGTGCTCGAAGCCGCCCACGTCATCGCCCTGCCAGCAGTGGAGCGAGACGGAGAACTGGGCCAAAACGGCCAAAGCGCGATCGACGTCCACGCCCCAGGTGGCGTAACGCTCGTGGGCGAGGCGGAAGGAGGCGGTGACGGAACGGGGCTTCGCAGGCATCGGCAAACGGGGCTTGGTTCGGCGGTGAGGCTACCGAACTGTCCGGCTAGAACCAAGGCCGGCGATTGCCTAGCTCGCTGGCGTGCCAGTAACGTTTCGCCGTGAACAGATACTCAAGTCTCGTGCGGTGGGTCACCATGGGCCTCGTGCTGGCGGTGTTAGGGTGCCGTTCGGTTGCCCCACTGGCGGAGCGCGAAACACCGAGCGTAAAGCCGGGGATCAACGAAGAGTTTTTGAAGCCCGACTTGAACCCGCGCCAATGGGTCGAACGGTTCGAGAAAGAAGGGCGGGAAGTGTTTGATCACCGACGGGAACTGGTGGCGGCCACCGGATTGAAGCCAGGGTCGGCAGTCGCGGATGTCGGCGCGGGCACGGGCCTGTTTACATTCCTGTTCGCGGACGCAGTGGGGGCGTCGGGCCGAGTTTACGCCGTGGACATTTCGCCAGTTCTGCTCGCGCACCTGAAGGGGCGGGCGCAGGAGGGGGGTTACGGACAAGTGGCGACGGTTCTGGGGGCGGACAAGTCAGCGAAGCTGCCGGCGGCCTCGGTGGATAGCGTGTTCCTCTGCGACACCTATCACCACTTTGAATATCCGCAGCCCATGCTGGCCTCGCTCCACACAGCCCTGCGGCGCAACGGGGAGCTGTTGCTCGTGGAGTTTAAACGCCTTCCCGGGGTGAGTTCGGACTGGATGCTGACCCACGTGCGGGCGGGCCAAGAAGTGTTCGAAGCCGAGATCGCAGCGGCGGGTTTCGTGAAGTTGGGGGAGCCGGTAAAATTGCAGGACAACTACGTGACCCGGTTCCGGAAGGTTGGGCCCTGAGGGCGGGATTCCGGGGACAAAGGGCGCGCCCACTTTGCGTCGGGGCCCTGGGTGACTAGCCTTCCAGCCATGAGCGCGACAGAAATCTTGGGTTTGCTGCTGACTTTGCTGGTGATGCTGGTGGGTTTGGTGGGCGCCGTGCTGCCGGCTCTACCGGGGGCTCCGGTGGTGTTTGCTGCCGCGTTGGGGCACAAACTTTACTTCGGGGCATTGGGCGCCTCTTGGCTCGTGGTCGGGCTGCTAGGCATGTTGGCCGGCTTCTCAATGTTGATGGATTTTCTCGCCACAACTTACGGGGCGAAAAAACTTGGGGCGACTTGGCGAGGCATGGTGGGCGCCGGGTTGGGGGCGATGCTAGGGATCTTCATTCTGCCACCGTGGGGGCTGCTCCTGCTGCCGTTGGTCGGCGCGGCCTTCGCCGAACTGCTTGGGGGGCGCGAGTGGCGCGAGGCGAGCAAGGCGGGTGTGGGCGCAGCCCTCGGCGTGCTGGCGGGCACCTTGGGCAAGGTTGCCTGCTGCCTCGGCATGATCGTGCTGTTTGTTTTCAATGTGTTGTGGGGTCGTTTTGGGTTAGCCGGTTAAGCCGCGGTGGGTCGGCTCCAGCCGCCGCCCCAAGCGCCGCCGCCATGGCCCCACCAAAGATTCCGTTGGCAAAGGCATGGAGGCCCGCCAATTTCCCAAACAATGAGTCGGAAACACCTCGCGTTATTGGCGTTGGCCGGGGCCTTGTCCTGGGATTGTGCTCGGGCTGCGGACACAGCCCAACCCACCGCCGCGCCGGTCGGCGCGCCCAAGAATCTCCTGTCCGACGACGCTACCCAAGCGTGGAAGGAACTGGTCGATGCCACCCGGCCACCGTTGGCCCCGGCGGAATGGAATCAGAAACCACCGTCGGAGGCTGAAGCCGCCGCGTTTCGTCGGACGATGGGGGAGGCAGCGGCGGCGGCGGCGGATCGGGCCAAGGAATTTCAGGCCCGCTTCAAGGCACACAAGCAGGCCGAGCAGGCGCAGGCCATCCAACGCGAGATGTTGCAGGCCGCCGTCCAGCTTGGGATTGAAAGCCGGACGGCCGAGCTCAAGGCGCTGGGGGAAGGGCCGGCGGAAAGCGCCGCGCCCGCGCCCGGACCCTTTGAAGAAAGGATGCAGGCGGCCGTCGGCAAAGCCCGAAAGCTCCAGAGTCAGGGCATGGAAGCCGTGATGGACGATTTTGAAAAAAGCCTGCGCGAGATCCGGAAGGAATTCCCCAATCGGGGCGAGGTTTTCGGCGCGATGATGGAGATTGCCGAACTGCGGGGCGGCCCCAAGGCCAAGGAGTTGATCGACGAGATCGTGGCGGCAGAGACGGCGCCGGCGGAGGTGAAGAAATACGCGCTGTCGTTCAAGAAGAAGTTCGACCGCATCGGCAAACCGGTGGATCTCAAATTCACCGCGGTGGATGGTCGCAAGGTCGACCTCGCCGAACTGAAAGGTAAAGTGGTCCTGATCGACTTCTGGGCAACTTGGTGTGGCCCTTGTGTGGCGGAAGTGCCGAACGTCGTGGCTGCTTACGAGAAGTTGAATCCGAAGGGCTTTGAAATCGTGGGGATCAGTTTCGACCAAGACGAACAAGCGCTCACAAACTTCACCAAGAAGAAGAAAATGCCCTGGGTGCAGTTCTTCGACGGGACCGGTTGGGACAACAAGTTTGGCAAGGAATTCGGCATCACCGGAGTGCCGTCCATGTGGTTGGTGGATCGACAGGGCAACCTGCGGGACCTCGAAGCCCGGGCCAATCTCTCGGAGAAGGTGGAAAAGCTCCTCGCGGAAAAATAAGCCGCCGAGGGTTGGCTTCCCCGCCCCATGAATCCGTCTCCGTCTCCGCCTGACGCCGCCTTCATGCACCAGGCGATTCGGCTCGCCCGGCCCGGCCTCGCGGCCGGAGCCGGTGGCCCCTTCGGCTGCGTGATTGTGCGGGCGGGCGAAATTATCGGCCAGGGCCACAATCGGGTGCTCGTCGACCACGATCCCACAGCCCACGCCGAGGTGGTGGCCATCCGTGCGGCGTGCCGGCGGGTGGACCATTTCGAACTCCGCGATTGTGACCTCTACACAAGTTGCGAACCCTGCCCGATGTGTCTGGGGGCGGCCAATTGGGCCCGCGTCGCGCGGATCATTTTTGCTGCCACCCGGCACGATGCCGCAGCGGCGGGCTTCGATGATGAATGGCTTTATCGCGAAGTGGCCGCCCGGCCTGAAGCCCGTCGGATTCCCTGCCTGCCACTACTGCGTAGCGAGGCGGTTGGGCTCTTTGACGAATGGCAGGCAAAGCCCGATCGAGTGCCCTACTGAGCGTTTGCCATGCGCACTTTACTCACTGATGGCCGCCTTACGCTTCGTCGCTGGCGGCGGGACGATGCCCGGGCGTTGCTGAACTTGGCGCAGGAATCCGCCGCGGAAATCGGTCCGTGGATGATGTGGACTGACGCAGTGACTGATCAGGCTGGGGCGGAGCAATTCATCGCCGACCGCCTCACCCAGTGGGATAACGGCGACGGCTACGGTTTCGTCGCTGTGGACGTGGAGGGGCGGCTGCTGGGCGGGGGCGCACTGGGGCACTTCAACCGGCAGCATCGCCTCGGCAACGTGGGTTACTTTGTGCGCACTGGCGAACGCGGTCGCGGTCGCGCGGTCGCGTTAAGCCGGTTGTTGGTGTTGTTCGGCTTCGAAGACTTGCGCTTGCAACGGCTCGAAATTCTCGTGGAACCGGCCAATCTGGCCAGCCAACGGGTTGCCGAAAAACTGGGGGCGGTGCGGGAAGGCACGCTGCGCCACCGCCTGCTGATCCACGGGGAACCGCGGGATGCGATCATGTTTTCCCTGCTGCCGGGGACGGTGAGGCTGGACTCAGCCGCGGTGGCGCCCGGTGAAGCGAGCGGTTAAGCGCGCTGGCGACCGAGTTCGAAGCTGAGTCCCAGCTCCAACTGCGGGCGCGGATCCAGCGCTTGGGCTTCGATCCCGAGACCGCGCAGGTGCGTGGCGAAGTCTTCCGCAAAGCCGTGCAGCGTGAGCACCTTCCGCGGATTGACTCGGCGCACGAAGGCGACGAGATCCGGAAAGTCCGCGTGGTCGCTCAACGGAAAGGCGGCGTCGGCCCGGTAACGAAAGCGGGCGCCGGGTTCCAAGGCCCAGCCAGTCACGACCGCGACTCGAACGGGTGGGTGGGCGGCGCGGAGCCGGCTAAGCGACCCTCCGGGCGGCGCGATGACGACGTGGCCGGCGACTTCGGCCGGATTCAGCTCGCGCCAACTGGGGAAACGCACGCCGAAGGATTCGTAAATCCGGGTGAGCTTGGCGGCTTGTTCGTGCAGCATGACTGGCAGTCCCGAGTCGACGAGGCTGGCGAGTAGCTCCTGGGCTTTGCCGAGCGAATATCCCAGCAGCACTGGCACTTCCCCGGCCGCGAGCGTCGTCCGGCAAAAAACGATCAACTCGGTGAGAATCTGGTCCGTGGGGGGTAAAATATACTTTGGCCGGCCGAACGTAGTTTCCATGACCAGCACGTCCGCCTGACAGGGTTGGCACACTTCCGCACTGCGACTCGCGCGCAGTTTGAAATCGCCCGTGTAGAGCAGGGACAGCCCATCGGCTTCGAGCAATGACATCGCCGAGCCAAAGACGTGTCCGGCGGGCCACAGCGTGATCGTAGCCCCGGATTGATGGTGGAGGTCGAAGTCGGCCAACGCCCGCCGCTCACCAAACTCAAGGACGTATTCACGGCGGTCCCCCGAGACTCGCGCCCGCATTAGTTTTTGAGTGGGCGACGTGAAGAGCACGCGGGCGTGACGTCCGGTGTGATCGGAATGGGCGTGCGAGACGAACACCGCTTCGTCCGGGCCGATGCGTTCGTGGGCATCTAGCCAGAGTCGGAGCTGGGGGAAATGGAGCGCCCCCCTGATGAATTCAAAGTCCAACGCCGGCACGCAGAGAAGATACTGCAAACCGCGCGGCGGGCACGAATCCTCCCTCTGACTTGCCGGCGGTTGGCCAAGGCGGCAGAATTCGGCGGTTGAGAGCCGCCACCCCTCCGTCTGCGCCGAATTCGCTCGGTGAACTGCCGCCCGGGGCGATCAATCTGTATTACTTCGCCACCCTCAACGCACTTTCGTATCAGCCGATCTTGGGTAGTCCGATGGTGCTTTACGCGAAATCATTGGGGGCCAGCGCGACGGTGTTAGGGATTTTGGCGGGCATGATGCCGTTGCTCGTCATCACGCAGATTCCGGCGGCGAAATTTCTCGGTCGGATTGGGTATCAGCGTTTCGTGCTCACGGGTTGGTCCACCCGGGTGGCGGTCATCTTCTTGATCGCCTTACTACCGTTGACCGGCGGTTTTCTCGACCGGGCGACTCAATTGATCCTGCTGCTGGCGCTGCTTTTGGCGTTCAACGTCTTCCGGGGTATTTCGAGCGCCGCGTGGCTCCCGTGGATCATGGAATTGGTGCCGGCGACGTTGCGCGGCCGACACTTCGCGCGGGAACAGGTTTGGACCAATGGGGCCAGCTTTGTCGTGTTTGCCTGCTCGGCCCTGATGTTGGGGGGGCACCCGACGCCGGCTCGTTTTGGGGCGGTGTTTCTGTTTTCGGCGCTGGCGGGCGCGATCAGCCTGCCCTACTTGCGCAAGGTGCCGGATTGCCCGCCACCACCCGAGGCTGCGGGCGGTAAGGGGCCGGTGCCGTGGCGGGCGCTGGCGGGGCATCCGCCGTTCCGCAAGCTGCTCGAATTAAATGTCGCTTGGTCCGTGGCCTACGGTGGGGTGATGACGTTTGTGGTGAAATTCCTGAAGGACGGCGCGCAAATGCCGGACGACCGCATTCTGTTGCTGATGTCAGTTTCGTTTGCCGGCGGACTGTTTTCCCCTTGGCTGATGGGGCCCCGACTAGATCGGTTGGGGAGTCGGCCGTTGTTGGCCTTTACGATGGCGACCGGGGTGGTCATGGGCGTCGGTTGGTGGTTGATTGCGGCGGGATTGGCGCCTGCGGGCAATGTTTTGGTTTTGCCCTTGGTGGTTTGCGTGGGGTTGGTCAACGCGGTGTTTTCGGCCGCGAACAACCGCTTGGCCATGCAACTTGCCCCAGCGATGGGGCGGGACCATTTTTTCGCGCTCTTCATGGTGGTCTGGCAACTCACCCTGGGATTATCCCCTGTGTTATGGGGCTTGCTCCTCGATCTGGTCGGTCCGTGGAGTGCGCATGGGTGGGGGGCGGATTGGAACCGTTACTCCATCTACTTTGCGCTCGTGGCCGGCGCTTTCGGGGTGGCGTTTTGGTTGTGCCAGCGCTTGGACGAGCCGAAGGCGGCTGAATTTCCTACCTTGATGCGCGAGTTGCTGCTGGACGAGCCGCGCCGCTGGTGGCTGTTGCTGACCGGCCGCTGAGCGGACTTCAGCGCAGGGCGGAAAACTTGCGGATTATTGCCATCATCGCCTCGCCGTCGGGGGCGGTTTCGAGTTCCTTCAGAAACTCATCTTTGCGGAGCACTTTCGCGATGCCGGCTAGGGTGTGCAGATGTTTCTGGAATTGGCCCTGCGGGACGAGGAACAAGGTGACGAGGTGAACCGGTTGGTTGTCGAGCGCGTCGAAACTGACGCCGGTCTTCGAGCGGCCGAACGCAGCGACGACTTCCGTGATGAGATCGGTCGAGGCGTGGGGAATGCCAATGCCGAACCCGATGCCAGTGCTCATCGAGGTTTCGCGGCGTTTGACTACGGCCGTCACGGATTCGCGATCCTCGGGCGCGATCTTGCCGCTGGCCACGAGCACGCCGATTAGTTCGTCGATGGCTTCCCAACGGGTGGAGGCCTTCAACTCAGGCACGATCTGCGGTGTGGATAGGATGTCGCCGAGGTTCATGCTGCGCGAATGGAGGGTCATTTCGCCGGAAGCCGCCGGTGGGTTCAAGCCGGGACTTTGTTTTGGCGACTATTCTTCCCGCAGAAAGGTGTCGGTTGAATGCCGGCTCAACTTGAAGCCAGTCGCACAATTTCCCCGCCAAGGTCGAGGCTGCTTCCAGGGGTCGGCCGCCGGCCCGTCGGCGCGGCGAAAAGCGGGGTCGCCGGGTTTTGCGCGAACGAGGCTGGCGGGCTTGCCTGCCGAAGCGCCTAAAAGTGCCAAAATCGCACGGTGATTGCCTTCGGACGCGGCCCCGGTTCAAACTTTCGGCAACGGTTGTTTCACCATGCACCACTTGATCCAAGACATCGCGCTTTGCATCACGGCCGCGTGGCTGCTCGGCATGGTGGCCCAATGGCTCCGACAACCCGTCCTGCTGGCGTATCTTGTGGGCGGATTCCTGCTCGGTCCCGCGTGCCTGAAGTGGGTCGTGGATCGCGAATCCATCGAAACCATCTCGGAACTGGGGCTAATCTTTCTGCTGTTTATGATCGGTCTCGAGATCGACCTGAAAAAGATCATCGCGGCTGGCAGTCGGATCAGTGTGACGGCTTTGGTGCAGATTGTGGGCGGATGCCTGCTGGGGGTGGTGGCTTTCAGCCTGAGTGGATTCAAGCTGGGTGGCCCGGCGTGGGATGGGCTGTATCTCGGGGTGGCGGCGGCGCTTTCCAGCACGGTAATCATCGTCAAGGTGCTCTACGAAAAGCGGGAACTGGACACCTTGGCTGGCCGCGTGACGCTGGGGGTGCTGGTCCTTCAAGATCTCTTTGCGATCCTCTTCCTTGCCGTTCAACCGAGCCTGAATGAGCTTAAGTTGACGGTGGTGGGCCTGTCCGCACTGCGGGTGGTCACGCTCGTGGCCGCGGCGATGGCTGTCAGCCGCTACGTTTTGCCCCCCTTGTTTCGCAGCGTGGCTCGCTTGCCGGAGTTGGTGCTCGTCGGCGCCCTAGGGTGGTGTTTTCTCGTGGGGCAGCTTGGTGAGTGGCTGCACTTGTCGCGCGAAATGGGGGCGCTGGTCGCGGGGGTGTCTCTGTCCACTTTTCCCTACGCGTTGGATGTTACGGCTAAAGTCACCAGCTTGCGCGACTTCTTCGTGACGCTGTTTTTTGTGGGCTTGGGACTCGGTATCCCGATTCCCGGCGGGGCGGAACTGGCGCTGGCTGCCGCCGTTATTGTGTTCACGGTTACCAGTCGCTTGGTGACCACGTTCACGCCCCTTTATCTCCTCAAATCGGGCCTTCGCATCAGCCTGTTGCCAGCGATCAACCTCTGCCAAATCAGCGAGTTTTCGCTCGTGGTGATGAAGCTGGGGGAAGGCGCCGGCCATGTCAGCCCGCGCAGTGTGGCCGGAGTTTCACTCGCGTTTGTAGCGTTGGCGGTTGCTTCCACCTTTGGCATGACGCGCTCGGATGGCTTGGTCCGGGGCCTGATTCCTTGGCTGAAGCGGCGCGGGTTCCGCGATCTTGACGCCAGTGGCCCCGTGGCCGGCGACGCTGCCGGGGGGCATGGCCACGGCGCGCGAATTTTGCTTCTGGGCTTCTTCCGAACGGCCAGTTCGCTCTTGGAAGAACTGTCACTCAAAGCCCCGCATTTGCTGTCCAGCGTGGCGGTGGTGGACTTCAACCCAGTGGTTCATGCCCACCTTCAGGCCCGCGGTATGAAGGTGGTTTATGGGGACATTAGCCAGCGCGACACCTTGGCTCATGCCGGCGTCGGGGCGGCTGAAGTATTGGTCTGCACGATTCCAGATTCGCTGCTCAAGGGTTCGACCAACGAAAAGCTTGTCCGCCAACTGCGGGAGCTAAACCCGGCTGCCAAAATCATCGCGCCCGCCGAAACTCTGGCGGACGTGGCCCGACTGCGCGCCGCCGGTGCTGACTTCGTGAGCCTGCCCCGCTTGAGCGAAGCCGGTGACCTCTGCGAAGCGGTGCGTGCCGCCCATGACGGCGTGCTGGAACAGCGGCAGGCCGGCCTTGAAGTCCGGCTCGCCGAACGCAAGGAAGTGCTACCGTAGGCCGATTCCAACGGCTTATTTCGCGAGCCCTTCCCGTGGGTTTTTCCGGTGCGCCTGGTGCTTGTTTTCGCCGCCCGCTTTTCGTTACAATTCGGCCACGCATTGCGGGGCCTCAATTCGGCCCGCTTGCCAAGTATGCCCGTGCTCACCGGGGCCCAGCGGCCCGCTGCAAATTGTCACCACCGTCGCCACACGCTGAACGCCCATCGTTCGCTCGTTGAGTCCATTGGTGTGGGCGTGCAAAACGTCTTGGAGTGGACGGTCGCCCGTCTATCGCGGCACGGTGATCCTCACATCTACGACACGCGCCTCTTCCCTTGGGCCGCCGAGGTGGAGCGCGAATGGCCGCTCATTCGGAAGGAGTTGGACGTGGTGATGACTTTCCGCGACCAGATGCCGAGTTTTCAGGACATCCTCAAGGAAGTCGGCGCGATCCAGTCGGACAATAATTGGAAGACGTTCTTCCTTGCGGGCATTGGCATGGATTGCGCGGAAAATCGGAAGCGTTGCCCGGAGACCGTCCGCCTTTTGGGTAAGATGCCCGGCCTGACGACGGCTTTTTTCAGCATCTTGTCGCCCGGCAAGCACATTCCGGCGCACCGGGGCGCTTGGAACGGAATTCTCCGCTTCCACCTCGGTCTGATGGTTCCGCAGCCCCATGAGCGCGTGAAAATCCGGATCGGCAACGACTACTATTCTTGGCGCGAAGGTGAGGCGTTGATCTTTGACGATACGTTCAACCACGAGGTGTGGAATGACACCGAGGGCTACCGCGTGGTGCTGTTTGTGGATTTTGCCCGGCCGTTGTGGCCGCCCTTTCACTGGTTGAACGAGCAGTTCATCAACTTGGGTGCGCTCGCGCCCTTCCTCCGCGAAGCGGGTGAGAAACAAAAGCGTTGGCAGGACGCCTTCTGGAAAACGCAGCCGTAGGTCGGGTTATTCAGCCAGTCTAGGTCTGGGCGACTTCAGGGTTGGTCGGCGGGATCAGTCTCGCTTTCGAGCCATTTCACCACGGTGCGGATGAGTAGGCCGACGACACTGAGCGCCATAATGGCGACTCCAAGACCGATGAGCACATCTTGCCGGCGCTCTGCGGCTACGAAGCGCAGCGGGTAGATGAACGCCCCAAAGGCCACCACCATCAGGGCCGCGGAGGCGGTGTAGAGTTTGCGCCGGGAGGCCGCTTCGTCGCCGCGTCGGCTGGCGAGGTGAAAAATCAGGCGCCAGAAGCCTACGGCCATCAGTGCGCCGAGTCCGAACGCGGGAATGGCCCAATTGCTCCAACTGAAATCAAGCCCGGCCGGTCCCCGCTCCACGATGGTGAGTGAGGCGATCAAGCTGCCTGCACCCAACGCGGAAGACGCGACCATCACGGTGCGAAACCCGACGTCGCGATCAAGGGAAACTGGATCGGCTTTGTGCATGGCCGGACCGTGGTCTTCGTTTGAATCTCACGCAAGCCCGGGCCTAGCCGAGGGGAAATCGCCGCCGGCCTGACTATTCCACGCGGCAAATACCGGTGCCTTTGGCAACGTCGCCGATGATCCAAGCTTGGTGTTGCTGCGCGTGAATGAATTTCAACGCAGTGTTCGCTTGGTCGGCCGCGACGATGGCGATCATGCCGATGCCCATGTTGAAGACTTGGTAGAGTTCCGCTTCGTCCACGCCGCTCTTGGCCTGGATGATCTGGAAGATCGGCAGCATGTCCCACGAGCCCTTGCGCACCACGGCATCGAGTTTGGCGGGCAGGATGCGGGGGAGGTTGTCCACAAAGCCGCCGCCGGTGATGTGGGCGAAGGATTTGACCACGTCGGGTTGGTTGGGGCGGTTGAATTTCTTCACCAGCTTTTGCACCAGCGGGCCGTAGGTGATGTGCGTTTTGAGCAGTTCGTCGCCGATGGTGCCGCCGAGTTCGGCCACCTTGCTGGTGGGCTTCAGCTTCAGCGTCTCGAAGAATATCTTTCGGCCCAGCGAATAGCCATTGGTGTGCAGGCCGCTGGATTCGATGCCGATGAGGATGTCGCCGCGTTTGACGGTTTTTTGACCGTTGAGCATCCGGGACTTGTCCACGACGCCGACGATGGTGCCGCTGACGTCGTATTCGCCAGCTTGGTAGAAGCCGGGCATCTGCGCCGTCTCGCCGCCGATGAGCGAACAGTTGTTCTTGGCGCAGCCTCGGGCGAAGCCGGCGATGATCTCCTTGAAAACGTGGGGCTCCAGCTTGCCGGTGCCGAGGTAGTCGAGGAAGAAGAGGGGTTCCGCGCCGAGCACCGCGATGTCGTTGACGCAGTGGTTCACCAAGTCTTCGCCAATCGTGTCGTGCCGATCCATGGCGAAGGCGATCTTGAGCTTGGTGCCGACGCCATCGACCGAGCTGACGAGAGAT
>CAIJLV010000097.1 GCA_903821635.1 uncultured Verrucomicrobiota bacterium | reverse complement strand
GGTGTCGAGGTCGTAGGGCACCACGCGGGCGCGCGGATCGGTCCGACCGAAATAGAGGTGGTAGTCGTCGCCTTCGCCCGTGCCGTTGTTGCCGTTGCCCAAGTCGGTCTCCTGGTTGTCCACCAAGGTTTCGAGCGCGAAATACCGCAGCCACGAATCCACGTTCACCGTGCGGCGGACTTCCGCGGCGAATTCCTCATCCGTCGCCTCGTCCAGCACCCGGCACAGCTCGACCAAGTCGCGCCAGTCGTCCTGCGAGGTGTTGGACTGCTTGAAGTAGTTCGCCCGGTAGGGCTCGGCGTTGGTCCCTTGGAACGCGAGGTCGGCGCCGTCGCCGGTGAGGCGGATGCCCCGGTAGAGGTTGCCCGACGAATCTTCCGGGAAGGCCCGCGCCGCGAACTCGGAGTTGATGACCTCGTTCGCCACGTAGAAGCCGAAATTGGGCGAACCGGCCGTCTGCAAGTCGCGGTTGTTGACCCGGAGCTGCACCGGGCGGGAATCCGCCGCGGCGAGGCCGGCCCGCTGGTAGAGCGCGCTGCCGAGGAGCTGGGCCGGGGTGTATTGGCTGTTCAGGTTCAGCGCGCTCGACTGGTTCCAGAGGTCGTCGTTGCGCAAGTGCAGCCGGAGGCCCTGCGGCGATTTGGTCCGGGAACCGTTGCCCCGGTTCCGCACGCCGATGAGGTAGCGGAGTTCCGTGCCCGTGCCGTCCACCGAGATGAAGGTGGCGTTGAACTGGGCGTGGCTGCGGGTCTGGTCGTTGAACGGGGCTGGCTGCGGAAACGGTGCGGCCGGCGTGTTGCGGTTGATCGCCGCCAATTCAGCGCGTTCCGCGGCGGTGAGGATCAGCCGGTAGCGGGGCAACTCGCCGGGCTGGAGCGGGGTAGGCGACGGCGTGTCGTCTACTTGCACTAGGGCGTTCGCCACGTTTTGAGGCACGCCGTCCACCCAAGCGGGCGTCGGCCAGGTTCTCAAATTTCCTGCGGCGTCGGCCGCTGTGACGTAAAATTCGACGATCGCGCCCTGCGCCTGCGGCGGAATTGAGGCCGCAAAGACGTCGTCGTTGGGCCCGCCATCGTGGTGCAACCCGTCATCCCACATCGCCAGCGGATTAAACTGCGTGGTGCCGTCGAGGCGCCAATGGAGGCTGACGGTCAACTCGGTGGATGGAGCTTCGTCAAGCAGCCGGGTGGTGACGTGGATCGCCTCCGTCGATCGGGGCACGAGCGGCTGATGCCGGGTCCCGCTGATTATGGGCGGGAGGTTGGTGGTGGCCGTCGAATTGGGCGCTCCGGGTGTGCCGCCCACCGGTCCACTTGCCGACCAGTTGGGTCCGAAATCGTTGGGCAACCCGACCTGCCGAAGTTCCATCGAAGCGCCGAAACCATCGGCCGGGGACGCCCATTTCCAACCGCGATGCCCGTAATCCACTACGTCAAGGATCCGATCCGCCCATTCGCCGTCGTCGGAATAGCGGAGAGAATCCACCAACTTACCGGCCGCGTCCACGAGCTGCACCTGCTGGCCGGAATTAGAAAGAATCCCCTCCCAGCCGGCCACAAAGTGAGTCACGGAAGGGTGTTGGGTGGTGAAAGCCGCCGCGTCCGCCGCCACCACGAGGAAGCCTCCCGGGGCGATCGTGGTTCGGGCCGGAAACGTGAAGCGGACGCCCTCCGTAAAACGCCAGCCCGAGACATCCACGGGGCTGGTTCCAGAATTGATCAGTTCGATCCATTCCTCCCGATCAAGCTCACTCGGCGGGTGGTAGAACAGTTCATTGATGAGGATATCGGCCCCGGCTGGCCCGGTGGCTAGCGCGGCGAAGAGTCCCAGCCAAGTCCAAGGTGAAGAAGATCGGCTAACGAACAAGCGTTTCGAAGACACAATAGCTACCGCTTAGCAGAAGCCCTGCCGGAGCCCAATTCCGAACAAGCCGCAAACGAGGAACGCGCCCCCGCTCAATTGCATTCCGGAGCGTTCCGCCGCAAGCCGACTTCGTGGGCGAGGTCGGCAAATTCCTGTCGACTGACTTCGTGCAGTTCCTTCCCGCGCCGGCTGAGTTTTTCGTTCAGCTTGATCGCCGTCTCGGTCATCGCCTCGTGAGTCTCTTGGGAGCCGCCCACGAGCGCGAAATTCTTGCCGGTAGTGACGCGCTGGTGGCCGTCGGAATCCAAGCCCACTCCGAGCAGGAGGGCTTGCTTCGCTGGATTCGCCTTTTTCATGGGCTTGTTAGCCATGCGGCGAGGTTAAACCGCGAGCCCACCCCGACAAGGCCGAATCAAATCCGTCGGCGGCTCAATTGCCTTTTTTTCTGCCGGCTGGCATTTCGAAAGTCCGCGTATGCCAATGCTTGCTGCTTTTTCGCTCCAGTCGGTCGGCTTCCTGCAACTGGCGGCGGGCACGACCGTCGAAGTCGCCCTGCGGTATTTTGCCTTTGCCGGACTGGCGTGGTGGGTGGCCTACCGGCTATGCCGAACCCGTTGGTGGCATCGCAAGATCATCGCCCGCCTGCCGCCCGCGGCGGACGTCCGGCGTGAGTTGGGCTATTCGGCGCTGACGCTGGTCATCTTTGGGCTCATGGGTGCCGCGACGATCGTGGCCTCGCGCCACGGCTGGACCCGGATGTATTGGCAGGTGGCAGATTACGGTTGGGGTTGGTTCTGGGGCAGCGTGGCCGCCGGCATTGTCCTGCATGACACATATTTTTATTGGACGCACCGGCTGATGCATCACCCGCGATTGTTCGCCGCGTTTCACCGGGTGCATCACCTCTCAACGAACCCAACGCCGTGGGCCGCCTATTCGTTTGCGCCGCTCGAAGCCGTGGTCGAGGCCGGCATTTTTCCGGTCGCCGTTTGCGTGCTGCCCATGCACCCGCTGGCGTTCGGGTTGGTGATGCTCTGGCAGATCGTCTTCAACGTGCTGGGCCATACCGGCTACGAATTTCACCCGCGCTGGCTCATGAACAGTTGGCTCCGCCTAGTGCTCAACACGCCGACTAACCACGTCCAACACCACGAAAAGATGAAGGGAAACTACGGCCTCTATTTTAACGTGTGGGACCGCTTGATGGGCACGAATCATCCGGACTACGAAAATCGGTTTCGCGAAGTCACCTCCCGCCCCAAACCTGAGGCGAAGACATGAAAATCGCCTCTGTCCTCGCGTTCGCCGGGGGCTGCGCCGGACTCCTTTGGGGCGCCGAACCGGGCCGGATCGAAGTGGTGGAACGCGGGTCCGGTTGGCCCGTGCCGCTGGTGGAACTCCGCACCACGCACCAACTCCGCTTCCTCACGGACAACGCCGGCGTGGTGGCGGTGACTCAGCCCGAATTATTGGGTCGCGAGCTATTTTTCCACGTGGCCAGCGATGGCTACGAAGTGGCCCCGGACGGCTTCGGCTACCGTGGTGTGCGCCTGCGCCCCGAGCCCGGGACGACCCTGCGGCTGGAAGTCAGCCGCACCATGATCGCCCGCCGTTTGGGTCGCCTGACCGGTGCCGGCCGCTTGGCCGAAAGCCAACTTACGGGGCGAGACCTCGACGCGCAGGAGTCGGGCGTGTTCGGCTGCGACAGTGTGCAAACCGTGGTGCATCGGGGACGCCGCCACTGGCTCTGGGGCGACACCACGCTCCCGGAATATCCGCTGGGGCTTTTCGACAGCTTGGGCGCCTTGACCGAGCCGTTCCCGTTGAAGCGATTCGAGCCCCCGTTGCGCCTGGAGTTCGAGTTCCTGCGCGACGCCCGCGGGCGGCCCCGGGGGATCACGCCCATGCCGGGAGAGGGGCCGACGTGGGCCACGGCCTTGGTGAGCCTGCCGGACCGGCACGGCACGCCTCACTTAGGATGTAGTTATATGAAGGTGCGGAACCACTTGGAAGCCTATGAATGGGGGCTGGCCGAGTGGAATGAAGCGACCCGCCGGTTTGATCCGCTGAAGGTGCTTTGGCGCAAATCGCCGGCTGCCCCCGAGCCGCCGCCCCTACCACGGGGGCACGCCGTGCCGTGGCAGGAGGCGACGGGCAAAGCGTGGATGCTGTTCGCGCATCCCTTTCCGACGTTGCGTTGCCCGGCGACATTTGAGGCGTGGCAGGACCCGGCGGCTTGGGAGGTGATTGCGGCCCCGCAACGCCTCGTGGCGGCAGGAACCGGGGAGTCGATCCGGCCGCATGACGGCGTGCACAGCGGCGGCCTGGGCTGGCATCCGTGGCGCCAACGCTGGGTGAGCGTGTTCCTCCAAACGGGCGGCCAGCCTTCACCGCTGGGCGAGCTTTGGTATGCGGAAGCCGCCGCCCCGACCGGGCCATGGGGACCCGGGGTGAAGGTGCTCACGCACCGGAACTACACCTTCTACAATCCTTGCCTGCACGTGGACTTCACGCCCACGAATTCGCCCATACTCTTGTTTGAAGGCACCTACACAAAAGAGTTTTCAGCTAATCCTCAGCCGACTCCACGCTACGATTACAACCAGATCCTCTACCGCCTCGACCTCGACGATCCGCGCCTGCAGCCGGCCCAGTCGGCCGGGCGCTGAGTCGGGGCGACGCCAGCGGTGCTAGTGTTTGCACCCGCACAACCACTCCTGCTGTTTGCATTTGCCGCAGACGGCGGAGTCATAGGTGAAGCGAGCCGTGATCGGTTTTGCGTTTGCGGTCGGCCGCAACTGGAGCACCAGCGGGTATTCATCTCCTTTGAGGACTGGAAAGACAAAGTGCCCGTCCTTCACGGTGACGGTGGGCTTCTGAGGCGCCTTGCGGTCGCCGCCGGCGACGTTGAGCACTTGGGTGCCAATTGCCACGGGCTTCATCTGGTGATCAAGCAGGGCCACGTGGAAGAAGCCGTCCTTCAACGTCACTTCGCCATGGAGGGATTCGTTTTGGCTGAACTCGACGATTCGGCCGCCATTCGGGCCGATTTCAGCGTCGCTGTGGGCGAGGAGCCGCAGACCGAGCAAGAGGGTGGTGGTGAGGAGAACGAGGATTCGATTCATGGTGATAGCTGTTTACAGGTGTTTTTAAGCATTGAAGCGCAGAGCTCAAGGCTCACGTCGCCGGTTGGAGTGGGACGGTGGTTTCGCCTTTGGGCTTCATCGGCAGCACCAGCACTTTGTCCACGCGGTGTCGGTCCATATCGAGGACTTCGAAGACGTAGCCCTGTTCCGTGAAGGTTTCGCCCTCCTTGGGCACGTGGCCAAAATGCTTCAAAACGAAGCCGGCTAGGGTTTGGTAATCGGCGCTAGAACCGTCCGTGAGCGTGAAGCCCGGCAGGCATCGTGGCAGCGCCTCGATTTCAATCATGGCGTCAATAAGCCAAGAGCCATCATCGCGGCGGCGCGCCTCCGGTTTCGCCCGCTGGTCCGAAGTTGGAAATTCACCGACCACGGCTTCCATCACATCGTTCAAGCTCACGAGGCCGACGATGTTGCCGAACTCGTCCGTAACCAAGGCGATGTGTTTGCCGGACTGTTTGAACGTCTCCACGAGTTGCAGGACATTTTGCGACTCCGGCACGACCAGCGGAGTGGTCATCAAATTCCGGAGCACCACTTCGGCCCCCGCCGCCAAATTAGCGTAGATGGCCTTGACGGAAACCACGCCAACGACTTGATCGCGGGTGCCCAGATACACGGGGAAGTAGGAATGGTTGCTGACGACAATCTTATGCCAGATCTGCTCGTGCGTGTCCTCTTGGTTCAGCCAGATAATCTTCGCCCGGGGCGTCATGATTTCATGCACGGGCAGTTGGTCGAGTTCCAGCGCACGATGAACGATGTGGCTCTCCACCTTGTTGAACGCGCCGGCCCGCAGCCCCTCCTGCATCAAGGCCCGCACCTCCTCCTCAGAAACGGCCACCGCCTGCTCCGGCTTAAAGCCTAGGCCACGCAGCAGTCCCTCCGTGGAGACGCTGAGAAAGGTCACCAACGGGCCGGCGAGTTTCGACAGCCAATTCATCGGCCGGGCGATAGCCATGGCGATCGCTTCCGGGTTGCTGAGGCCGAAACGTTTGGGGACCAGTTCACCCAAGACGAGGGAGAGATACGTGATGACCGCCACTACGACGGCAAACGCGATCTTTTCCGCGTAAGGCGTCAGGAAGGGAATCTGGGCCACCGCCGGCGCGAGTTGGGCCGCCAAGGTGGCGCCGCCAAAGGCGCCCGCAAAAATGCCGACGAGCGTAATGCCGATCTGCACCGTCGCGAGAAAGCGATTGGGGGATTCGGCCAGTTCCAGCGCGAGTCGAGCCTTCAGACTGCCCTGTTCCGCGAGGCGGCGCAGGCGCGACTTCTTCGCCGAGACGACGGCGATCTCCGCCATAGCGAAGACTCCGTTGGCCAAGAGCAGCCCGAGGATGAAGACGATTTCGAAAACGAGCTGACTCATGCGCGGGGACGATAACTTAGGGAGAAACGTCTCCCAAACCGAACTTGGTGCGAATTTCCGAAGTGCCCGAGCATCCAGACGAGCGGCGTGCTCCGGAGGCGATCCACCTCAGCAATTGCCCCAGCTCTGGGCTGCGGGCGCGGTTTGGGGTTTAATTTCATTGGGCGGCGAGGGCTTTCCGGCGGAGCGCGTTTTCGGCGGCCCGTTGCCCGAAGAGAAAAAAGGCCGCCGGCGTCACCGCCAAGTCGAGCAAGGTGGAGCTGATGAGCCCCCCGACGAAGACAACCGCGACCGGGTGTAGAATTTCTTTTCCCGGCTCGCCCGCCGCGAGGACGAGCGGCACCAGCGCGATGCCGGCACTGAGCGCAGTCATGAGCACCGGCACCAGCCGTTCCAGCGTGCCGCGCACGACCAACTCGCGGCTGAACCCCTCGCCCTCGTGCCGCATCAGGTGCAGGTAGTGCGAGAGTAGCATGATGCCATTGCGGGCCGCCACGCCGCCCACGGCGATGAAGCCGACCAGCGTGGCGATGCTGATGTTGTCGATGCGCCACCAGGTGAAGACCAGCCCGCCGATCAGCGCGAGCGGGATGTTGACCAGCACGATGGCGGCCAGCAGGGCACTGCGAAAGTAGCCGTAAAGCAGGAAAGCCACGACGACCAGCACGAGCCCGGAAAACAGCGCGATGCGGCGGGTAGCTGCTTGCTGCGCCTTGAACTCGCCCTCGAAGCTGATGAAGTAACCCTCGGGTAACTTTACCTTGGCGCCCACTTCGGCCTGCCATTTGCGGACGAGCGCTTCGAGGTCGCGTTCGGTGGTGTTGGCCCCGACTACGATACGGCGCTGGGTGCTTTCGCGATTGATGACGTTCGGGCCATTGGCCTCGCGCACGTCGGCTACGAGGCGCAGCGGCACCCGCTCGCCGGTGCCCGTTTCGACGGGGAGTTCCAGTAACTTTTCCGGGGTCTCGCGCCAGTCCTGCGGCAGGCGCAGCACGAGGTCGAGCGTGCGCTGGCCAGCCCGCAATTCGGCGAGGGGGCGGCCACCCAAAAGCGTGGCCAGTTGCGCATTTAGTGCCCCGGGCGTCACGCCGTAGGCCAGCGCCCGGTCGCGGTTGACCTCGATTCGGAGCTGTGGGATTGGCACCTGTTTTTCGACAAAGACATCGGTTAGGCCGGGAATGGTGCGCGCGATGGCTTCGATTTCGCCACCCAACCTCCGGAGTGGCTCCAACTCGGGGCCAAAGACTTTCACCGCAATCTTGGCCGAAACGCCGCTGAGCATGTGCGCCAGCCGGTGGCCGATGGGTTGGCCGACATTGACGAACGTGCCGGGAATGCCGCCGAGCGTTTTACGGATTTCCGCGAAGACCTCCGGACGGGGGCGGCCAAGCTCCTGGAACTCGACATCGAATTCGTTCACCGACACGGGCATGACGTGGTCGTCTTTTTCCGCACGGCCAGCCCGTCGCCCCACGCTCTTCACCTCGGGGATGGCGCGGAGCAGGGCAACGGCGACTTCGCCCACTTCGTTGGCCTGGGCGAGCGAGGTGCCGGGGGCGGAGGCAAGGGAGATGCTGGCGCTGCCTTCGTTAAAGGCGGGCAGGAATTCCTTGCCCATCAGGGGATACAACGCGAGCGCGCCCACCACCAAGACGCCGGTCACCGCGAAGACCAAGAGCGGCTGATTCAGCGCGACCCGCAGGACTGTGGCGTGCGCGAAACGTTTCAGGCTGCGGACTAGCCAGCCGTCGTGCGGCGTCACGCCCGGCCGAGGGGTGAGCAACAGCGAACACAACACCGGGATGACCGTGAGCGAGACCAGGAAGGACGCGGCCATGCTGGTCATCGTGGCAATGGCAATGGGCGTAAAGAGCCGGCCTTCCAAGCCTTGCAAACCCAGTAGCGGCAAGAACACGAGCACGACCAGCAGGGTGGCGTAGAGGATGCTATTTCGCACTTCGCCCGAAGCGCGTGCGATGACTTCGAGCGGGGGCAGCGGCGTGGCCAACGCCGCATTTTCCCGCAGGCGCCGGAACACGTTTTCCACGTCCACAATGGCGTCGTCCACGACCATGCCGATGGCCACCGCGAGACCGCCGAGGGTCATCGAGTTCACGCTCACGTCGAACCCTTTGAAGACGAGCACAGTCAGCGCGAACGACAGCGGCATCGCAGTCAGCGTGATGAAGGTGGTGCGGAAGTTCAGCAGGAAGAGGAACAGCACGACCGTGACCATGAGCGCGCCGTCGCGAATCGCCGCCTTCAGGTTGCTGATGGCGTGGCTGATGAAGTCGCCCTGACGGAACAGGACTTCTACCTCCACGCCGGGCGGCAGCGACGGTCGAACCTCCGCCAGGGCCTGTTCGATGCGTCGGGTTAGCTCCAGCGTGTCGAAGCCGGGGGCCTTGTCCACGCTGAGGATCACGCCGGGAGAGCCATTGACGCTGGCGTCGCCACGCATCGGCTGGAGACCATATTCGAGCTTTGCCACGTCGGTCAGCAGGATGGGCCGGTCGCCGACGAGTTTGATGACGGTGCGGCCCAATTCGGCGAGGTCGGTCGTCATGCCGAGGTTCCGCACCATGATTTCGCGCGGGCCGAGGTTGAGGTATCCGCTGGTCGAGCTGTCCGCAGCTTGGGCGACCGCCCGTTCCAGCTCCGCCAGCGTCACCCCAAACGCCGCGAGGCGGTGCGGATCGGGCAAGATGTGGGCCTGCTTGACCCCGCCGCCGATGCTGAGCACTTCCGCGACGCCCGCGAGGCTTTGGATTCGGCGCCGCAGAGTCCAGTCGGCGAGTTGGCGCAATTCCTTGGGCGCCACCGCGCCGTTGGGGCTGCGAAGGCCGACGAGCAGGATTTCGCCCATGAGCGACGACACGGGCGTGAGTCCGGGGCTGGCGTTGGCCGGCAGGGTCGCGAGCACAGATTGCAACCGCTCCTGCACAAGTTGCCGGGCGCGGTAGATGTCCGTGCCCCAAGCGAACTCGGCGAAGACCAGCGACAAACCTACGTCGGAATTCGAACGAAGCCGGTCGAGCCCGCCAACTCCTTGCACCGCGCCTTCAATAGGTTGGGTGACCAGCGCCTCGACCTCTTCCGGCGCCAAGCCGGGGGCTTCGGTGAGAATCGTGACGGTGGGTTTCGTCATGTCCGGCAGCACCTCGACGGGTAACTGCTGCAAAACCTGCGCGCCCAACACGAGCAGTAGGAGCGCCGCGGCCAGCACCAACGGCCGGTGCTGGAGCGAAAGGCGGATGAGCGAATTGAGCATGGTCGGTTTGGCCTATACTTGGCGGGCTGCGACCTTGGCCTTCCGCCACCCAAGCGCGTTGCCGATGAGCGCAAACAGCAGCGTCCCGCTGGTGAACGCGAAGAACCACGTCAGCGGCGTGAACAGTGACTCGCGGTGGGCCGGGCCGTGGCTGTGACCGTGGCCTGGTTCCGCCTCGGGGAGGGTGGATTTTTCCGAGGCCATTTCAGTGCCGTCTTCGTTGTGCGCATGGCCGTGGGCCGCATCCAACGCCTCCTTGAGCGATCCTGAGCCTTTGCCGGCAAAGGACAGGGAATACGAACCCCGCGTGACCACCTCGTCGCCGGGCAACAGGCCGCTGACGATTTCCACGAACGCATCGTTCTGTTCCCCCGTGACGACGGGCACCTTCTCGAAGGCGTGCGGAAGTTCGTAGTCCTTGATGAAGACATGGCGGCTGGCCGGATCGCCCTGCAACGCGGCTCGGGGAATCGCCATCACGCCTAGACGCGCGCCCAGCACGAGGGTGAATTCGGCGCGCATGCCCGGCCGCAACCACAAACCTTCGTTGTGCAGGTGGCACGCCACTTCGAGCGTGCCGGTGGTCGGGTCGGCTTCGGCGCCCAGATGTTCGATGGTAGTTTCCCAGACTTCGCCCGGCCAACCGGGCGCCCGCACCCGGAGTTTTCGGCCGCGTAGAAGTTGATCCGCCAGATGTTCGGGAACCCGCGCCACGCCATACACCGTGCCGAGGTCCACGATGGCCAGCAGCGGCTTGGCCGGGTCCACTGGCTCACCCGGCGCCACGGCGAGTTGGGTGACAAAGCCGCTTCTCGGAGCTCGCAACGTGATTTGCGACGGCGGATCGCCCGGCAGGCGGCTCTCGACCACGACCAGCGGCTCGCCCGCTTTCACTTCATGATCGGGGCGCGCCATTACCTCCACCGCCCGGCCCGCAATCCGGCTGCTCAACACCGCTCTTTGGCCCGGTAACACCTCAATTCGCCCCAGCGCGAAGGCGGTGCGTTCAAAGGACTGTTCCTCCGCGGTGGCCGTTTCGAGCCGGAGATTCTTCACCGCGGTTTCGTCGAGAATGACCGTGCGGGCAAGTTTGTCCGGGGCCGGCCCGGCCGCGAAGGCACGGCTAGCAAACAGGACGACTGCCAGCAGGGCGAGGCGCAGGAGATTCATGAGCATGGATTCGAAAAGGGAACATTTTGCGGGTTGATGCTGGCCGCTTGAAGCGGCCTCGGGGCGGGCGCCGGGCTGAACCGGTGGAGCAGGGGAGTCATGGCGCGGGCGAAAAATGGGGCACTTGGCCAAGGGCGAATTGAAGCTGTAAGTAGGCACGGAGCACATCGCGGCGGGCTTCGATGTGGCTGACTTCGAGTTGCAGCCGTTTTTCTCGGACGCGGGCCAATTCAACGAAAGTGGCTTGCCCTTGATCCCGGAGGCGCAGGAGCTGTTCCTCGATGCGCCGGGCGGCCGGCAGAAGCGTTTCCGCCACTTCCCGCTCGGCGCTGCTGGCGGCGGCCAACTGTTCGCGCGCCGCGACCTGTTCCGTCTGGATTTTCAGGTCAAGTGCGGCTTGTTCAAGCTGCCGCCGTTCCAGCACCACTGCGGCTTCGCGAATGCGCCCCTGATTGCGATTCCAAAACGGCAGTGGCAGCGAAAACTGGAGGCCAACGAATTGATCACTCTGGCGCCCGCCAGGACGATCTTCCGACCGTTGAAGCTCACTGACGAGGCCGACCCCCACATCCTGCCAGCGCTGAGCTCGAGTGAGCTCGGCCACCCGGAGGGCGGTTTCGGTTTGCGCGAGGGCCCACTGTTGGTCAGGCCGGGGAGGGGGCTCGCTTGGAGTTTCCCCAGTGCTTGGCACGGAATGGGGCAGGGCGCCGGCGAATTCCAAGGGTTCGCTGGCCGCCACGCCGAGGATTGGCCTGAGGGCGGCCGCCACGCTCGCC
>CAIJLV010000096.1 GCA_903821635.1 uncultured Verrucomicrobiota bacterium | reverse complement strand
TGGTGACGAAGAGCTCACCGGGCTGACCATCTTCAAAAAGTCCGACCGTGAGGTAGCCTTCGTGACCTGCGATCTCGAATTTGTGGTTCACCGCCATTCGGGTTTCCGGCAGACGTTTCCGCAGCGGTTGACTGGCCATCTCTCGGAGTTGGGTCACTTCGCCTTCGAGCTCTTTGAGGCGAGCTTCCAAGGTGACCACCTGCTCGCTGGCTGGAATGGCTTCGCTGGCCCCGGATTTACTGGTGTTGAGCGGTTGGCTGCGCTTCGAACCGTCACGATAAATGGCCACGCACTTCAACCCCATGCGCCACGCGTCAGTGTAAGCTTGGCGGATTTCCGCCACGGTCGCGTCGTTGGGCATGTTGACCGTTTTTGAGATGGCCCCGGAAATGAAGGGCTGAGCGGCGGACATCATGCTCAGGTGCGCCTTGTAATGGATGCTGCGCACGCCCCGAAACGCTTTGAACGCGCAATCGAAGACTTCGAGGTGCTCGGGCTTGAGTCCGCTGGCCATCTTGTCGCCGGCTTTGGCCCGACCATCTTTCACGTCGCCATCCTCCTTGGTGAGGATTATGTCTTCGATGGTGTCGAATTTTTCAACGTGGGCGAGGATGCGTTCGCTCTCGCTGCCATTGTATCCGAGGCGTTTCAAGGCGTCTCCGACCCCGCGATTGACGATTTTAAGCATGCCGCCGCCAGCGAGCAGTTTGTATTTCACCAAGGCGATGTCGGGTTCTACCCCGGTGGTATCACAATCCATGAGGAACGCGATGGTGCCCGTTGGCGCCAGCACGGTAACTTGCGCGTTTCGGTAACCATGTTGGCGTCCCTTGGCGAGCGCACGGTCCCAGCAAGCCCGGGCTTCATCCTTCAAGTAGGCAAAGTCTCGACTCGGCTGAATGTCTTCCACGGCTCCGCGATGATGTTGGATCACGCCGCGCATGGACTCGATATTGTCCTTCTTGAGTGGTTTATCGACGCCCGAACAGCGGGCATCCGCATAGCCGGGAAACGCTCCCATGGTGACCGCGATTTCGGCCGATTGCTCGTAGGCATGCCCGGTCATCACCGCAGTGATGGCACCGGCTAGGGCTCGCCCTTCATTGGAGTCGTAAGGCAAGCCGTAGCTCATCACGAGCGAACCAAGGTTCGCGAATCCGAGCCCAAGGGTGCGATAGATGTGGGAATTCTCGGCAATGACTTTGGTTGGATAGCTGGCGTTATCGACGAGAATTTCTTGGGCGGTGATGTAAATGCGAACTGCCGCTTTGAAACGCTCGATGTCGAACACCCCGTCGGCGCGCTTGAACTTCATCAGGTTCAACGAGGCAAGGTTGCAAGCCGTGTTGTCGAGGAACACGTATTCCGAGCATGGATTTGTCGAGTGAATTGGCTGCGTGCCTTTGCAGGTGTGCCACTTCTGGATCGCTCCATCGTATTGGAGGCCGGGGTCGCCGCAGATCCACGTGCCTTCCGCAATCTGGTCAAGCAGGCGAGACGCGTCCTTTTTTTCAAGTGGTTGACCGGTGGTGACAGAACGGGTCCACCACTCCTTGGCCTCAACCGCCGCGGTCATGAATTCGTCGGAAACTCGAACCGACAAGTTTTCGTTCTGATACATTACGGAGCCGTAAGCCTCGCCATTGAACGAACCGTCGTAGCCCTGTTCGATCAACGCCCAAGCCTTCCGCTCTTCCTTCGCTTTGGCAGTGATGAACTCCTCCACGTCGCCGTGCCAGTCACGGATGGTGTTCATCTTAGCCGCCCGCCGGGTTTTGCCGCCCGACTTCACTACGTTGGCCACTTGGTCATAGACCCGCAGAAAACTCATCGGCCCGCTCGGCTTGCCACCGCCGGAGAGCTTTTCCTTAGAACTGCGGATCGGGGTCAGGTCGGTGCCGGTGCCTGAACCAAATTTGAAGAGCATCGCTTCGCTGTAGGCGAGTTGCATGATGTCCTCCATGTTGTCATTCACCGACTGGATGAAGCACGCGCTCCCCTGCGGGTATTCGTATTGAGTGTTGGCCCGGCGGGCTTCGCCGAGCGTCGGATCCCAATGCCAATTGCCCTTCTCCGAGGACTTGCCGACACCGTATTGGCTATAAAGCCCGACATTGAACCAGACCGGTGAGTTAAAGGCTCCGAACTGGTTCACGCACAGCCAAGTTAGCTCGTCATAAAAGACTTCGCCGTCCGCCTTGCTGAAGTAGCCATCCTTGATGCCCCAGTCGGCGATGGTGCGGGTGACCCGATGAATGAGCTGTTTAACCGAGAATTCCCGCTCTGACTTGGCCGGATCGCCATAAAAATACTTCGAACAGACCACTTTCGTCGCCAACTGCGACCATGACTTGGGAACTTCAACATTCTCCTGCTTGAACACCGCTTTACCAGTGTCATCTGTGATCTCGGCGGTGCGGCGTTCCCACTCAATTTGAGCAAAGGGGGCCACTTTGGCGTCGCTGAAAACGCGCGCTATTTTCAGGGCTCGTTTCGACGATTTCGCAGACTTGGTGACCGCCGCGCCGCGATGGCTGGCAGCCGGGAGCGGGGAAGCGCGGCGAGCGGATTTCGCCGAGGTGGAGGTAGCGACTGCGTCCTGGGCGTCGATCATAGTGAAGGCGGGATTGTTAATTAGCTGCTGGCGATTTGTTCGGTGGCGGCACCTGGCGAATTTCCCCAATCGGGTTCGTCAGACACCACCGCTCAAAACTGCCGAAATCTAGGCGGAATTGGCATTTCAGCCGATTTGCGCACCCATCATGTTGTAGACGGGGGGACACATTGGCCCAATAGGTAGTGGTTACAAGTAGTTTTTTACTCAAGTTGGTAATTCAAGGAAACGCCCAATTTCAGCCAGTTTCACAACCGTTAACGATGCGTCCCGAGCCGTCCAAGCGGGCTGGCCAAGCGGGCGTCACAGGGGCCGCGGCGCCCCAATCGGGAAGTGTTTTCAGTTCAAAAAGTCCCCCAAAACCCCGCCTTTGCTGAATTTAAAAAAGTTTACCCACTCTTTTATCGTCGCTCTAGCGAGCGATCCCGGGAGGCAGCGGAAGTTGGGCCCCCCCCTGCTCCCATACCGGGACAAAAGCCCCAGCCGGTTGCCTAACGGTCTGCGGGCACAGAGAATCAAATCCAGCCCTCAAAGGAGTCGAATTCGGTCTCGACTAAGGTGTCACGCCGGCGTCAGACGACCATGGCGGCTTGCGTATCGACCTGCTGCACAAATCTGTGACCCGCGCCGGGGCGCGGGTGGACCTGAGTCCCAAGGAGATGGGCATCCTTGAAGCTCTGTTTCTCGCGAGAGGCGAGCCCGTTTCGCGGGAAAAACTGCTCACCTCCGTCTGGCATTACGATTACGCGCCAGACAGTCGCACGGTGGACAATTACGTGATGCTGCTGCGGCGAAAATTGGAAGCCAACTCCCTCGAACCGGTCCTCGTGCTCACCGTGCGGGGCGCCGGTTACCGTCTGAATATCGATGTTCTGCGTCCTATCCCCAGCGCCCCCGGCTCGGCCGTTTGAGTTAATCGAGGCCGCCCCCTTCCCCCCCCGCATGAGGCCTCCGCGAACTGGGGGCCGTCCAGCGGCGCGATGACGAATTCTCGCTTCAATGCGGTGCGTCGCTTTCCTAAGCTCTGCCCGTCATGTTTTCTCACGTTGTAATTTTCTGGACCGATCCGGCCAACCCCAACGCGGCCGATGAACTCATCGCGGGTGGTCAAAAATACCTTCAACCCATCCCTGGGGTGATCCAATTTCACATCGGTAAGATGGTCGGAAGCCACCGCCCGGTAGTTGAACAGAGCTATCAAGTCGCGCTGAACCTCGTCTTCCCCAACAAGCAGGCGCAGGACGAGTATCAGGTGCATCCCGAGCACCTGAAATTCGTGAGCGAATGCAGCAAGCTCTGGAAAAAAGTTACCGTCTACGACTTCGCCTGAGTTTGGCCGCCCCAATAAAGCTTTAGGTGCCCGTCCAGCCCCGAGGAACTCGCTTCCTGGGGGCTTTTTGTGGCCAGCATTCACGGCAGAGCACCGCCTTTGCAGCGAGCACCTTTCTGTCGCCCCCACTGGCTCCCCGGCTCACCCCCTTTTGCTGGACCGTGACCCACACAACCGTCAGCGGCGACGGCGGCCCCCGCCGAATAAGCCACCAAGCAAGCCGCGGGTGATTTCCCGCGTCACCATGCCGGCCAAGGTGGCGGTGGCAGAGCGAGCCGCGGTCTGCACAAGGGTCTCGCCCAACGACTTTGGCGGCCGGCCGGCCGGCCGGCGCGAGGCGGCAGTGGGTAGCGGCTTGAGCTTGGATTCTTGGACCGGTGAGGTCGCCGGCGTTTCATCCGACTCATCATCCCAGAGGCGGGCGAAAAATCCCCGTTTGAGCTCTGTGATTGGGGGGGCTTCAGGCTGAGCGGCTCGCACCGTTCCCCGCAGCCGTTCGTAGGCCGAAACTTGATCGACGAGTTCCTCGTAAACGCCTGCCACCAGCGAGTCGGCCCGCAACCGTTGCCGGGCGATGGACGAAATGGGGCCCACCTGTGAGCGCGGCGGGACCACGAGGGCTCGCTCCACGACGGTGGGCTGGCCCCGGTCATCCAGCACGCTCACCAGCACTTCGCCGACACCGAGTTGGGTCAAGGCTTCGCCCGAATTGAACGCGGGGTTTATCCGGAAGCTTTGGGCCACGGCGCGAACCGCCTTTTGTTCGTTGGGCGTGAAAGCCCGTAGAGCGTGTTGAATCCGATTGCCCAACTGCGCCGCGATTTTGGCCGGAATATCGCTCGGATTCTGGGTCACAAAAAATACGCCTACGCCCTTGGAACGAATCAGGCGCACCACCTGCTCAATTTTTCCCAACCACGCCTCCGGCACGTCGTTGAACAGCAGGTGGGCCTCGTCGAAGAAGAACACAAGCTTGGGTTGGGCCAGATCACCGACCTCGGGTAGATTTTCATACAGCTCAGAAAGCAGCCAGAGCAGGGCCGTGGCGTAAACCTTGGGGGCCGACATCAGGCGGTCGGCCGCCAAGAGGTTGATGACCCCGCGTCCGTGCGTGTCAGTCTGGAGCAGGTCGTCCAAGTTCAGCGCTGGTTCGCCAAAGAAGTGTTCTGCTCCCTGAACTTCCAAGGCGAGCAAGGCGCGTTGGATGGCGCCAATGCTGGCGGCGGAGATGTTGCCGTATTCGGTGGTGAAGGCGGACGCGTTGTTCCCGACATAGGCGACCGTCGCCCGCAGGTCCTTCAAGTCGAGCAGCAGCAGTCCATGTTCGTCGGCCAGCTTGAACACAAGATTGAACACGCCGGTTTGAACCTCGTTAAGTTGCAGTAGGCGCGCCAGCAACAGCGGCCCCAATTCCGACACCGTGGTGCGCAGCGGGTGGCCCGCCTCGCCAAAGACATCCCACAAGGTGACCGGGTAGCCCGTCGCGGTGAAGTGGTCCCAACCCAATTCGCGAATCCGTTCCTGAATCTTGGGCGACTGGCCCCCGGGCTGGCTGAGGCCGGCGAGATCCCCTTTCACATCGGCCAGAAAGACCGGCACGCCCTGCGCGCTGAAGCCTTCGGCCAAGGCCTGAAGCGTCACGGTCTTGCCGGTGCCCGTCGCTCCGGCCACGAGTCCGTGGCGGTTGGCCATGGCTGGCAGCAGGTGAATGGGGGTGGAACCGGACTGGGCAATCAGAATTGGGGCGGCGGACATGGCGAAATTCGGTGCGCAAAGACGAATGGCGGTTTACCTCCCGGAATGCAAACCCAGCTGAACCCAGCCGCCCGCACCTCCTCGTCGTTCAACCCGCGGGTCGCTTGGTAACCCCATTTCGAGCGAGTATCACCCGCTCTGCCAGCTAGTGTCTGGACCATCAATGGCTCGTCATCCAAGCCGAGGGAACGGCAGAAAAGGGCGGTAAACTGCCGACCACCTTGCGCCGAATCAGGTCGAGCAGCCGACATGGAAAACGACCCCGCCCGGCTGGCGGTGATAATTGCAGGAAGGCCTCATCCGGGTGGCATAAGTGATACCGCAAAGCAAACCGACCTCGTGGGCACGGCGTTCACCGAGTCGGCGAAAGATCGGTTTTATTCCCCTTCTCCGCGTAAATAAGCCAGCAGGTCGGCCAATTCTTGCAGGGTCATTGCTTGTTCCAATTCCGCCGGCATCAAGCTGAGGGGACTGGCTTTGAGCGAAGTGATGGCGCTCCGGGGAAGCGTCTCTTCGAGACCTTGGCCTTGCCGCAGGGTCAGGCGCTCCGGGCCATCCGCGACCAGCAGTCCCGTCACCACGCGACCTTCTTGGGTGGTGCAATCATACGCGGTGAAATTGGGAGCGATCTCCTGCTCTGGAATCACCAGGTGCAGGAGGATGGTTTCCTTGGGCTGGTTGCGGATGTCGAACAGGTCCGGCCCGACCGCGATACCCTCACGGTTAAAACGATGGCAGCCCACACAGAGCCGGTTGAACACGACGCGGCCGTTCGGTGGCACCGGCTTCAACGCCAAACTCGCTTTCGCCGCCTCGAACGCCGCCCGTCGGTCGCTCGGAACCGCGGCGGCCCACAATGCCTCCGCCCGTCGACTCACGCCGGTAGCGGCTGATTTTCGCAAGGCCTCGCGCTGCGCCGGCAAGAGCGCCGAGGCCCGCACAACGCCCTTTTCCACGGCGCCGATCAGCGCGGCATGATTCACCGACGGGGCCAGCAGTCCTTGGATCGCCACCGCTTGAATCGCTGGTGGCACCTGCGCCCAGAGTCGGTCGTCCAGGAGTTCCGCCGCGCAATTGAGCGGCCCCGGCCGACACGCCAGCGCGACGGCGGCGCGTTGCAGTTCGACGGGTTCGTTCGCCCTGACCGCGTTCAGCAACCGGCTGCGGTCGAAGTCGCCCGGGAATTCGCCGAGCAAACGCAGCGCCATCAGACGGGCTGGCAAGGGGGCGAGCGAATCGGCCAACGTCACCGAAGCCATGAGGTTGAGGTCGCGAACGCGTTTGGGTTCGAGCCCGACGCGTTCTGCCAGAACATCCGTGGGTCCGACTGCTCCGCCGCCGCGCAGGCCTTTCGCAACGCCGGCCCAAAAGGCAAATTTCCAGTCGTTGCCAGGACCGCCCACCCAGGTCCAATGCCGCTGCCCCAAATCGCGCGGACTGCCGTTCAGCAGGCGGCCGAGTTCCAGCATGAATTCCGGGCTGGGCGCCGACGCGGGATTCTCCATGAGCCGGTTCACGAATTGCAATTCGCGCCCCTTCAATCCACTCAAGATCGCGGCGCGGGTCCAGCGGTCGGCACCGTCGGTTAACGCAATCCGCCCCAAAAGTTCCACCCCGCCAGAAAGATCCCAGTGCCCGAACATCACCGCGACTTGGAGTCGCACGACAGAATTGGGGTCCCTGGCCCACTGCTTGGCCAGCCCGTCGCCGATGGAGAGTCCGGGCAACTTGCTGAGGTGAAGAAAAGTGGTTTGGCGCACCGCGGGCGATTCATCCAGCGACCCAGCGATCAAGGCCCCCAAGAAGTCCATCAAGTGCTGCCGGTCCAAGCCCGCCGGCGCCTCCTTCAGGGACGCCACCTGGTCCCAGCCGGCATCAGTCCAGCCGATGAAGCGCGCCGCGAGGTTTAACGCCCGGCAACGGCCTGCTGAGACCGCCGAATTCGTCGCGACTTCCAACTCGCCCCGGTTCCCCCAGCGGCCGGTGAAGTCGGCGTTGGCCAGTTGGGGAATTGTGGCGAGGAGCAAGGGCACCGCCTTCGTCGGCGCCTGTTCCCGCAGTAGCCGAAACGCCGTGTCCCGCTCCCATGGAATTGCCGAGGACAAGGCGGAGACCTGTTCCTCGGTGGTTGTAAATTTTCCACGGGCCGAGCTCCGCCCGCGTTGCTCGCTGCCCCGGAGCCGCCAAATGCGCCCCTTGTCTTTGCCGAGTTCGAAGTTGCTCCGCTGGCGCACTTCGTCCGGCAAATAGACCGGGTGCTCAATCACGCCCCGATACATGTCGGCGACGTAGAGCGCACCGTCGGGACCGTCGGCCAAAAAGACTGGTCGGAACCAATTGTCCCGCGAACGCAACGCCTCGGTGTCCTCATGAATCCGTTGGGCCGAAAAACTTCCGCCCACTGGCACCAACCGGTCCCCGCGGACGAGATTTGCGGTCGGGTCGCACGAGAACGCCGCCCCGCCATACTCCGCCGGCAGGGCCCTGCCTTGATAAATGTGGACGGCGCAGGCCGCGCTGTAAGTGCCCTCATGGCTGTCGGCGGTCGTGAGGTTCGCACTGATCGGAAACAGGCGGGCCCCAGAGTTGAAGTTTCGCACCAGCAGGTGGTTCGGGATCAGTTCCGGGCAATTTTGCAGGGTGCCCGGCGAGGTCGCGGCAGGGTTTCGCGCCAGCACCTTCGTTGGCAGCGGCGCGTGCTGAACCGGCACGCGGTTCATGCAGGCAAAGCGGTTACCCGCCTCGTCAAACGCCAACCCGAACTGCGACTTCCCCTCGGTCAGTTCGATCACGCCGGTGTCGGGATTGAGCCGCACGTCGCCCCGGCCGAGATCGAGTTTCACCTTGGGATGTTTCGGTGAGCACACCGAACCGCCGCTCAAGCCGCCGGCGAAATAAATCCAGCCATCAGGCCCAAGCGTGGGATCGTTTACGCGGAGTTGGGACGAGCCGCCGAGCGAGAAGCCACTGAGCAGCACCTCGCGCCGGTCGGCCCGGCCGTCACCGTCCGAATCCGCCAGCCAAAGCACTTCGGGTGCGGCCGTGACGATCACGCCGCCGCGCCAACACAGGACGCCATTCGGGAAGCCAAGGCCCGAGGCGAATTCGGTCCGTTTGTCCATGCGTCCGTCGCCATCCGAGTCCTCCAGCAGCGCCACGATGCCGGCCGGTTTGCCGTCGGGTGCACCCAGCGGGTAATCCCGATTCTCGGCGACGTAGAGCCGGCCGTGCTCATCGAAGGCGAGCGCCACGGGGTCCACGACGAGCGGTTCGGCGGCAACCAATTCGACGCTGAAGCCAGGTTCCGTCTCGAAAGCCTTCAGTGCGTTGGCTGGAGAAAGGTTGCCCAGCGGCTCGGCGGCGGAGGCGGGCAAAAGCCGGGCCAGCAGTGCGGCCAGCAAGGCGAGAATGCGAAGGCCGCAGCGATTGTCCGCCAAGCTCGGTTTCGCCTTACCCTCGCCCGCCCCGTTTTCTGCTTTGGCACGACTCGGCGCAGTCCTCGTCAGTCCTGATTGTGGAGTGGGTGAGCGCAAGCGGGCATTTCCGGCTCCTCGGGAGAGAGGGCTCGGGTGTGGGCGGGCGTCGCTCATTCTGAAATCCAGTTCAACCAGTGCTTCCTTCGCCGCTCAGGAACGGATTGCCACCACTTCATGGCTTGGGGTTCAACAGATACGCTACCAAGTCGGCGGCTTCCTGCGCGGTGAGGTTCGCAAGCAATCCTTCCGGCATAGCAGAGCCCGGCACAGCGGTATCGGAGGCGATGGCGGCCTGAGCCAATGGTTTTAGTTCGCCCGATTCAATCCGCAGCTGGAGCCCGCGGGCGTCTTTCCCCTGCACGAAGCCGCTCAGACTCTCGCCATCGCGAGTTTCGACCAAGTGCAGCTGAAATTCGGGCGCGACCTGTTTCGACGGATTGACGATGTGATCGAGCACGTCCGCCGCCCGGGGGAATTTGCGACCGAGGCCAGTCAACTCCGGGCCGTAGTTCCGGCCCTGACGGGCGACGACGTGGCAGCGGGCACACTGCGGACCGGCTTCACCGTGAAACAGCCCTGCCCCGCTGCGTGCGTCACCTTTCAGCGCCAGCACCCGCTTGGGATCGAAATCAGCGCCGAGCACGTGGCGGCGTTCGGCGGCGGGCAGGAAACGCTCGAACAGATCGCGGACGAAGGCGTTGGTGGATTTGCGCGCCTGCGCGACATAGCCGGGCAATTTCTGGGCGTCCTGCTGGGCCACGCGCAGGGCGGCCAAGGCGCCCGCCGTGGTCTCGGAATCCGGCGCCGGGCGCGGGGCGGCGGGGGCGAGCGACTCAATCCATTCCGCCACGAGCCGCGAGCCGGCCGCATCCACCCGATGGCTGCCGAGATGCGGCATGTGCCCCTGCCCTTCGGTGTTCAGCCGAAACCACAACGCGCTGCGCTCCGGCTGGCCGGCGGTGATGACGCTCGCATCCGGGATGCCAAACGAACCGCGGGCGGGCGGGTGGTTGACCAGTCGGGCATCGGTGAGTTTGGCGTCGAAATTGAAGAAGCTGGCCACGCTGCCGCCGGCGCCGAAGCGGTGACAGTGGGCACAATTGGCGTGCAACCACGAACGCGCCCGCGCCTCAAGCGGAGCGCTGGCGTCGGCCGGATTCACCAAGTGGGGGCGGTCAAACGAGTCGGGTTTGGCGACGCTGCCGCGTTCAACGAGACGTTCCAGTTCCGACTTGCCAGCGGCGCGGTGCAGTAACTGTTCGGCGTTAAAGGCCAGGACGTTGGCCGACCAAGGATTGTGGCAACGCAGGCACTCGGAGCGACTGGCGAAGCGCCAGTTCACTTCGCGGGTGCCGCCCGGGGCGGTGGCGTCGGTTTGGACGAACGTGGCGTTTGCGCCGTCGCGCTCGACGAGTTCGGCGTCCGTTTGGGCATCATTCCAACGATAGCTGTAGGCGGCCCAAGCCTCGCCTGTGAAGTGCAGCACCTGCGTCTCCAACCGCCGTCGGCTGGCGGGCTGGCCGACTTGCAACTCCAGCGAGTAGGTCTTCGCTAGGACGGTGTTGGCGGGGAACTGGCGGTCCCGCTGAACTCCGTTGCCTGGCACGGCGAGCCAGCGCTCCGCTTGGGCTCCGTCCGCCCATCGCGGCGCAGTGACCGAATACGCCGCGACTCCCGGCGCCGGCCGTTGCGCCGGGGTATCGGCAAACAACCCGGTCCCACTTAGACGGCGGGGAAAATCGGTGGTTTTGCCGGCGTCGGGATTGGGCACGAGCCGGTAGAGCCCGCACTTGGGGGAATAGTCGGCGAACAGCACTTCGCCAGCGCGATCGCGGGCAAACGCCACGGGCCGGTAAGGCGAATCCACCAACTCTTCGGGAACGGCGCCCAACCGATCTGCAAGCGCCCAAATTTTGCCGGTCTCCCAATCGCCGTAAATAAAGTGTCCCGCCAGCCGCGCCAGCCGTTGCCCCCGATAAACCACGCCGCCGGTGATGGAGGAGGCTTCGCTGTGGGGATGGCTGGCGGCGGGTTTCGCGATGGGGGTCGGTCCGACCTTCACGTCGTTACGGACGGCGGGATTCGGGCCTTCGACCAGGGCCCAGCCACCATTGTAACCGGCGGTGACGCGATGGACGGTTTCCCACAGTTCCCACCCCACGTCGGCAACCCAGAGCACTCCGTTGTCGCCGAAGCCCATGCGCCACGGATTGCGAAAGCCGTAGGCCCACACTTCGCCGCGGGCGCCGGGCCGGTTCACGAACGGATTGTCGGCCGGAATCCGGTAGGCCAAGCCGGCGTCCGCATGGTCCACATCAATGCGCAGGATGGAGGCTTGGAGATCGCTGATGTCCTGGCCAGTTTTGCGGGCATCGGGCGGCTCGGGCGACGTGGTGTCACCGATGGAAGCGTAGAGCATGCCGTCGGGACCGAAGCGGATACACGCGCCGTCGTGACCGCCGGCGTAGGTCGTCAGAATGATGGTTTCGCTCGCGAGATCGAGTTGGGGCGGTTCCGCGGCCGTCAGCGTGTAGCGGGCGAGCACCCAACTGTTCGTCGTTCCCGCGGCTTCAAAGAAGGCGGCGAAGATGAAACGGTTAGTGGCAAAACCGGGATGGAAGGTGAAGTCGAGCAACTGGCCGAGCTTCGGATGCCGCGTGCGCAGATTGCCGGCTTCGTCGGTGCGCGCCACGTCGTCACGGTCGGGGAACGACAGCAACTGACCGCCGATCAGGCCGACGAACCAGCGCTTGGTGACCGGCTCGTAAACGAAGTCCGCGGGTTCGGAAAAATCCAACTGGGGAAACGCGCGCACCAACCGGAGGGGCGACGGCGGCTCGGGGGAGCCGCTGACCTTGGAAGTGATCCACGGCTCGCGGTCGGCGGCCGCCAACCGCAGCGAAACGAGTAGCAGCCAAACGAACAGCCCGGTTGACCGAAAGCACCTGGGCAGGAGGGGGATTAACATGCGACTGGTCGGGGAGGACGCGCCCACGGGGTTAGCGCTTCACAGTTTTGTAAACCTTTGCCGCGTTACCCCGGAAATACTTCGCGGCCACGCCCATACCTTTTCCGCTGAAGTAAGTTTCCACAAGCCCCTGCACGGTGGCGTAACTGGCGAAGTGCGTGCAAACGGGCCAATTGCTGCCGTAGATCAGTCGATCCTCGCCAAACGGACGCCACAGCGCCTCCAGTAAACTCCAGTAGTGGGTCGGCTCGACCGGCGCCTGACCGCCCCGTCGACCTGTGCCCTCCACCAAACCACTCACCTTCATGAAAACATTTTCAGCGTAATGACAGGCCGACAAGCCCCCGACCCAGTCGTTGGGTGGAGCCACCCCGACCGGCACATTGGCGCAGTGATCCACGACGATTCGCAGCGTCGGCAAGTCGCGTCCGAGCTGCGCCGCCGCCGGCAGCTGCTCGGGTGGGATCAACAGATCCAACGAAAGATCCCCGTCGGCCAATCGCCGTAGGTCATCGAACGTGGCGGAGCCCGGCTGGGCGGCACTGAGCGTGGCGGAACCCACCCGGATGCCCCGGAACAGCCGGTTACGGGCGAACCGGTTGAGCTGGCTGGCGAAATCAGGCGAGCCTGGCTGCAGGTTGCCCACCACCCCGAGGATGAACGGTTCCCGTTCCGCGAGTTCAAGCACCCACTGATTGTCCTCCACCCAAGGACTGGCTTCCACGAGGACGGTGCCCACCACGCCGTGCGGGGCCGCAAGCGCCTGATATTCCGCCGGCAAAACCGGGCGGTATAACACCCGATCATTCGGGGGCGGCCACGGCACGCCTTGGGGCCGGCGCGGATCGTAAAAGTGGGTGTGGGTGTCGATGATCCCGCCAAAGGGTTTGAGCGGCGCGGGCGTGTTGGCGGTCGAGCAACCGGCCAACATCAGGCCACAGCCCGCGGCGGTGGTCAGAAATTCACGACGATTCAGAGGGGACACCCGCGCAGTCTGAGCTCGGCCATCTGACTTGGAAAGCCGCCGTTCCGACTGGCAAATCCAACCACCCTTGGCGCCCTGAAATATCCCCCGCGGACGCTTGCTTCCAACCGTGTCCGAGGGCACAAATTCGGGCGAACAGTCCCCCCTGCAAAACGTGTCCCGGAAACGACCATGTTGACCCTCGTTGGACCCCAGCCCGTCGGCCGCGGCTATTGCGATGGTGTTTCGCGTCGAAATTTTCTAAAAATCGGCGCGCTGGGCCTTGGCGGAATGGCTCTGCCCCAGTGGCTGCAGGCCGAAGCGATCGCGGGCCGCCCCTCGGCCGGCAACCCGCACAAAGCGGTCATCATGATCTTCCTGCCAGGCGGGGCCAGCCATCAGGATATGTTCGACCTGAAACTGGATGCGCCTGCCGAAATCCGGGGCGAATTCAAACCGATCGGGACCAACGTCCCGGGCATCCAGATTTGCGAACACCTGCCGCGCCTCGCGCAGGTCATGGACAAGTGCACCCTCATCCGGTCGATCGTCGGCATGGAAGACCGCCACGAGGCGTTCCAGACCTACACCGGCCGACTCAACCGCAATCAGCCGCCCGGCGGTTGGCCTTCGATGGGTTCCCTGCTCGCCAAACTCCAGGGCGCGGGCGATCCGTCGATTCCCGCCTCCGTCGGCCTCGCGCCCAAGATGGGCCACGTGCCTTGGTCGGATAATGGGGTCGCGGGTTACCTCGGGACGGCATTTGCCCCGTTTGAAATCAACAAGGGCGGCGGCCGCGACGACATGGTGCTCAACGGCATCACGCTCGACCGACTCGCCGACCGGCGTTCACTGCTGGCCGCGTTGGACGGTTTCAGGCGTGAAGTGGACTCTAGCGGGCAGATGGCCGGGATCGACGCTTATACCCAGCAGGCGTTCGGCATCCTGACTTCCAGCAAGCTCGTGGCGGCGCTCGACCTTAAGAACGAAGATCCAAAGCTGGTAGCACGCTACGGCAAGGGCGACCCCAAGAACCGCGACGACGGCGGCCCGAAACTGATGGAACACTTCCTAATCGCCCGGCGACTCGTCGAAGCCGGCGCCCGCTGCGTCACGCTCGCCTTCAGCCGCTGGGATCATCACGGCGACAACTTCGGCGCGCTCCGGCAAGACTTGCCGCTACTGGACCAAGGCCTCAGTGCGCTCATCACCGACCTGCATGACCGCGGCTTGGACAAGGACGTGACAGTGCTCGTCGCCGGCGAGTTCGGCCGCACCCCCACGATCAACAAGGACGGCGGCCGCGACCACTGGCCGCGAGTGAATTTCGCGCTCCTAGCTGGCGGCGGCATGAAACACGGCCAAGTCATCGGCTCCACCGACCGACTGGGCGGCGAAGCGGCCTCGCGCCCGACCACCTTCGGCGAAGTCCACGCCACGATCTACCAAGCGCTCGGGCTCGACGTGAACAAGGTGACCGTCCCTGACCTCACGGGCCGCCCGCAGTTCCTCGTGGACGCTGGCGTGCAGCCGATGAAGGAATTGGTGGGCTAAATGACGGGTTCAATCGCGAAGCATGAGCGCTAAAACGCGTTTCCAAATATTCTGCGCGTCGGCCCGTTTACGCGGGTTGCTCCTCCTTGCGCTGACCACGCATGCCAGCGCACTCACTCTGCACTTTCGGTCCGGAGCAACGAACCTCGTCTTGGAATCCAAGGACGCCCGGCAGCAATTGCTCGCAACCGTCGGTGATCGCGATGTGACGCGCGAAGTCGCTTGGTCCGCCCAACCCGCCGGGCTCGTCGCCATCGATAAGTCCGGCCGAGTCTCGCCGGTGGCCGACGGGGCGGCGGTGATCACGGCCAAGACCACCGACGGCGCGACCGCCACGTTGCCGGTGACGGTGAAGGATTCCGCTCAGTCAGCGCCCATCCACTTCGCGCACCAGATCGTGCCCATCTTCACGAAGAACGGCTGCAACGGCGGCGGTTGTCACGGCAAGGCGGCCGGTCAAAATGGCTTCCGGCTCTCGCTGCTCGGCTTCGAGCCGGCGGAGGACTACGAACACCTCGTCAAGGAAGCCCGGGGACGCCGCGTGTTCCCCGCCGCTCCCGAGCGTAGCCTGCTGCTGACCAAGGGCACCGCGCAGTTGCCCCATGGCGGCGGCCGGCGGTTGGAGCCTGGCTCTGACGACTACAACCTGCTCGCCCGCTGGATCGCGCAGGGGATGCCCGTGGGCAAGCCCGAGGCGCCGTCGGTCACGCGCCTCGAGGTGTTCCCGAAGGAGCGCACGCTGGTGCTCGAATCCGAGCAGCAACTCGTCGTCACGGCGCACTACAGCGACGGTTCCACCGCGGACGTGACCCGCGGCGCGCTGTTCGAACCCAACGACAAGGACCTCGCCAAGACGGATGAGCTCGGCCGCGTGAAAGTCTTCAACTTGCCGGGCGAATTCGCGGTCATGGTCCGCTACCAAGACAAAGTGGGCACCTTCCGCGGCACCATCCCGCTCGGTGCGCCGGTCGGCGACCTGCCGCTGGCCCGGAACTTCGTGGACGAACTCATCTTCAAGCAACTCAAGCAGGTTGGAATGCCGCCAAGCGCCGTGGCCGATGATGCCACGTTTCTGCGCCGGGTGACGCTCGACATCGCGGGCCGACTGCCGACCTTGGAAGAGCTGGAGGCGTTCTTGGGCGCCGGGGAAAAACACGCTCTGGCTGACCACCCAAACCCGGTCCCTCGGACAGAAGCAGGCGTGAATTTCCCCGCCGGGCTCACCGGACGGGCACCCGAGCAAACCCCAGCTGGGGCAGCCTCCGACCGCTCTTCCCGGGCGCGGGCCGGGGGCAGGTTGGGCGTAGAACTCACCACCACCCGACTCGCTGCCCGCGCCGCGGCCATCAATCGCCTGCTCGCTTCCACGGACTACGCGGACTACTTCGCCAACAAGTGGGCGGCCCTGCTTCGCAACAAACGCGCCGACGCCAAACAAGCCCGGGGCACCTATGCGTTTCACGGTTGGATTCGCGACAGCCTTGCGGCCAACAAACCCTACGACCAATTCGTGCGGGAGATCCTGACGGCGACGGGCGACTTGAACGAGAATCCGCCGGTCGCGTGGTATCGGCAGGTGCGCACGATGCAGGCCCAGTTGGAAGATGTTTCACAGCTCTTCCTCGGTCAGCGGTTGCAGTGCGCCCAGTGCCACCACCATCCCTATGAGAAGTGGAGCCAGGCCGATTACTGGAGCTTGGGAGCGGCCTTTTCCCAAGTCGGCTTCAAGCCCGGCAGCCAACCCGGCGAGGACAGCCTCGTGCATCGTCGGGGCGCGGCGCAGGCGACCAACAAAAAGACGGGCCAACTGGTGAAACCCGCCGGCTTGGCGCAGCCGGCGTTCAAACTGACCGTCGATGACGATCCGCGGCAGTTCCTCGCGGACTGGCTGACCGCCCCAAACAATCCCTGGTTCTCGAAGGCCGTCGTGAACCGCTACTGGAAACACTTCTTTGGCCGCGGCCTCGTGGATCCCGAGGACGACCTGCGCGAGACCAACCCGCCCACGAATCCTGAGTTGCTCGACGCGCTGGCGACTCACTTCATCCGGAGCGGCTTCGACCTCAAGGAACTAGTCCGCACCATCACCGGGAGCACCACCTACCAACTCAGCGCCGAACCCAACGAATTCAACGGCCGCGACCGTCATCACTTCGCGCGTTTTTACCCGCGGCGCCTGCCCGCCGAAGTGCTGTTCGATTCGGTGCATTTGCTCGTCGGCAGCCAGAGCCAGTTCGACGGTTTGGCCGCCGGCACCCGGGCGGTCTGTCTGCCGGACAACAGCTTCAACACCAGTAGCTATTTCCTGACCGTGTTTGGCCGGCCAGAAAGCAACAGTGCCTGTGAATGTGAGCGCAGCTTGGACGCCTCGCTCAGCCAGAGTTTGCACCTCCTCAACTCGAAGGACCTCCAGACCCAGCTCACCGCCGACACTTCCCGGGCCGCTCAAATCGCCGCCGATGTGCGAGCGGACGCCACCAAGCTGACCGAGCTTTACCAACTGGCTTTCGGGCGACCGCCGCGGCCGGATGAAGTGAAATTCGCGAGCGATTACCGCGCGAAAAAATTGGCGGCCGCCAAGCTCGACCCAGCCGTAAAAGACCCGGAAGCAGCTCGGATCAAAGCCGCCCGGGAAGGCTGGGAAGACACCGTGTGGGCGCTCCTGAGCACGAAGGAATTCTTGTTCAACCGCTGACGGCAGAACCGGCTCAGGCAGATGCCGACAGGTCCCGCAGATCCGCCCGGACGGCTTCATAGCTGACCGCGTAGTTCAAAACGTCCCGCTGTGGTTCGACCCCGTTGCGCTCGCAATACTGAGCATAGGTTCCGGGCCACCAGTTCCGATGGGACGTCAGCCCTTGATCACGCCAACCGCCCCAGTTTGACAACACCTTGCTCCAACAGCGATCACCATAGTCCACCGCTGCATGCACGCTGGGCATGTCGCTGACATACCAGTCTCGCCCGACCCGGGCGTGGAGCACTTCGTCCGCCCAGTCGAAGTCTTGAAAGGTGGCGGCCAACGGATTGCCGGAACTCAGGCCGACTTCCCACTCGTGGCGTTTGCCCGTCTTCGGCATCAGGCCCTGCTCGATGAAGTAGAGCACGGCGTGGCGTTCCTTGGGCGTGAGTTGCGTGTTCAAACCCAGCGACCAGGTGAAATTGACCATCACTTGGCGCGGCCAATCCACGCCCACACTGGCAAACCCCACTTCACCCATCATGGCGTGGCGGGCCTCGTCCCAGAGTTGGCGAGTTAGGTCGCGGTAGTAGCCCCACGGCTTGTCCGGAGTCTCCGCCAGGATGCTGGCCATCATTTCGGGCACGTCGATTTCGCGCAGGCGCTTGTAGAACATCATGAGCACCTTGCCGGCCGCTGGTTTCGTTTCGTCGTAGAGGAAGACCTCGGCGTTAACGCCCATATTGTAGGGATCGGGAAAGCGTTCGTCGCGCTGGGGGCGGCCGTCAAAGGTCCACGGCGTCGCCGAGCGGCGCCGTGTGGGAACAGTTGCTTCCTTAGCCAAGCCATCGAGACCGCCGGCCGCGGCAAGGGCGTGGCGAACCGTGTCGAGTCCCGGGCCGGCGGCGATGCGTTGTTCGGCGGAGACGAGGGCGGCGATTGCGCGGCGGCCATAATCCAACATTTCAGCCACCTCTAGGAGCATCAACCGCAAGGCCCGCCGGGTGGGTTGGTCAGCGAGGACATGGGTGGCGCACTGGTGAGTTTCCAAGGCGTCGCGCAACGCCGGAACCGCGAGCTCATAGAGTCCGAGCAGCAGTTCCGCGGTGGTGGGCGCGGCGAGAATTTCGTCGAAGGCGAGTTCCAGTCCGGCGTGCGGAACCTTGTCGAGCCCCAAGGGCGGTTCCCGCATTTCCCCAACTCGGGCGCGCAGCGTGGCGACGTGTTCGGCGCACAGCCAAGCGTGGTAGCTAAAGGTCATTTTCAGTTCGTAAATCGGTTCAGCGGTGAGGCGGCCGATGAAAATCTGATGCAGGCGGCGGAACGCGTAGTGGTGACGCTTCAGCCGGCGAACCGATTCTTCCACGGAAAGTCCGGGGGCAACGGCCTCCGGGAAAGAACCGAGTCCGGCCAGGGCTGGTAATCCCCGGTAAGTTTTGTAGTCGGCAGCGAAGGCGCGGGCGGCTTCGGTCGAAGGCGTGCTCATAGGACGTGCCGAAGCAAATAACGCTCCGGCTGGCGGTGGACAAACCTGAATCTACTTCCTCGAAAAAAGCATCTGGCCGCCTGGAGCGGACTAAATCCGCCACAGACGGCCAGGGTTTACGCGCCGTTCAGGGCTCGATCTAGTCTCCCGCCATGACCCAGATCCGGTAGTAGGTGGGCCGCTCTTCGCTCAGATCTGTGTCGATCCATTCAGCTTCGCCCGTAGTGAGCTGAACTTGGGTCAGTGCGGTCCATTGCACGAAGTCGCTTGAGCCTTCGATTGTGACCTTGGAACGAATGTCTCCGGTCACAGTTAAGCGGCGGGTGCCGTCTTCCAGGTAGGCGATGCTGAGGACATGTTGATCGGGCACATCGCCGCCGCCGTCATTGTCCGTGATGGTGACCGTGCTCACGTTGTTCGTGCCCAACTGGCCTTCACCCGTCGGAGCCGAAAGCGTCACCGTGAATGTCTCGTTAGTTTCCACCAGGATGTCGTTGGTAACCTTGACGCTAAACGTCTTGTTCGTCTCGCCCGCCTTGAAGGCCAACGGCTTGGTGATGGCGGTGTAGTCCAGCCCGTTGGTCGCCGTGCCGTCCGCCGTGGTGTAGGTCACCGCCGCCGCTCCGACCACACCGCCAGTCCGGGTCACGGTCAGAGTGACTGTGCCGGCGTTCTCCGCCACGCTGTTCGTTACGACTGAAAGGTTAAACAACGAGTCGTTATCGAGCAGTGTGATCGTCGCCGTCGTGTTGCTCCCCGCTAGGGAGGTGCCGCTTGAGGGACTGCTCAGCGCCAGCGTGACCGTTTCATCGCCCTCGATGGTGGTGTCGTTCAGCAGAGCCACGGTGAAGGTAGTGTTGGTCACCCCGGCCTTGAAAGTCAGCGTGCCGCTGGCGCTGGTGTAGTCGCTGGCCGCCGTGGCGGTGCCGTTGGTCGTGGTGGCGTAATTCACGGTGTTGGTCACCGAGAAGCCGCCGCGCCGCCACACCGTCACCGTCGCTGTCGCGGCGCTTTCCGCCACGCTCACCAGCGGCGTGCCGAAGATGAACTCCACGTCATCTTCTAGGATCGTCACCACCGCATTGGTAAATTTACCCAATAAGGCGTTGGTTGGATTGGAGAGGAGAACCTTAAAGGTCTCCGTCGCCTCGATCGCCGCGTCGTTGATGATTGGCACCGTGATCGTGCCAGTCGTCACGCCGGCCCCGAAGCTGACGGTGCCCGTCGAATTGGTGTAGTCGCTATCTGAGGTGGCCGTCGTCGCCGAGGTTGCATAGTCGATGCTCACGGTGCCGTTGGTGGTGCCGGTGCGGACGAGGTTGAGGACGACGTTGGTGGCGCTTTCCAGCACTTGGTAGGTCGCCGCCGCCAGCGCGAGGGCGGCGTCGTTTTCCGTGATCGTCACGGTCGCCGTGCTGATGG
>CAIJLV010000095.1 GCA_903821635.1 uncultured Verrucomicrobiota bacterium | reverse complement strand
GTAGGGACGAAACTTCCACGGCGAGGCAAACGTCGCGCCAAGACCATCCTGAAACAGTTCCACGGATTCGCCCGGGTCCCATTTCTCGCCGTTCCGTTTTTCGAGCGCCGGCTTGTGATCCCACATATCAACGTGACTCGCAGCACCAGCCATGAAGAACTGCACGACCCTTTTCGCCCGCGGTCGAAAAGCCGGCGCTTTGGCTCCAGAGGTTTTTCGATCTCCCCCTACCGCCCCCAGCAAACCCTGCTGCCCCAGTAACGATGCCAGCGCAATGCCGCCCAACCCGCCGCCCGAACGCCACAGGAACTCCCGCCGCGATTGCAGGGCGGGCACGGATTGACGATGCCACGGGGAAGAATTGCTCATACGTTAGTCCACAAACGCAAACTCGTTCAAGTTGAGGATCACCCGGCACGCATTGTCCAAGCCGTGCTGTTCAGCAAATTCAGTGAGCATTTTCGCTTCGGGTTCAGTGGGCACACGCCCCAACGCCAAACGGAAAGCCAAGGTCACGGATCCGGTGGTCGAACGCATGCCCGCCGCCACCCGTGCGGCAAAATGTTTCGCCATGGCCACCGTGAGTTGGTTGTTCAACAAGGCCAAGGCTTGGAGCGCGTTAAGCGTTTCGTTCCGCCGGTCCACCGACATCGAAGGGTCGGCGCAATCCAACGTGCTCATGAAGGGTTGCGGCTGGGACCGGACTAAGAAGCGGTAGATAGAACGGCGTTGCGCTTTGGGATCTTCAGGATCGTGCAGATGATATTCGTAATGCGGCGAATGCTCCGGGCGCTCGACCACGAAGTCGCGGAAGCTGGGACCACCCATGGCCAGATCCAACTTACCCGCCACGAACAAGACGCTGTCGCGGATGGCTTCTGCTTCAAGTTTGCGCCGGTTCATGCGCCACAGCAGTCGGTTATCGGCATCCTTGACAGCTCCATCCGACTCTCGACTGGGGGGCAATTGTCCTTTAAATTGAAGGGGCGACTTCGACGGTTGCCCTTCGGACACTTGGCGATAGGTGCTGCTCGTCACGAGTAATCGATGGAGCGCTTTCATCGACTGACCGCCGTCCCGGAATTCCACCGCCAACCATTCCAAAAGTTCGGGGTGTGACGGTTGCTGTCCCATGCGACCGAAGTCGTTCGGCGAATCCACCAAGGCGCGGCCAAAGTGGTATTGCCAAACACGATTCACGACCGAGCGCCAAGTCAGCGGGTTGCGCGGATTCGTCAGCCACTTCGCCAACGCCAACCGCCGGCTGCTTTCCGGCGCTTCCGCCGGCAACCCAAGCGCCCCATCGTCACCCAGAAATCGCACCGTGCCCGGCCCTACTTCTCGGCCTGGTTGGTTTACGTCGCCGCGATTTAGAATGAAGATCGAACGGGGCTTGCCGCCCTCAGCGCCAGTGCCGCGAAACGCCCCGCCGCCTTGGTGGACGGTGCCGGCATAGACAACCCGTGGCGGCGGCAGTTTTGCCAGCATCGCAGTCACTCGCTCCAACTCACGGGTCACCGTCGCCAACTGCTGCCCAGCACCCGCCTGCATCAACTTCGCGAGCACCGTCTCCCGCTGTTGCTGGAGCGACTCCACGGTCGGCGCCAACGCGGTCCTCGCGAAGCCATGGAAATAGCCATCGGTAAGATTTTTTCGTGCCCACCGAGGCTCGGCTTCAATGCTGTCGATGGCGGTCACTTCAGCCGCCAGAGCGAGATTGTGTCCACCGGAGGTGACGACCTGCAATTCAGCGAGCGCAAAAATGTAGTCGTTTTGCCGCGGCGCGAGCTTGGTGGCGGTGAACCGCACGTAGCGTGCAACGACCCCATCCAGCTTTAGCTCGCGGGGCGTAAGGCCCGGATTCAAAACATCGGCCTGCGATTGATCCTCCAACCGACGAATGCCGGACGCAAAAGCAGGATCATCCGAAGCTTCAATTCGATACCGCAACGGAAAGCCGAACCCAGCCCCGATGCCATTGAAGTCGTCATGACACGCCGCATAGATGATTCGCTCCAACGAAACGGGAGCGCCCAGATCCACTTGGACCCATTTTTCAACGTCGGACTTCGGCGAAACCTGACTGTGCCAACCAAATTCTGATCGCTCAACCCGAGCGACTCCCGCTTTGAGGTCGCTGAGCAACCGCTCAAGCAAAGGCAACGCCCCCCCCCCAGCCGAGACAACCTTGCCGTCGAGTTCCTTTTTCTCCGCCTGCAACGTCCGCTTTTCAGCTTCAAGCCGCGCTCGTTCCCGGGCAACCGCGGGGTCCGGATCAAATCGTTTGTCAGCCCGATCCAGCGCGGCAAACACCGCGGTCAGACGGTAATAGTCCTCCATCGAGATGGGATCGAATTTGTGATTATGACACCGGGCGCATTGCACCGTCGTGCTGCAAAACGTGTTCATCACGTTGCCCACCATGTCGTCGCGATCCAGCAACCGCGCGATCTTACCGTCGGTCTTCGTCTCCGGCACTTCCGCGTGTCCGATCAAGTCCCACGGCCCGGCGGAAATGAAGCCCAACGCCACGATGCCATCCTCGGTGTCGGGCCACAGCACGTCGCCCGCTACCTGCTCCTGCACGAAGCGGCCATAGGGTTTGTCCTCATTGAGCGCACGAATGACATAATCGCGATAGGGCCACGCGTGGGGGCGCGGTTGGTCCTTATCATAGCCGTGCGTCTCCCCGTAGTGAACCACGTCCAGCCAGTGTCGCGCCCACCGCTCGCCGTAGTGCGGTGACGCCAGCAATTGTTCCACCAGCCTTTCGTAGGCATCACTCCGCGGATCGGCCACGAACGCCTCCACCGCTGCCGGCGTGGGCGGCAGGCCGAGCAAATCAAAATAGAGCCGACGAATGAGGGTGCGGCGATCCGCTTCCGACGACGGCTCAATCCCTTCCTGCTCCAACCGGGCGAAGATGAAGCGGTCCACCGAATTGCGCACCCGACCCGCAAGCGACGGATTCCGAATTTCCGGTTCCGCGGGCCGAACGCTCGGTTTCAACGACCACCAATCAAAGTTATCCAGCTTTGATTTACCCGCCGCCTGAAGGTCGCTCGCCGCCAGCCAGAACCAAACGGCCAGCGCAACCGGTTTCAGTAACCAGGCGTGTGCCGGGGCAAAAAATGAGCGCATGGAGAGGGAACGCAAAACGCTAGGTATTCCTGCCTCAGTTCGTGATTCAGTGCATCCCGACGGGCGACAAGAGAATGGCTACAAGGAAAGGTTAAGCAGCTTCGAGCCGCCGCGTCATCCCTCGACTTGGTGAAAGCTTGAGCCATGCCGGCCCTTCCCTCCCAGCGGTTCCTGTTCAACCAAGCCGCATTGGCCGAACTCCACTTTCAGGAATGGTAACCACGGTAGCCGCGGTGGCAATCGCCGGCGCCATCCCGGCCGCCCTTTAATCCGCCAGCGGATGCGTGCGCAGTTTCAGGGGAAACTCGACCCGAGTGCGATTGAGGGCCGACGCGTAAACCGCCATCACCATCTCGACCGCCCCGGCGCCGTTGCGTGCGTTGCATTCGGGTTCCCGGTTTTCTGCGATGGCCGCCAGCCAGTCGGTCACGGGGGCGAGATTATGTTCCGGAGCCGCTTGGACGAGGGCCGCGTCCAGCGGTTGCCAGTCGTCACGGCGACCGACCGTGGCCACTTCAGTCGGGCGCCGGACCAACACTTCGGGTGCGAGGTCGCAGTTCAGGCGCGCCACCCCTTTGCTGCCGAGCAGTTCAAGGCCCCAACGGCCGGTGGTTTCGCGCAGTCGGGCGTCGCTGGAGAACGTGCCCAGCACGCCGTTAGCAAAAGCGAACTGCGCATTCACCTGATCGCCCGCCACCCACCCCACTTGATCTTTCACCTCGCGGCGGTCGGACTTGACGATGTCCCGCTTCCGCTGCTGGACGCGGGCGGAACACCAGAGTGGATCGCCAGCAAAGCAGCGCATGAAATCAAAGAGATGCGTGCCCAACACCATTAAGTCTTCGCCCCCCGCCCGGGCATCCTGCTTGCCGTAGGCACGCAGTTCGCGGAGTTCGCCGATGAGGCCGGCGGCCAATGCCTGCCGAAACTTCAGGACCACGGGCATCATGCGCATGGTGTGGGCCACGGCAATTTTGAGGCCGCGCCGCTTGGCCTCAGCCAGCACGGAATCCGCTTCTGCCGGAGTGCGGGTGAAGGGCTTTTCGACGTAAAGATGCGCCCCTGAGCGCAGGCACCCAAGCGCGATTTCGGCGTGTTGATCGGCGTGACGCATCGCGAGGGAAATCAGCTGGGGGCGTTCCTGAGCGAGCAATTCGCGCCAATCGGAGTAAGCCCGGGGAGCACCAATTTGGTTGGCCACCCGCGTGCGGTTCACCGCCACCGGATCAGCCAGCCCCACCAGTTCGATGCCCAACCGACCCGCGAAGATTTTTTCCAGACCGTGACCGTAATCACCGCGCCCCGTATGCCCGATCACCGCGGCTCGCAGCGGAGGGGCTGCCGCGCCAAACAATCTCCCAGCGCCCACCGTGCCGACCGCGCTCAAGATGAATTCACGACGGGAGGAAAGCATGTCGGTTTAATGGCGGCAGCCCACCCGAGAAATCGAGGCAATTATTTGCCGGCGAACCGGGAGCACGCGGTTCGCCAGTTGAGGGAGCCCAACTTGGCTCTTAAAAGCAAAACGGGGCCAGACACTCATCTGGCCCCAGGTTGGTTCCAACCTGTTCTCCTATGCGGCCCCGTCTCCGAAGACAAAGCCAAGAACACCGATACCTGCGCAGCCCAACCGCTGAACCCGCCAAAGATTAACGGCCTGGCTCAACATTTTTCACCGTCAGGGACGACTCGCCCGGCGCCAAGTTCCTGGTTTGTTTCAATCCGCCAGGCCAAACGACTTGCACCGCTAGTTCCGTCGCCGCCCCAGTCGCGCGCCCCAGGACAACCCCAGCTGAATCGTGGGAACCCACACCGACGCCCGCATGGATTTCACGAACCGGCCCCGGCTTGCCCTTCGTGAGGAGGCGGAGTTGGGCCCCGATTCCATCGGGATTGCCCGGCGGGCCTACCAACCGAACTCGAACGCCCGGTCGGCCGCCGGTGTTGTGAAAGAGCCGGGTTGCGGCGCCATTCTGACTCACGACCAAATCGGGACGGCCGTCCTGATCAAAGTCGGCGGTGGCCGCGCCTCGTTGTTCGCCGAAGATTTCCAAGCCACTGCCCGGGCCCGAAACGGCGGTAAATCCCCCGCCTCCATCGCCCGCCAACAAGAGTCCCCGGCCGGCATCGAGCCGGGCGAGTCCAGACCGGGTGGCAAAGAAATTCTGGCTCAAGAACAAATCCTCGGTTCCGTTGCCGTCGAAGTCAGCCACGACCGGAGAAAAGGCCGGCGCCATTTGGGCCGCTGCGGGCAAAGGCCGCCACTCGAAGTGGTCACCGCGGTTCAGGAAGATGCCGGTTCGCAATTCCGTCGCGGAATACGCCGTCGCTTGGGCGCGCTCCGCCCCCAACACTTGGTCCAAGTTGGCTTCGCTGTAAGCGCGAAAACTCGGAAAGCGGCCCGCCAAAAACGGCAGCCCGGAAATCAATTCCGGGAGCGAGCGGGCGGGCGTGAGGCCATTCGTCGGGGCTTCCCGTAGCGTTTCCACCACGCCCAAGGATCCATCCCCAGCCCAGTCGCCCGCCAGCAGCACCAGCGGCAATTGGGGTGAGGCTTTGAAGGGCGAGTTTTCGCCCCAGTTCGCCGCGACCAAATCCATCCGTCCATCGCCATCAAAATCGCCCGCTGCCACGCCGCTCCACCAACCCGTTATTTCACTGAGTTGACAGCCAGCGGTCGGAACCGAACCCGTGAACCGAACGGGCGGGTCCCACGGTTCGAGCTTTCCCTGACGGTTCCGAAACAGCTTCAAGGGCCCCCATTCACAGGCCGCAACCAGCTCAGGCAGCGCATCGCCATTCAGATCGGTCCAGCACGCGGAGGTCACCAAGCCCAGCCGAGGGAATGAGTCCACGACCGCCCACCCTTCCCCGACGCAGCGAAACCGGCACGACGACGACGCTTCCGGCCAGCGCCCTGGCACTGCGCGGCCGCCCACGAACAACTCCAAGCTGCCGTCACCGTCGGCATCGCCCCACGCAAGCGCCCCCAAGGCATTGGTCCCCGCCGGCAACCCCGGCTGGAGGCCTTGCCCCGCTGTGAGACGCTGCACTGCCCACCCATTGGTTTGACCGTCTTCGTAATTGGAAGAACCGATCCACAGCGTGCTGCCGGTGGCAACCAAGGCGACCTGGTCGCGGGTCGCCGGCACGTTCGTCGCGACCGAAAAGCCGCCCCGGCGATCATTCTGGAACACGGTCAATTCCCCGCCGGCACCACTGCCGATGGCCAAATCGTCCCACCCATCCGCGTCCCAATCGAACCACGCGACCCCGGGGCCACTCTGACTGAGTTTCTTGGGTAACAATGCTTGGCGGCCGAAATCATCAAACATCATCTCTGTGTGCAGATGACTCAGGCGGCCGCTGACGTCGGCAAACAACGGAGTCGGTTTCGGCTCCCGCCCGAGCGATACCTTTTGATCGAGCATTGGATTTTCGCGGAACTCGTAGAGCCGGTTGGCCTGAATCCCTTCCACCCGCCGTTCGGTCCCATTCCGCCAGCGGATCGTGACCGACATCGGGGCCGCCGTGGCTCCCGCGGCAAACATCAGCAGCGGATCGCTACCCGACAGATAGCGCCCACCGCCGACCACTTCTTGGCGCTGCTCCGCCACCGCCCCGCCGCGCACGATGACCAAGGCGCCCAACGCGTCGGTATTGGGAACCAACCCGCGGAGGCGAATGGCCACCCGGGGCGCGGAGCTTTCGTTCCTCAGCAGCAACGCGGACGCGTTAAGCCGGTTAACCACCAAGTCTAGATCGCCATCGCCGTCGAAGTCAGCGGTGGCCAAGCCGTGATGCACGCCTACTCCCTCCGTGCCCCAAAGCGCGGTCACATCGTCGAAGCGCAATTGGCCCCGATTACGAAACGCCACGATCGGCGTGGCCAACCGCGGGTAGAGTTGCATGTTGGTCAGCAGATCGCGGGTAAATGCACGGCGGCGTTCCGCGGGATTGGCAATGCCGGCATAGCTGCGTTGCCGGGCGTCCACGGCGGCTTGGGCATCACGGTCCTGCACATCATGCGCATGTCCGGTCGTCACCAGCAGATCCGGCCACCCATCGAGATCCACATCGAGGAACAACGGCTGCCAAGCCCACTCGGCCGCTGCCAACCCCGCATACTCGGCCACCTCCCGAAACGACCCGTCGCCCCAGCCCGCCTGCAAGGTGTTACGCAACACCTGCGGCCGATCAGCGAGCACCCCGGGAAAACCGGGCGGTTCCGCTTGGGCCGCCATCTGCCGCTTCTGCCACGCCGGGAAACGACTGAGCATGTCCACCACGAAGAAATCCACGCTGCCGTCGAGATCGACATCCGCCACGTCCACGCCCATCGAACTGCCGCTGGTCTTGCGGAGCGCGAGCGCTGGGGCTGCCTGAAAACGGCCGCCGCCGTCATTGAGCCAGAACCGGTCTGGGGTCCAAAAATCGTTGCACACGTAGAGGTCAGGGGCGCCGTCTCCGTTGAAATCGCGGAAGGTCGCCGCTAGCCCCCAATCAAGCGGTGCCCCGGCCAAAGCTCGGCCCTGTTCATCGAGAAAAACGCCATTCGTCCACGCCACACTGCGGAACCGCCCGGTGCCATCGTTGAGCAAGAGCCGGTCCGGTTCGCCGTATTCGAGCAGGTGGCCGTCGGCCAAAACCAGACGGTTGGTCAGAGCGGGTGGGACAACCATTTGCCCCCGAACCTGCTGCAACTGGACCTGCCCCCGGTCGCGAATGTCATCGGTGCGGTTATTGGCGATATAGAGATCAGGGGTGCCGTCACCGTTTACATCTGCAAGCGCCATCGTCATGCTGCCGTGCCGGCTGCCGGTGCCCGCAGTTTCCGTCACCTCCGTAAAACGGCCCCGGCCATCGTTCAGCCAGCAGCGCACCCCGGCGCCGTTTGCACTCAGCAACAGTTCGGGCGCCCCGTCGCCGTTGAGGTCAGCCAAGACCACGCCCCGGGCCATGTAATTAGTCGCCACGACTCCAGAAGCAGTGGTGACATCGGCAAACCGCCAGTCTCCGAGGTTCCGAAAAAGCGAAAGCCGTCCCTCCAAACCGGCGAGCACAACATCCGACTGCCCGTCGCCATCGAAATCCCCCGTCGCCACGCCGGAGCCATTGTAGAGCGTCCGATTTTGAGCGCCGTCCGCTTCCCGCAGCAGGTTCGTGAAGTTGAGTCCGGTCTGGGCGGGGCTCAGGCCAGCAAAGCCGGTTCGACCGGCGGGTAAAACCTTCAGGGATTGCCACCGACCGCCGGGCAGTTCCTGCCACTCAGCCGCCCACCCCAAGGTGACTCCCAGCCACCCAAGGAAAAGCCAAGCCAGAAGGGCGAGGTTACTGCCGCCCCCAAGACTTAAGGGAGGCATCGTGTTCAGAAACCGCAGGGCGCCGTTCGAAGACATGATTGGACTCGCCGAAGGTGGGCTTAATCGCGGTTGGGGAAAAACGAAAAAGGCTGGGAACATTCGTTCCCAGCCCTCGATTCAGCCGCGCCAATTTAATTGGCAAGTCGCTTTATTGGAGCTCAACCGTCAAGACGTCGCCCACGAGGGAGAAGCTCTTGATGGTGAACTGTGAGGTAACCGTGAAGAAGGCGGTCGTTGCGCCTGCAGGCACCTTGGCGGTGATCCGCTTGTTGGCCGCATCGATCACCACATCGGTGACTTGAGCCCCACTCAGTCCAGCCGGCGTGGTCGTGTTGACCACGATTTCCGCCACCGGCGGATTCACCGCAGGAATGGTCTTCACGTTCTTACCAGCCAAACCGGCTTGGTAGATCGCGGTGATTTCTTCCGCCCCGAGGGTGCGGGTCCAGAGGGCCACGTCATCCACCGAACCGGTCCAGAGACCCGGATTGGTTTCGAGGACATGGTCACAGGCGACGTCCACCGGATCCGCGAGCGGATCAATGGTGTTGTCGAGGATGCCACCGATGCCGAGGCACTGCGCCGTGGCGGTGGTGATGTCACCGGTGTAGTCGAGGTTGCCCACGGCTTGACCGTTGCGATACAAGGTCAGGCGGCCGCCGTCAGCGGTCATCGCGAGATGCTGCCAGGTGCCGAGGTCGAGCGGGCTGGTGGCACCCGCACGCGCGGAATAACCATTGGGACCCGCCGCGATGAAGGCACGCGGGTCACCATCGGTGCCGGCGAGACCGAGTTCAAACTGGCTGAGGCGAATGCCTTGGTTGCCTTGGAGACCGGCGTTGGCGATGACCATCGCGTCTTGGTTAGCCGCGGCGGCATTCACCCACACGCTGACGGAAACCGCCGCGCTGGCCTTGGCGTAGTCGGGCACAATGACAAACTGGCTGGCCCCGTCGAAGGCAAGGGCGCCACCGATCTTACCCGCACCCCAAGTGCCGCTGCCGGCATAGCCCTTCAAAGCGCCCGCTTGGCCGTTCGCAACGGAGTTGTTCGCCGCGAGACCCGAGGTTTCATCGAAGGCCCAGTGGCCAACCAAACGGTCACCAATGGTGCCGTCATAAACGGATACCACGGCGGCGGCGCTGTTGACGCTGCCGGCCGAGTTGCTAACTGAGACCGTATATTTGCCGGCGTCGGCCGTTTGGGCGTTGCCGACGGTCAAGGTCGCCGTGGTGGCGCCGCTGAGGTTACCACCGTCGTTGAGCTTGACGCCGTTGCGACGCCATTCGTAGGCGAGCGGAGCCGTGCCGGTGGCGCTCACCGTGAGCGTCGCGGCCGCACCGGCCACCACGTTCTTGCTGACGGGCTGCGCCGCAAATTGCGGCGGGGTGCCGACGGCGGGCGGGTTGATCACGAGCTGGATACCGTTAACCGGGGCCGCTCCGTTGGCGGAAAGGGCGGTCACGACCAGGGTGCCGTTAGCCGGCGACACGACGTTGTCGAAGCGGACGTAGTTAGCGACCGAGCGTGAGCTGGAATCCGTGGAGGTGCCGCGGACAAAGCCAGGAGCGGCGTTGTATTCGTCGGCGTTCTGATCGCGGATGTAGATGGTCGAAACGACGCCATTACCATCGGTGATCGCGTAATCCGCATCACTGAAGGCCAAGGGACGGTTGATGGTGTAGACGATCACGGAATGTTTGCCGGCCGGCACGTTGTTGAACGTGATGACGGTGCCGTCGTTGTCGTCGAGGTAACCGTTCAGCATTTTGGCGCTGCCGTTGTCGACGCCCGTGCCCGTGCCCCAGCTGCCACCCGAGGTGTAGTTGACCGTGATTGGAGTCGCATCGGCATTGTCGCTGTTCAAGAGCGAGATCGGATTGCCCTCGGCGTCCGTGCCAGGGAAGTCTCCGTTGCTGCCAGCCCCGTTGTTCCAGTAGGCCTGCGCGTGCACGCCGGCGATGTCCGTGGCTTCGAGTGAGGTGGGGGCGCCGTTCGCGCCGGAGCCGATGAAGTTCACCGCGACGCTCTTGGTCGTGGAGGGGGTGAACAAAGCAGCCCGGACGGTGTCGCTCTGGCTGACCAGCGCGCCGTTTTTCGCCGTGGCATAGTAGGTGTCAGCGGTGTTCGCTGCGGTCACGGCGTCGGTCACGTAGGCCAATTGATTCGCGCCGGGAATGATCGCTCCATTGCGATACCATTGAACCTGCCAAGGGCCGTTCACGGTGACGTAGAACCGGGCACTGGCACCCGCCAAGACCGGAGTTTCCTTCGGCTGGGTCTTAAACTGGGGCAACGCGCTGCTGCCCGCGGCGAAACCAAGTAATTCCACTTCGGCGACCTGCATGCAGCACCCGTTGGCGGAAGCCGTCGTCGGGAAGGTCAGCTTGTAGGTCGAATAGGCGGTCGAGTTTTCGAAGAACAGTTCCACCGTCACAAAACGGTCGCTAAAGGCGGGCACGGTGCCTTCGGAGATTTCCACAAAGGTGGTGCCGTCGTTGGAGCCTTCCAGCTTGTAGGTCGCCGGATCACGCTCCGGCGCGTCGTTGGCGGATTGCAGGGTCAAACCCGTCACGATCGTTTTGCCCACCGAAGGCGTCACCGTGAAGCCGGTCGCGACCGCGTTTTGCGCCCCGTCGAAGTTCAGATACTTCGTCGTCTTGTTGTCGATCGCGTTCGCGACCCCTTCCGATCCGGGGCTGTTGCTCGAGCTCGCCACAATCGTGTCGCCCGGCTGAGTCACGTCTTGAGGAGCGACGGTGCCGAGCAACTCGACTTCGGCGACCTGCATGCAGCAACCGTTGGCGGAAGCCGTCGTCGGGAAGGTCAGCTTGTAGGCTTTGTAGGGGCGTGTGTTGGCGAAGAACATCTGCACCGTCACGAAGCGGTCACTGAAGGCGGGCACAGCGCCATTCGCGATCGCCACGAAGTTCGTGCCGTCGTTGGAGCCT
>CAIJLV010000094.1 GCA_903821635.1 uncultured Verrucomicrobiota bacterium | reverse complement strand
TTTCCTGATCTCTACTCCGACCTTGATTTTAGTCCCCGCACTTGGCTCGTGCTTGGTTCTGAACTGCGCTACGGACTCAACGAGGATCGCTGGCGGGAGGTTAACCACCGGTTGACGCTGCTCCCCAATGACCAGTGGAACTGGACCGTGGGCAACCGCTACCTCCGGGGCGATCCGGCGACTTTCGGTCTCGGCAACAATCTCTACTACTCCAGCTTCGTGCTGCGGATGAATGAGAACTGGGCCGTGCGGGCAAGCCACCACTTCGAAGCGCGCGACGGCACCCTCGAAGAGCAATACTACACGCTCTACCGCGATCTCCGGAGCTGGACCGCTGGCCTGACGCTGCGGGTGCGCGACAATCGCGCCGCGGGCGATGAATGGGCCATTGCGCTCACGCTCCAACTGAAGGCTTTCCCCAGTTTCAAACTGGGCGAAGACGGCGAACGCCCCGAATACCTGATCGGCGGCGTGCGGTGAACACCGGGCACGCTGCCACCACGGATCCGGGCCACCGGATGCATTCGCCTGCTTGGAAAGTCGCCCTCAAGCTGTTTCTGCCCTCTTGGGACTTCTTCAACGATTTCGGTCCGGTCATCCGTTTGGAAAGCCGATGGCTCCGTCCCGGGGTAGCGGCGCTGGGGTGGCGGCCGGTGTTTACCAGGCACACGACCGGTAGTTGGGCGCGCACGCTCTTCAATCCCGCCGGCAATCTGGAATTGCTGGAGCATTCATGGGTGGACCGCGCCGCCACCGAGGCAGGCCCCGAGCCAGACGGAGTAGGCGCCTTGTTTGCGACCACGGAAACGCACGCCCGGTTGGTGCGAATCGCTCGGGCCCGCCTCCTCGCAGCTCACCGCGAGCCCGGGGAGGATTCGTTCCAATTCCGGTTGGTCCAGATTGAACCTGGCGGCGCCTTCGAGGTGATTTTCACCTCCGTGGCGTTGCCGGCGACGAGGGACGAAACGTGAACGCCGCCGACCTGCCTGCCGCCGTGCTGTGGACGCACCGCCTGTTGGGCGTGGGGCTTTTGATCCAGACGGCGGAATTGCTGTGCACCCGGCACAGCTTCGCCCGCGGCGGGGTTTTGGAGGGCTCGTGGGCGACGCCGTGGTTGCTGGCGCGGTTGGGGTTGGCGGGCCTGCTCGTGCTGGCCCCGACGCTACCCACTCCGTGGTCGGCCCTGATTGTGAACGGGCTGTTACTCGGAAACTCCCTCTGGCTGACCGTCCGGTCCCGCGGTCCGGTTTGCGGCGGCAGTGACAGCATGTTCTTTCAAGTTCAACTCGGTTTACTGCTCACTAGCTTGGGCTTTTGGGAGCCGCTCTTGATCCGGGTGGGGTTGGGCTGGATCGCGGTGCAAAGCAGCTTGTCCTATCTGCTGGCGGGGGTGGCCAAACTCAAAAATGCCGGCTGGCGCCACGGGGGCGCGCTCCAAAATCTAATGAGTTCCGCGGGGCCTTATGTGGTGTTTGCCCCGGCCCGTCGACTGGCGGAACGGCGAGCAATCTGTGCGAGTTTGGGTTGGGCTGTGGTGGGGTTTGAACTGCTCCTGCCGGCCGCTTTGGTGTTGCCGCTGAAAGCCCGAATCGTCCTGCTTACGCTCGGAGTCGGGTTCCACTTATTCAACGCCGTTGTGCTTGGCCTCAACCGCTTCGTGTGGGCATGGGTGGCGACGTATCCCGCGATCTTGGTGGCGGGGCGTTAATCCGCGCTCCCGCGACGTCGAAGTCAGACGCCGCCCTACGCGGTCGCGAACCGCACTTGGGCGCTTCGATTTCACCGCTGCCCCAGCAGGAATTTCAGCAAGTGATTGAAATCGCCTTCCGCAAGCGTTTCGCCAAACGAGTCCGGCATGATCGACAGTTCGCTTTCTTTGCGTTCGGTCACGTCGGACTTCTTCACCGTGAATTCGCGTCCGGTTGGATCGGCCAGCACGATGAGGTCGCCTTCCTCGCGGCGGAACAGACCGGCAAGCTGCTCACCGGCTTTGGTGGTCAGCAGGGTTTGACGAAAGGCGTGGTCCACGTTGCGGTTCGGGTCGAGGATGTCCTCGCACAGGCGCTCCACGCCGCGGTTGCCAATGCCCGTCAGCTGCGGGCCTACCAATCCGCCCTTGCCGTCGAGCTGGTGGCACACGCCGCAGTTGACCTCGAAGATGCGTTGGCCCTCCGCCGCCTTGGCGTCGGCCAGCGCGTAGGCGTTGCGCCGGGCGGCGAGCAACTTCTCCCGCGCCTCGTCGGGCGGCGCCAAGGCCTGGGTCAACTTCTCAATCCGCACCTGCCAGTGGGCGGGATTGGCCCGCTCAAATCGGCTCCGCGCGCCGGTGAGCTGGAGAATGCGCGGCGCGGCGAAGCCCTGTTCGACCGCCTGGAGGAACGCTTCCGCGCCGTCGCGCGTCGCGGTGAGCGCCACCGCCCAAGCCTGCTGGACCCGGTAGGGCACCCCCTTGAGCGCAGCCACCACGGACGCCCGGCTTGCGGCCGTGTTGAGTTCCGCGAGGAGCACGCCGAACCGTTCCCGGACCGCCAGCGGCTGGGCGCCATCGGCCAGGACGGCGGCCAAGGTCGCCTCGGCTGCGGCCGGATCCACCCCGACCAATCCGCGGGCGGCAGCCGTGCGAAGCTCGGAATCGCCCGGCTTCGCGGCGAGTTCCCTCAGTTTCGGCGCCGCCTCCTTCAAGCCGAGGCGCGCGGCCAGTTCCGCAGCGCCGGCGGTGCGGTCGGCGAGGGCGCGCGGCGACACGCCGGGCAACGCGGGCGCGCCTTCCAGATCGCCGATCGCCAGCCACGCGTAGGCGTCGCCGGTGTCGGCGTCGGTCACTTCGAGCACCACCCGTTTGCCGGCGTGCGGCGTGGTGTCCCACGTGATCTGCGTCGCCGTGTCATTACGCGGCGGCCACGCCTCGAACAGCACGGCGCCCGTGGTCGCTTCACGCAACCGGGCAGCGTTGACCTTCTTGGCCGGCTTGTCCGGATAACCGTCGTGACCGCAGAGCCAGAAGGCGACTTTGCCCCCGGCGGCGAACTCAGGCGAACGCAGCACGCCGGTCTTCGGCTCGCCGCGCATCAGGCTGGAGAGCACGCGGATCGTCCGGCCATCGCTGCGTTTGCGTTCCTTGAAATCCCACGGGTTCTCGGTCGCGGCCTCGAGCGGCGCGTTGTTCCACGCGGAGGTGGCGCCGCTGCCCAACAGCTTGCCCACGAGTTCACCGCCCCACGACTTCAGAGTTGCCGGCAACGCGAGCCCACGCTGCTGAAGTCCCTGATCCACCGAGCGAAACAGCGCGAGCTGGAAGTCGGTCTGGTCGGCGAATTTGGCGCGGATGAAGTCGGCGAGCTTCGGCAAATCCGCCTCGGGCGCGTAACGGGCGGCATGCTTCAGGGCATCGCCGAGCGTGGGCGACGTTGCGTCGGACAGGCTGCCCAAGCGGGCGAGCAGGAAGCTCGCGGCCTGCGATGTCGGCACGGCGAGGGACACGTCGGCGAAGGCGCGCTGGTCGGCCTCGGACCAATCCTGCTTCGCCAGCACCTGCTCGAAGATCGCGGGAACCTTCAGGTGATCGCGCAGCGATTTGCGGAGGACATAAACGAGGTGGGTGTCGGCGGGATCGGCTTTGGCGAGGGCGTCGAGCAGCGGGCGGAGATGGTCGAAGGCGGGCCAGTTGCCGAGCGCTTCGGCCGCGCAGCGACGAACCAAGGCGTCTGGATCGTTCGTCAGCGCCCAGATTGAGTAGCCACGATCTGACCGGGGCATCGTCCCTTCGAAGCCCCGTTCGCCATAGATTCGCTGCACGTTTGCACGAATGACCGGAGCATTTTCCTGAAAATGTCCTAAATGGAGCGGTTGAATCTGCCCCTCTTCGCTGCCGGATTTCACCAGACGGTTCCGCAACCACAGCGCGGCAATCACAGCGTTGGGCTGTGACGGGCCGGCTTGGCCAAACTTCGCAATCGGGAACTGATCGCCTCGGACGGGGAATCCTTGCTGGCTTAGCAGGCGATCAACCT
>CAIJLV010000093.1 GCA_903821635.1 uncultured Verrucomicrobiota bacterium | reverse complement strand
TGACCGCCGCGGCCAACGGGTCCAGACGAGGCTTGCCGGGTTCGGCATGGTTGCGCAGGCGAGCGGCCAACGCTCCGAGGCGGCGGCCTTCGCCTTCCAGCACCTCCAACCCCTTCACGATGGAAAACATGTCATTACTGCTCGTGGAGTTGATGACCGCTTGGACGCGCGCGACCAGATTCGAGTCCTTGATCAGAGCGCAGGAACCCCGCAACCGCTGAAGCGTGAGAGTGGCGGCGTGCGTCCGGCCGGCTCCCAACTCATTGCGGGTGGTCCGAATTTCTTCCCGCACCTGTTCTGCCAGTTGGTGAAAGAGTTCGCCGCAGGCACTGGGACTGAGGCCAAGGCGATCCTTCAGATCCTGCACTCGCCCGGTGGTCCGGATCGCGCCCTGAGTGAGAATCCCCCGGATCTTCGCCCGCACCTCCTCCGGTTTGAACGGTTTGATGAGATAGTTGGTGACGTTGAGTTCGGCCGCCCGGACGACTGAATCCCGATCGGTGGTCGAGGTGCACATCACGACTTCCAAATCCTTCAGATATGGCGTGGCTCGAATACGACTCAATAACTGTAGGCCATCCATCTCCGGCATACAGATGTCGCTGATGATCAGGTCTGGATTCAGATCCTTCTGCAACAAGTCCAAGGCCTCAGCGCCGTCCACTGCCTCGGTCACGGTGCAACCGGGGAGTTGTTCGATCAACCGGCGCAACACCAAACGGCTGATGTAGGCATCCTCCACGATGAGAATGTGGGCATTGAGCGACGGCCCGGTATCGACGGGCGGCGGCACATACGGTTGGAAGTCACAGTGCTCGTCCAAAAAAGGCACCGTGAGGCGCTGGGTCTCGGGATCTAGGCACATGATGATGCCGATCAGACCGTTCTCCAAGCCCACTGCGGCCGGTTTTCCGGGCAGCAAGTGGACCAAATCCTGAATGGCTCTGGAAATTTTTTCAGGCGAACTGGGCGGCCGAGGGGCGACCGGCTCCGGCTCGGCGACGCGAACCTCTGGCTCGGGCACCCGGTTTCCCATCGTGCCCCCGGCAGGCGGCAGCTCGACGGCCACGGCCGGGGCGGGCGGGATTTCACCCCAGTCCGGCAAAACTTCCCCGTGCGCGTCGAGGGTTTCCATCGGCGGCGGGGCAACGGTTTGTAATTCACATTGGAGCTGCATGGGCCGGAAAGAGTGCTGCGCTAAAGGTGCTCGCATTCATTTCGTCGGCATTGGGGCGGAAAACTTGAGCGTTTCCCCACGGTCGGCGCGCCGGCCAAAAGTCCAAAAACTCGTCAAACGCCGGCGGCAACCCCGGGGGGCGGATGCCCGGAGCCGGTGGCTGCCGGCACCGAACCGAGGGCTTCCAGCAGGGCAAATTTATCGGCCAACTCCCAGACGCGTTTTCCCTCCGCTTGCAGCCGTTCGAGCCCTTCGAGTGTGGCGCTGAGATCGTTGCGATTGAGGTCGTTCAACACCACCTCCACTAGGGCAACCAACCCCGGGTCTTTCATCGTGGCGCAGGAGCCTTTGAGGCCTTGGAGCGTCATGCCCGCACTGTGCCGTCGGCCCGCGGCCAAGGCGTTGCGGATGGCGGAAACATCGGCCGCGAGTTGCTGGCCGAAACCTCGGAGCACTTCCACGGTGGCGGTCGCATTCAAACCGAGGCGTTGCTGCAAGGCCGTGAAATTCTTGCGCTGCTTGAGTGCCGAGCGGAGCAAAATTTCACGCACCTGCTCCTTCACTGCCGCCGGGTTAAACGGTTTCAGCAGGTAACGGCAGACGTTGAGTTCGGCCGCCCGGAGAATCGTCTCCCGCTCGGTGCTCGACGTGCAAAGCATGACGTCGAGGTCGCAGAGGTTGGGCGTGGTGCGGATGTGCTTGAGCAATTGCAAACCATCCATGTCCGGCATGGAAATGTCAGAAATGCAAAGGTCAGGGAGCGGCCCCTGTTGCAACAAAGCGAGGGCTTCCACGCCGCTGGCCGCCTCGGTGATCCGGCAACCCGGCAATTGTTCCAGCATTCGCCGCAGAAGCATCCGCGCCACCAAGGCGTCCTCTACGATCAGGACGTGGGCGTTCACCAGCGTCTCGACGGTGGCCGGAGGGGGCGGGACATAGGGTGAATAGTTGCTCCCGGCCCGCAAGACCGGCTCCAGTTCGGCCAGCGCGCCCGGCGCCAACCGAAGGGTCAAAGTGAGGAAGCCGCTTTCGAGCCCGACCGCGGTGGTGCGGCCCGGCAAGCGGCGCAGCAACTGGACCAGCACTTCGAGTAGCGTCATTTCCCGAGGCGCGGCTTCAGGGCGCTCCACAACCGGTGGAGCCTGACCGCCCCGCGATGGGTCGCCGGCTCCGGCAGTGGCCAAGGAAACCAAGGTTACCCCTGGCTCCACGGTTGAATCCAACACCAAGGGGCGCAATTCGTCGTTGCCCGCTGCGACCAAGTTTATGTCAGACTCGGTAGTTTGAAGTTCGCATTGCAGCTGCATGGGGAGATGCGGGGTTCCTACTGGGCTGCTATCGGCGGTCGGCGACGACACTTTAGCCGCCAGTTAATCGCCCTCGCCAGCGCAACCTCGAAATCGCAAGGTCAAGTGGGACGGTGGGGCTCCGGCGGGGCGTGGAATCAGCATTGCCGCCGTAACCTTTCCCCGCCTCAATTAACGCATGCACACACTGTCCCTCACCGCGCTACTTTTCCTCGCAACGCCCGTCCTCGCCGCCGACTCCAAACCCGCGTCGCCGGCCGCGGAAAAGAAGTCGGTGGTCAAGCACGTGGGGGCGGAGGAGTTCGATCGCCTACGTCAGCAAAAGGACGCCGTGGTTTTGGACGTTCGGACCGCCAGTGAATACGGCGAAGAGCACTTGAAGGACGCCGTGCTCATTGACCTCCGGGCGCCGGATTTCGCAGATCAAGTGGCCAAGCTCGACCGCGACAAAACCTACCTCGTCCACTGCGCCGCGGGCGGCCGCAGCGCCCGGGCTTGCACCAAGCTGGAAGGGCTCGGTTTCAAACGAATTGTTAACCTCGAAGGCGGTCTCGGCGCGTGGAAGGACGCGGGCAAGCCGGTGGTCAAGTAGGCTGCCAAGCCCGCGGTGACGGCGCTGAACTAGGCTTCATTGGAGCGGACCTTTCTCGATCGGTCCGCCAGCCTATTCCGACTTTTCCTTCAGCACCCGGAAGCTGCTCTGACCGGCGCGGACGAAGTTGAGCAGCACTCCATTCTTGAGGTCGCCCTGTTTCATCGCCTCCTGAAACTCCTTCAGGGATGTAATGGGCTCGTGATTGATGTCCGTGATGATATCACCGGATTGGAAGCCGCGCTCGGCCGCGATGCTGTTCGATTCCACTTCGGTGATGATGACGCCGGGTTGCAATTCGGCTCCGAACTTCTTGGCGCTCTCCTTGGTCAACGGTTTCACCGTGAGGCCGAGGAGCAGGGTTTCTGCTTCTGTCGGAGCGCGCCGCGGGCGGACTGAGGTCACCATCGAACCGGCTTCGGGATAGGCTTCGGGACGCACTTTAATCTTTAGATTTTTGCCCAACCGATGGACGTCGAGGGTGACTTCTTCGCCGGGCTTTTTACGGCTGACGAGCGCCCGCAATTCCACCGATTCCTTCACCGCCTTGCCATCCACGGCGGTGATGACGTCGCCGTCCTTGAGGTCGGATTTCGCCGCCGGCCCCTCGGGCACGCGGGCGTTGACGACCACCCCCTCTTTCACCCCCTTCAGCATCTCGGCGTAATCGGCGTTTTCGCGCAGGTTGCCAATACTGATGCCGAGCCAAGCCCGGGTGAATTTGCCGTGGGCGATCAGTTCGTCACTGATCTCCTTGGCCAAGTTCGAGGGAATGGCAAAGCCGATGCCGGTGCCCAAGCCGCGGATCAGCGAATTGATGCCGATGACTTCGCCCTCGAGGTTCACAAGCGGCCCACCCGAATTGCCGGGGTTGATGTTGGCGTCGGTCTGGATGAAGTCCTGTTCCATGGCGTTACCCCGCTGCGTGAAGGGCATCACGTTGTTGCGCCCCTTGGCGCTGACGTGCCCAAAGGTGAAGCTGTGTTCGAGTTCAAACGGGGCGCCGATGGCGATCGCAAATTCCCCAACCCGAACCGCCGAGGAATCGGCGAGCTTCGCCGGCTTGAGATCCTTGGGCGGATCCACCAACCGAATGACGGCGACGTCGGCTTTTTCATCAAGCCCGGTCAACTCGGCCTTGAATTCACGCCCGTCGCTCAGTTTTACAGTGATTTGCTCGGCTTCCTCGACGACGTGTTGGTTGGTCAGGATGTAGCCGTCCGCCCGGAGGATGACGCCGGACCCGTTCCCGGTCGGCGCCGGCCGGCGTTCGCGGCGGGATTCCTTCGGCGCCTCTTTCTTCTTCTGGTCGAAGTATTGCTCCATCTGTTCGCGCAATTCCTCGGGAAAAAGTTCCAGCAACGGATGGCCGTCGGCGCCGGCCGCCATGTCAGGCTTCTGCACCACACTGATGACGACGACCGACGGGGCGACTTCGGCCGCCACCGCGACAAAGGCCTCATTAACCTGGCGGGCCACCGAGCGGGCGGCCTTGGGCTCCTCCTTCGCCCGGGTCGTCTGGATCGAAGCCAAGAGCAGGGCCGCAACCGCAGCCCGCACTACCCATCGCTCAAACGGAATCATGGCGGGAGATTACGGCGGTCCGAACGGGGCGCAACCCGCCGGAACTTCCCACGGCGCGCCGTTGACCCGCAGCCCGGACGGCCGATAGCGTCCGGGCATCATGCTTCCCGTCATCGAGCAGTTGCTGATCCTCCAAGACCGCGACCGCAAGTTGCTACGCCTGAGAGCCGAACTGGCCGATGCCCCACTCCAGCGGAAACGACTCCAAGACAAAGCCACCCAGACCCAGGCCGTCTTTGACACCGTGAAGCAAAAGGGGCGCCAGATCGAAAGCGACCGCAAGAAGCTGGAACTCGAGGTCAACTCCAAGGAGGAGTTCATCCGCAAGCTCGAAACCCAGCAGGGGGCCACCAAGAGCAACGACCAATACAAAGCCTACGCCCACCAGATCGAAACGACCAAGGGGGAGATCCACGCCTTGGAAGACGTCGAGCTCGGGTTGATGGAACAGGCGGAGGTGATCGCCCAAGAGATCGAGGCAGCGGCCAAGATCGCCGCCGCCCAGAAAGCGGAATCCGACAAACAGCTCGCCGATCTCGCCGCCCGCGAAGTCAATTTGAAGCGCGAGTTCGAGTCCGCCTCGGTCGAACGCGCTGCCCTCGCCGAAAACGTGGATGAAACGACCTTGGCGCGCTACGAGCACCTGCTCGAACGCAAGGGCGACAACGTGGTGGTGCCCATCAAGGGCGGCTTCTGCGGCGGCTGCCACATGAAGCTGACCCAGCAGACCTTTGTCAGCGCCAAGGCCCAGACCGACATCATCACCTGCATCAACTGCAGCCGGATCCTCTATTGGTCGCGGGACATGGAGTGATCCGCCAAACGCCGGAACCGCGGATCGGGCGATAACGCTGCCAGCAAGGCGCCCACACCTTGCAACTGCCCGGGTAAGACGAACTCCGGCCACACTTCCGCCAAGGGGCGCAGCACGAACTCCCGCTCGTGCGCACGGGGGTGCGGCAGTGTAAGTTGCGGGTGCGACCGCGTCTCGCAGCCCCAGGCGATGAGGTCCAAATCAAGCGGCCGGGCTTCATTGAGCACCAACTTGGGCACCCGGCCAAATTCCCGCTCCAACGCCTGCAATTTCAGTAACAGCGACTCGGGCGATTCCGCCGGCTGGGGGGCAAACACCACCACGGCATTAGCAAAGCGAGGGGATCCCGGCGGACAATTGACCGGCGTGGTTTCCCAGAGCGACGAGCGCCGGATTGGGGCCCCGGCCAGAGCTTCCAATCGGTCCATCGCCGCCACCAATTGCCGGCCGGGTTCCCCTAGGTTGGCGCCCAGTGCGATGATCACCGGCCCCGCACTCATGCCGTGAGGCGTTCGATGCGGGCCACGTGCCGGACCAGCAACGCTTCCAACCGTTGATAAGCGGACTCCGACTCAAAAACGCGTTTCGGAAACCAGAATGACGTCGTCTCGTCGATAAACACAAAGCAGCCATCCGGGCGAAGAATCACCCGGGGCACATCGCTCCAAGCGTGTTCCTTGCTGCGACCGTCATCGCGCATCGAGACAAAACCTGCTTCGTTAAACGTGGCACTGCCCCGGCGGGACCCGCCCTCGAAATGCCGCCGCAAGCCGCGGATGAAGGCCCGCCGGTGGGCTTGCCTGCTGAGGCTCCAGAACCAGATCAGGCCAACGATTATTGGCCCAATCACCAAGCCCAGCCACCACAGTGGGTTTTCGGCCCGGTAATCGTCCACACAGCGGTATCCCACGAGCACCACCCCCACCAAGATCAGCAGCGGCGTGGCCAACTTCGTGTTGCGGCTCACCCGCAGCTCGGCGGGCAGCCGGTCGTAGGCTTCGAGGAACAGCTCCTCGTTCTCGACAAAATCGAGGCGGATGATAGCCGGATTAGACATCACTTGAGCCCCAACACAGCCTGCATGTCGTAGATGCCCGGCGCCCGCCCGACCACCCATTGGGCCGCCCGTAGCGCGCCGTTGGCAAAGGTCTCCCGGCTGCTGGCCTTGTGAGTGAGTTCCACGCGCTCACCGTTCGCGGCAAAGATGACGGTGTGATCGCCCACCACGTCGCCCCCGCGCAGGGCGTGAATGCCGATCTCCTCGCTCGTGCGTTCACCCGTGATGCCCTTGCGACCATGGCGGAGGGCTTCTTCCAACTGGAGCTTCCGCACGTCGGCGAGAATTTCGAGCAGCGTGGTGGCTGTGCCGCTCGGGGCATCTTTCTTCAAGCGGTGATGCATCTCGACGACCTCAAGATCGAAGCTGGGACCCAGGATTTCCGCGGCTTTGCGCGTGAGCCAGAAGAGGGTGTTTACACCGGTCGAAAAATTAGTGGCCCAGACCATCGGGATCGTCGCGGCCGCCGCCCGGATCACCGCCTTTTCCGCCTCGCTATGACCGGTGGTGCCGATCACCAGCGCCTTGCCATGACGCGCACAGAGCGTCGCCACGTCGGCCGTGACGTGATGGAGCGTGAAATCGATCACGGCGTCGCATTGGGCGAGTGGGCCAGACAAGTCGTCCCCCACGTCCGTAGCGGCGACGATTTGCAGTTCGGGAATGCGGGCGGCGCAACTCAGCAGGGTCTGCCCCATGCGCCCCTTCGCCCCATTGATGATGAGCTTCGTCATGTGCCCGGCAGGGATACCAATGGACCGGGCGGAGGGCGAGGGGAGAAACCACCGCCGTGGCCTGCTCGCGGGGCAGGTGGAAAAACCCCTTTCCAAAGCCGGGCCCAGTTCCGACGCTTCCGGCCCGTTTTGTATGTTTACCGGCACCTACACCGCCATCGTCACGCCGTTCCGTAACGGCCAGTTGGATGAATCCGCCCTCGAACGCCTCGTCAAGGCCCAGGTCAAAGGCGGCGTGGACGGCATCATCCCCGTCGGCACCACCGGCGAATCGCCCACGCTCGACTACGACGAACACATCCGGGTCGTCGAAGTCGCCGTGAAGGCCGCGGCGGGCAAGGTAAAGGTTTTGGCCGGCACCGGCGCCAATTCGACCCGCGAAGCCATTTACCTGACCGAGCGGGCGGCCGCCGTCGGGGCCGTGGGCTCGCTCCAAGTCGCGCCGTATTACAACAAGCCCACGCAGGAAGGCGTCTACCAGCACTTCAAAGCCATCGCCGCCGCCACCCGGCTGCCCCTGATGCTGTATAGCATCCCCGGCCGCTGCGGCATCGAGATCGCCGTCGAGACCGTGGTGCGCCTCGCCCAAGACTGCCCCACGATCGTGTCGATCAAGGAAGCCGGCGGTTCGTGCGACCGGGTGAGCCAATTGCGCGCTGCGCTGCCCGCGAAATTCACGATCCTGAGTGGCGACGACTCGTTGACGCTGCCGTTCATGTCGGTGGGGGCCGCCGGCGTGGTGAGCGTGGCGTCCAACGTGGCGCCGAAACAGGTCAGCGCGATGGTGAATGCCTACGCCAGCGGTGATTTGATCAAGGCGCAAAAGCTACACGCCCAGTTCTATCCGCTCTTTAAGAACCTCTTCGTCGAATCAAATCCCGCCCCGGTGAAGGCCGCACTCGCCCTCTTGGGAATGCTGACGGAAGAACTCCGTCTCCCCTTGGTGCCCATCACCGCCAAGTCGCGCGAACTCGTCGCCGCCACCTTGAAGCAGGTCGGTTTGGTGAAGTGACGTGACCCCGCCGCCAACCTGCCGCCGGAACCGGGCGCGGGTTGGTGGGTTCGCCCTTCAACTGGCCAACGCCTCCTTGAGGGCCGCAAGCAGCTCGGTTTCCGTCACGGAAATGTGCCGGTCGCTGGCCACCAACTGGTCGAGCACCGCCAAAACTTCCTGCCGCTCGGCGGGCGTGCCAAAGCACTTCGCCAATTCCACAGCGTGGTCAGTCGCAGTGGCCACCGAACCCGCGTGCCGACTGATCCGGCCGATGGCTTCGTCGTATTCCCGCGCCGCCTCGGATTCCGTGGGACAACCGAGCGCCCCGAGGAGCGACCGCACCCGCTGATCTTCGACGGCGGCCAAGTGGCCGTCCGCATACATGGCGAGGAGCGTCAAATCGAGGAGGGCGCGGCGTTGGGCGCCAACGAGCAGGTCGAGTTTCATACGAGTCGGTTCCACTAGGCTGGAGTCGAAACCTAAGCCCGTGGGCTGCCGACTGTCGAGTCAGGCCCACGATTAGCCGGCCTCGTCCGCAACCAAGACCGCCGGCAGCACCTGCCACGCCCAGAGAATCGCCCCGGCCGCCCACATCAGAGCGCCGTAGCTGTAGTGGGTGGGCAGGATTTGGGGCAGGAAATCGCCCGTGATGCGGGTCAGGGTTCCGCTGAAGAGCAAGGCCAACGCCACGATCAGCCAGACATTGCGGGCCTGCAGTCGCTGGCGCTGGCCGCTATGCCCCCACACGACCCGAGTGGCCACCACCAACGTGACCGCCACCAACCCACTCGCCAACGTCAGGTGCAACCACGCCACCCGCCACGGCGGAAACAGCGCCACCGCCAACAAACCTGCCAGCATGAGTCCCAAGCCAGCCCGCAGACTGTAGGCAGCGGTGGAGCGTGTTCCGGCCGCTTGCCGGAGCGGAATCTGCCAACCTAAGTAGAGGCCCGCCGCCCCCACGCGCAGCAAGTGGCCAAGCCGAATCTGCCCCTGCGCTTCGAGGAAAAAACTAACCATGATCGCTCCGCCCGCCGCGCCCGCCCAAGCCGCTGCGTGCAGCCAACCGGACGTCGGTCGCCGGGTGGCGGGGAAATCAGGGCGCTCGGGCGAACCCAACAGCCCGGGGAAAATGAAGCCACCCACCCCGAGCACCGGAAGAATTAGGAAGCCCTGATACATCAACCGGGCCGGCACCACGGCTTGAATTGCGTTCGCCGCTTCGTCTAACGGCCAGAATCCAGCCACCAACCCCGTGACGGCACACAACAACCCCAACGCGGCCAAAACAAAACCGGGCGGCGGCAGCTCCGAACGCTCGCGGAAACGGGCAACCACGGCCCCACCCAAGAGCAACAGCACGGCGAGAAAAGTGCCGTCGGCCGCGACCGTGAAGCCCGCGGCGTGCAGGCCCATGGCGCCGATTTGGGTCAACCACAGGCTCGTGACCAGCAGACTGGAAAACGGTCGGGTGCCGAGCATTCGCGGGAGCGCGGTGCCCAAAAAACCGAGCACAAAGCTGCCGAAGAATCCGTGCGCCATCAGGCGGGCGTGCGCCGTGCCGGGATACGCGGGCCAAATTCCGGAAAAATGGAGCGGCCAAAGCAGGACTCCGCCGACCCCAAGCAGGAGTCCGAGCGGAAAAAAGATGCGGAACGGCTCCGCGGTCAGTTCGCGCCACGTGAGGGAACGACGATCAGGCACGAGGGACGGCGTGGTAAGTTGCATACGGGCCACGAGGGCAGCCTGACATGGGCCGCCCTGTTTGATTTGATCTTCATCAAAAATGGGGATTTCCGCGAACAACAAAGGCCGAGGTAGACTTGCCGGACAAGTGACCTCCGCCCCAAATGCACGAAGTTTTTTAGCAGCCCTAGCCAAACTTGATGACTTTCCGACAAGGGCGGATTGGTGAGCAGCGTTTCAGTTGCCCATTTTTCAAGGTGACTACGATCAGCCAACACATGGCAGCGATGCTTTCCCATGGCAGCGTATTTCCCGCCCACCTCCAGAGGTTGGACCGGTTGTTTCGCCCCAGTTTACTCAGCGTCTACCGCCTCGAAGCGAACCGGGAGAACCTTGGCGACGCCTCGTGCTGCCCTTTTGACTATTTTTCCTCCAGCAAACGGGTGTTCAGGAAGGACATTTTGGCTCTCTCCAACGCCCGACTGTTCTGGCATTCACGGAACCCGGTCATTTTAGGCGGCGGCGGGATTTTTTATTTCACGACCTTAGTTCAGCGTCTGCTCTCAAACTATCGAGGACCGCTCATTTACTGGGGCATTGGGCAAAACCTCCACGCGGATGGATCTGGCGGTGGGCCACTACTAAATGACCGGGTCAAACTTGCTGGAATCCGAGATTGGGGCACGGACCAAGAATGGGTTCCTTGCGTAAGCTGTATGAGTCCCTTGATAGACGAGTGCCGCGGGCTCGCACCGGTCCATGAGCTAGTGATCTACGACCATAAGGATTTTCCGATTCCGCAGCGCGCTCACCCTAGAATATCAAACGGCAGTCGTTCCTTGCGTGAAGTCCTCACCTTCCTTGCGTCCGGAGAGACGATTGTAACCAGTAGCTATCACGGGGCCTACTGGGGGCAGTTGCTCGGACGAAAAGTCATTGCCATCCCCTTTTCGTCGAAGTTTGAAGGCTTCCGATTTCCCATCGTTCGCGCCCAAATCGAAAGCTGGGAACAGCGACTCAAAGAACCTCAGGCGTATCCCGAAGCCCTACCGTTGAGTCGAGAAGCCAACCTCAACTTCGCCGAAAAGGTCAGTAATCTGCTCAACATTTCCCTCACTCCGATTTCGCCGGCGAGCGGCTGAGCAATTCCAAAGTCGCCGTGAGCACTGGCTCCACGGGGACCAATTTTGCATCTAGCGGGGCGTCCACCGGCGTGCCTGCGGGCGGGCGCACCACGCGACAGATGGTGTCATAAGGCCCCGTGTGACAAGGGTCGCCGCGCGTGCCCAAACGCGCCCCGACCGGCAGCCCTCGGATATCAACTACCGGAACCCGGGCAGCCGCGGCCATGTGGGTGAAACCCGTGTCGTTGCCCAAGTAGAGGTCACACTGAGCGATGGCCGCCCACAACGTGCCCAACGTGTGTTTCGGCCCGAGATAGCACACTTGGTCGGGAACCTGTCCCGCCAACCAATGGCACGTCTCAGCGACGTCCAGGCCACCGAAGGCCATGAATGAGACATTCCGCTCGCGACTCACGGCGCGAATCACTTCCAAAAAGCGTTCTTTTGGCCACCGCCGGGGCTCTTCACTGCAGGCTAATCCTAGGGCCACCAACTGCCGTCTGCCATTTCGGGCGTTATGGGCGAGTTCGGCCGCCGCGCTTCCCTCTTGTTCGGTCCACCAGCACTCCAAGTGACGCCCTTGGGGATTCAAGCCCACCGCCTCCAACATCCGGTAGCACTTGTCCGTCTCGTGCCAAGCGTTCGGAAAGGGCAGGTTATGGGTGTGGAATCCACCGCCGGTATCAACGCCCCAATTCGGATCTTCCCAGCAGGCCCGCACCGGGGCGCCGGTGAACCAAGCGAGGGCGCGCGAATTGAAATACCAATAAAGCGTGCCGGGTTGGAGGAGCACGTCCAATTCGAGGGGCCAAATTTCACGGCGGGCAAACCGTAATAGTTGCAGGACGCGCCGCTGCTCATAGAAGCGAGTTGGAAACGTCATCTCGAGGTCGAGCACCTGATCAACCCAGGGGCAGGTGCGCATCCATGCCGCCCAAGGCGTGCGACAGATCATTGTGATCTTGGCATTCGGCACGCAGCGCCGCAGTTCACGCAGCATTCCTGAAGTCAGCACCATGTCCCCCATGCCGTCGTAGCGCAGCACTCCGATATTTTTGACCCGGCGAAGATCGGAAACAGGAGGGCGTTGCAAGAGGCGGCGTAGGGCAGGAATTCGCCCGCTCCAGGCAAGGATGCCGGCCGGAGAAACGGTGTTAGCCAGTTGGCGCAGGTAAGCCGTCCGGAGGCTGCCTACGAGGGGAACGTTTTCAAATTGGCGTAGGTTCATATCCAAGTAGGCCTGTGAGCGGTGGTCGAAGTGGGTATAGGCTGCGAGGGTGAACTGGTGAAACTTCGATTGAACTTTTAACACCCCTTGGCGGCCCGAAAACAAAGGGGGCCACCAAGGCGCTAAGCTTGGCCAAGCCCGAAAGCTACTTGACCCACGACTTGAGCATTCGAGCAAACCGATAGGCGGGATGCAGTCGGATCCGATTCAACTGCAATTGGATCTGGTCCCGTTCCCTGAAGGTGTCCGCCAGTTTGGCCTCAAGTGCGGCGAGTTGATTGGACTGGGAGTGGGTCGCTGCATTTTTTCTAAAAACCACTCCGAACGAGTAATCACCCAGTTCGGGAAAGCTGGCGACGACCTCCAAGTTTCCGAGTTTGCGCGCCACGCCAGAAACGTAATCGAACGAAAAATGCGCGATCGAATGATGGTCGTTTTGGGGAGCTCCAACCCGCGCACAATAGGATGCGTAGCGCACTTGATCCGGCAAGAGGAGCACCAAATTACCACCTGGCTTGAGGACCCGCGACCACTCTTCGAGCACCGAAGCCGTCAACTCCTCGGGGAAATCTTCCAAGACATGGGACGAGTAAACGAATTCCAGCACATCGTCCCGAAACCAAAGCAAATTCCGGCAATCACCGCCCAATTGCACGGAGGCATCCCCAGCGCTCGCATAGGGTTGGGGCAAATCCATTCGGATCGCATGCGCCGCGACCGCATCCCCTCCGAAACCAATGTCGATCCCATAGCCTTGGCAAAACGGAAGGAGGAGTTGCCGAAATTTGGAGGTCTCGCTGCTGTAGGTGGTCATGGTTTCGAGGGGACAATCACTGACACAAAAAACTCCCTCGACGCCCACAACCGCGCCTTCAAGTGGTTTTAACGTCAATCCCAAAGTCGCCGTGAGCAGGCTTTCTTAGGCGAAAACCCCTCCCTATCAGCGGCCATAATTTGTTACAGCCAGCGCCGCCCACGAAGTTGACTTCACCGACGACCTCGGATACCTAAACGGTGCAATCACCCAAGGTTGCCTTATGGGCCTCGCTCTCCAACAACAGGTGCTGGTGCTCAATCGCCTCTGGCAGGCAGTCAACGTCTGCTCGGTGCGACGGGCGCTGACGCTGCTCTTCGAAGGCCACGCCCAAGTGGTCTTCGGCGACGACGACGGCGATTTTAAGACTTACGATTTCAAACAGTGGCGCGACTTGTCGTCGGTGGTGCCGGGCGACGAAACGGTCGGAACGATCTCCTTCAAGATCCGCGTGCCCCGGGTGATCTTGTTGGCAGTGTTCGACCGCCAGTTGAAAAAGGAGGTCAAATTCACCCGCCACAACATCTTCGAACGGGACCGCAACACCTGCCAGTATTGCGGTAAAGTCTTCGAGCGCCGCGACTTGAACCTGGACCACGTCGTGCCGCGCGATCGGAGCGGCCCAACCAGTTGGGAAAACATCGTCTGCTCCTGCATCCGGTGTAACACGCGCAAGGCGAACCGGACCCCGATGGAGGCTGGGCTACGCTTGGTGCGCAAACCGAAACGCCCGAAGTGGCGGCCATTTGTCCACGTCACCTTGGGTGGGCCCGTCCACGCGGCTTGGAAACATTTCCTCGACCTCGCCTACTGGAACGTCGAATTGGGCGAAGAAGTCGGCTGATTCACGAGCGCCGCCCGAGCGTGTGCAGCAGTTCGGCCAGTCGCCCGGCATTGCGTCCCAATTCAAATCGTTCCTCGAACGAGGCTCGTCCCGCCGCCGCCCGACTCACCCTCGCTTCCGGCGCAGCCAAAGCCTCTTTGAGCGCGGCCGCAAGAGTGTCGGCAGTCAGGGGATCGACCACGCGCCCGAAGGCCCCCTGGCCCAGAATCGAACTGGCCGCGCCCGCCGCCGACGCCACGACCGGCACCTTAAAGGCCAACGCTTCCAGCAACACGATGCCAAACGTCTCCAGCTTGGACGGAAACACAAATAGGTCCGCCTCGTGCCAGCGCGCCAACCACTCCGGGCTGCCCGCCTGCACGCCCCGATGCACCACCACGCCCGGTTCAGCGGGCACGTCCGACTGCGTGACCAACTGTAGCTCGGCGCGTCCCACCAACTCGCGGCGAAACACTTCGAGCAGGAGCGGCCCCCCTTTTCGCACGAAGTCACCACCCAAGAACAACAACTGCGGCAGCCGCGGTTGGGTCCGCACCACCCGGACTGCGGGCGCCGCCAGCGAAGGCGGCAGGATTTCGATCCGCTCCCCACCGATGCCGTAGTCTCGGCGGAGGGATTCAGCGACCCGTTCCGACCAAGGCAGCAACCGGGAGGCGACCGCAAACAAGTCCCGCTCCCGGCGCAACAATCGGCTGAGCGTAACCGGCTGTAACCAGCGGCTCAGTCGGTTGGGCCCCAACCACGGGGAATCGGCGAGCTGTCGAAAGGTCGCATCCAACGCCACCAAGATCGGGAGTTCGCGAGGTAGGTCGCCGAGTTCGAGCCCGGTGCTCTGCGTGTTCACCACGACCGCATCGAGCTGAATTTGCGCCCGGAGAGCGTCCAATTGCTCCCGGGCATGCCGACTGATGGCAATCCGCCACCGGGTGGCGTGAAAATCGAGCCCCACTTGCCACAACCCCCGGATCGCCGTGTCGCCCAACCGCCGGAGGTGAGCCGGCAACGGCAACGCGTCGAGGACGTAGGGGGTCACGCCGAGTTCCGGGCGCGCGGCCAACGTCGCGGCAAAGCGGGGTAGATAGCTGGTGTGCCCCAGCGTGTTTTCGTTGAGAAAGGCGACGTTCATGCCTTAACGGGCCGCGGCCAAACGGTCAGCGCGAATGTCCGCATACAGTTGTTGGTAGCGCGGCAGAATGACTCCGGGACTGAATTCCGCCCGCGCCCGCGCCCGCGCCCGCACCCCCAGGGCAGCGCGTTCGGCCGGCGCGTTGACCAGTCGGGTTAAGGCGGCGGTCAGCGCCCCGGCAGATTCCATGTCGAGACTTTCGCCTCCGTCCCCAATGATCCACCGCGTTACGGGAAAAACATGGCCCAAGATGGGCAAGCCCGCCGCCAAAGCCTCAATCAGCACCAGTCCAAAGGGCTCTCGGAGGGCGGCGTGGGCAAACACATCCGCCGCCTGAAAATACCGCGGCAGGTCGCTCGGATCGAGGTTGGTGCGCACGTGCAACCGCTCCCCCAGCAGTGGGCGCACGGCGGCTTCAAACGCGGCCTCGTCCGCCCGATCTGCTTGCCCGACCACGAGCAGATGCGTCGCCGGCACGCGGGCCACCTCGCGGGCCACCCAATCGAGCCGCTTGTGGCTCTGGGTCGCCAAGGCGCCGACGGCGAGCACCAGCGCGGCGCCCGGGGGCAATTCTTGGCCGAGCACTTCGCGGCGAAGTTCGGCGCGCGGTCGGACGGTCTGGAAGCGTTCCGGCTCAATGAAGTGCGGGATCATCCGCCACCGCCGGGTGTCCAATCCCTGCGCCACGCCCGCTTCGAGGTAATGGGGAGCCAGCACCTGCACCCAGTCGAAGTTCCGGTTCCAATCCGGCCCCAGTAGCAAGCCATCCTTGTAGATCACGGTTGCCCCATGCCGCGCCCGGCGCCGCTGGAGACCGGAGGCAACTTGAGGATCGCCTGTGTGCGCTACGTCATGGCCCGTGGGGTGCAGGCGGTGGGACAGCCACACGGCGAGCAGGGATTGTTCCCAACCGTAACGCCGCCCCCAACTCAGCCACCGGCGCCACAGCGGATGATCCCGGCGTAGAGTGAGGCCGCGTTGGTAATCGCATTGGGGCTTCAGCGGACCACTGCCGAACAGCGTCACGGGTGTGCCGTCCGCCCGCAGCGCCTCGCCCACACCTTGCGCCCAAGCCTCGTTGCCGCGGCGCACCCAACCGAGTCCGGAGGAAATGATCGCGGTCTTGTTCATAGCAGTGGGCAGCGAAGCCCAGCATCGGCTTGGCCCCGACCGGATCAAGGCTGCTTCAGTGCTTGTTCCGCCTTCTGAAGGTAATCAACCGCCGCCCAGTTGTCCCACCACTTCCACTTGAGCGAGGCTTCGAGGAGGGGTTTGGCCTCCGCGGCGCGGCCGTTGCTGAGCAAAAACCACGCGACGCCATTGGCCACGGACACGTCATTGGGGCCGAGGCGCAGAGCTTCGGCGAATTCCTTTTCGGCGCGTTCTCGTTCTCCAATCCAGCTCAGGGTCTGGGCCAGTCGCAACCGGGCGCGGGCGTCATACGGATTCAACTGCGTGGCGCGCTCCAGCCACACCCGAGCTTGGGTGCCGTGCTTTTGCCAGTCGTCGTCACCGGCGAAGCTCAGTCGGCGATAATTTTCGCCCAGTTCGAAGGCAGTGCGGGGATTATCGGGCACCAGCGCGGCGGCGGCGTCGAGGTTGGTCAGCAGTTCTGGGGTGATCGCGGTGGCGGCGGCGGAACGGTTCAGAATCACGCCCTCGCGACCCAACTGGCTGGCGAGGGGCCCCAACCAGACCAAGGTGCCGATCCCGGCCCCGGTGACGAGAACGCGGCCGGCCAAACGCGGCGTCAGCCAAAATCGCTCGGTCGCAAACCGCAGGGTGGAAGCGAGCAAACCACTGATGATCGCGCCTGCGAAGGCAATCGCGGGGATGTGAAGATTGAAGTCCACGAAACAATGCAGGGCGAGCGTGCCGAGGCCGGAGCTGGCCCCGACAAAAAACGCCGTGCGGTTGCTGCCCCGGTTGCCGAGGTCACTGCTGCCGCGTTCGACATATTTGACGGACCGCACCGCGCTCCACCCAAAGGCGCCCACGGCAGCCGCGGCTAGCAAGGCTCCCGCCACGCCGTAATCGGTGAGCAGATTGAGGTATTCGTTGTGCACCCAACCGGGGCTCAACTGGACTTCAGGCGAGCGGTATTGCGGGAAACGGGCGTCAAAATGGCCCGGCCCCACGCCCAACCAACGATGGTCGGCCCACATCTTCACCGCCGGTTTCCACAACCACGTCCGGCCCTGGCCCGCGTCTCGGTTGTCCGCCTTGGCCACATTGGTGACTCGGGCCCGGGCTTTTTCCGAGGTGCGGTAGAAGAACCACCCGCCCCCGACCATGAGCAGGGCGAGGATGGCGATGGGCAGGCGCAGTTCCCGCCGGCGAAAACCGATCCAGACCAGCAAGCCGCCCAAGCCGACGGCGACCGCGATCCAACCGCCCCGGGACATCGTCACCGCGATACCGCCGAGCATCATCAGGGCGGCGTAGCCGTGGAGGACCTTGATGACCGCCTTGCCCCGACCGAGCAGGAACTGGCTTACAGAAAGCGGCACCAGCAACCCGAGAAAGGCCGCGAGGTGGTTGGGGTTCATAAAGGTGCCGCCCGCACGTTTGAAATAATCGGCCGGTTGCGCCAGCCAGAGCACCTTTTGCGACTGCCCGAGCGCTTGAATGATCGCGTAGCCAGCGATGACGCAGCCCAATCCGGCCAAGCCATGAACGACCGCCTGGGTCGTGTCCTGCCCGTGCAGATTGTGCAAGGCGAGCAGGAAGGCGACTCCCGCCACCACGACGAGCAGGAGTTCTTGGCGGGCCAGGTAGGGAACCTCCGCTTGGGTCGCACGCCAAGCGGCGTAACCGAGGAAACCCAGCCCGGGCCAGACGGCCGGATGCAGCAGGAAGCGGTGCGAAGGGTTAATCCAGAAACGAACCAGCCAGAGCAGCAGCGTGGCGCCGGTCATGCCTGCGATCAGGGCAAATTCCGAATTCCGCGCGCCGCCGAACAGGGTCGCCGCGACGAACAGGGTCGCCAGCATCAAGCCAGTGATCGCTCGTTCACAAAAGGAATCTAGGTGGTCGCGGTCGAACATTCTGGGGCGGGACGGTAGGGAAGTTGTGCCTGCCTAAAAAGCAGAAGTTATCCCGTCGTTCAGCCCGAAAATCCCTCCCCGGCACCGACCCAAACCTCGAACTTACCAAGCCACTGCCGTGCGTTTGACCCGGGCGGCCCACCGGAGAACCACCGTGGGCGTTTACTAGTTCCTGATTTCAGTGGCCGGCTTCCAGGGGCGACAGCCCACCACCCACAGCTCACGCTTGGGGTTACGTTCTAACGCCGCTCCGCGGCTGGCTGCACTGCGCCGGGCGGAGTGGGGTGGCACGCCCAACGGCGTTCCTTTATTCAGTCCGGCGGGGCGAGAACCACGCTCGCTTGGGGAACTGGCTGACCAAACCGCACCCCGCTTCCGCGACCGGCTCAAACTCCGACCCACCCTGAAACTCCAGTCTGGCTCCCAAGTGCCGATACCCTACTCGCTCTCGCTGCGTCGGAGTCGGAGGGCCAAGATTCGCCCGAGCCATCAGGCTGGGCAAATCCGCCCTTCGCCCACCCCAAGCGGCCCGAAAGCTCAAACTCCTGTGGGTCAAATCCTGGTCATTGAAGACGACGCGGCGTGTCGCGACATCGTGCGGCGCATCCTCGCCGTCAAACGCCATACCGTCATCGAAGCCGCCACCGCCGAGGAAGGGCTCCGCTTGGCGCGAGCTGAGCGGCCCGACTTAATCCTCACGGACATTAACTTGGGGGATGCCGACGGTTTTTCGCTCCTCGCCGGCGTGCGGGCTAATCCCAGTCTCGCCACGATCCCCGTGATCATCATGACGGGGCGCAGCGACGCGACCGATATGCGCCGGGGCATGGACGGCGGGGCCGACGATTATCTCCAGAAGCCGTTCGACACCTTGTCGCTGCTCGCCGCCGTGGAAGCGCGGCTGCAAAAACAAGAGGCGTTGCGCCGGGAGGCGCTGGAGACCCAAGCCCGGCTGCTCGCCATGCTTGAGGCGACGCCCGATCTCGTGGGCTTGGCCCGGGCCGATGGGCAACTCGTCTACTTGAACAACGCCGGCCGCGCCTTGCTCGGGTTGACGGCGTCCGCCCCCGTGACGCAACTCGCCTTGGCGGATCTGGTTTCCCCGGCGTCGCGGGCAGACTTCGTCGAACACGCCCTGCCGGCCGCCCGCACCCACGGCGTCTGGAGCGGCGAAGGCTTTCTCCGCCGGCTCAGCGGGCTGGAGATGCCCGTGTCGCAAGTGATCGTGGCCCGCTACACCGAGGATGGCCGCGTGGATTCACTGGCGGCGATCATGCGCGACCTGACCGACCAAAAACAGGTGGAGAACGCCATGTCGCTGCTCGCCGGCGCGCTCATGCGGTCACAGGATGATGAACGCCGCCGGATCGGCCGTGAGTTGCACGATTCCACCGCCCAAGCCTTGGCTGCCCTAGAAATCGAACTGGCCCGCGTGCAGCGGCAGTGGGGCGGGGCGGAAACTCCCGCCGGCGCCAATCTCACCCAGTGCCTGCGGTTGGCGAAACAGAGTTCGCAGGAGATCCGGACCATGTCCTATCTCCTGCACCCGCCGCTGCTCGACGAGATGGGCCTAGTCTCGGCCGTGCGCTGGTTCCTCGACGGCTTCGCCCAACGCAGCGGCATCGAGGTCACGTTCAAGGCCACCGACAATTTTGATCGCCTGCCCGAACAGATCGAGCTGACCCTCTTCCGGGTCGTGCAGGAATGCCTCTCCAACATCCACCGCTCCTCCGGGAGCAAAACTGCACGCGTGGAATTGACCCGCGAACGCAAGTCGGTGCGCCTTGAAGTCTCGGACCAAGGCCGCGGCATCCCGGCCGAAGTGTTGGCCGAATTTCAGCGGGTCGGCGTTTCGACCGGCGTCGGCTTGTCCGGCATGCGGGAGCGCGTCCGGCAGTTGCGGGGAACCTTCCAATTGGAACCCGGCTCCCCCGGCACCCGCATCTGGATCATGCTTCCGGTGCCCGCCACCCTGCCATGAACCGCATTCGCATCCTCATCGCCGACGACCACGAAATGGTCCGGCGCGGACTCCGGGCGACCCTGGAGGAGCGCGCCGGCTGGGAAGTGGTCGGCGAGGCCGGGGACGGCGACGAAGCGGTCAAATTGGCGTTGAAGCTCCGTCCGGATCTCCTCGTGCTCGACGTCAACATGCCCAAGCAAAACGGGCTCGAAGTCGCCCGCGTGCTCCAAGAGCGGGCGCCCAAGATCCGAATCTTGGTCCTGACCGTCCATGATTCAGCCCAGATCGTGCGGGAGATTCTCCAGGCGGGCGCCAAGGGTTACCTGCTGAAATCCGAGGCCGGCAATGACCTGATCACCGCCGTCGAGGCCGTGCTTCAGGATCAACCCTTCCTCACCCCCTCGGTGACCAGCATCGTGCTCGACACGTTCCTCAAATCCACGCCCGCCCCCGCCGCCGCTCCGGTTCCGCCCCCGGCGGTGCCGCTTTCCGCCCGGGAACGCGAAGTCATCCAGTTGCTCGCCCAAGGCCATAGTAACAAGGAGGTCGCCCGCCTCCTCGGCATCAGCGTGAAGACGGTGGAGACCCACCGCACCAACCTGATGCGCAAGCTGGAGCTTCACTCCATCACCCAGCTCGTCCGCTACGCCATCCGCAACGGCCTCGTCGAGCCCTGAGCCCAGTCTGCCCCCGGCACGTTTTCCCGCCGGACTCCATTTCAGCCCGCTTGGCAGACCGCGGCCCGGTTCGTGCTCGCTTCCTGAAGACGCCTCGTTCAGCGGGTGAAAGCCCCCTGGGTTCCGCCCTAGCTCGGTGAATTTTTCCCGGTGCCACCCAGCCCGATTTGGGCGCTGCGCCAAGGTCCGCCTACAGGATTCACTGTAGGGCGCCTACAGGATTCACCTGACCCGTAAAATACAGCATTCACGAGGTATCCCGAGCCCCAAAGCGTGGGAATGCTCTGGGTGCCATGACACCGCAACGCGATGACCAAGTCGTGCCGACCAAACCTGAAGAAGGGGCGGCCGCTCGCTGTTTGTTGTCGTCAGCAGGGCGGCGCGGAACGCGGACGCGTTTCCGTGAGCACTGTGTGCGATGCTTCAACCTCGGGGGTCGGAGCGGTGCATGGCCATGGGTGCCGGCGAATAACCTCAGGTTGAATTCGCTCGGGGACTCACGCCGCGGTCGGCAGGGGGTGGCCAACCCGCCCTCGAGCCGACGGTCGGCTTGGTTCTCCTAAGCACCAAAAACCGCACCAAAAACAACCACCCACAGCGTTCCCAAAGAAAGTAATCCCATGAACATCAATCGCCCTCTCCAACCTCGTCGTCAGCGCGGATTCACCCTGATCGAAATGATCGGCGTGCTGGCCATCATCGCCGTGCTCGCCGGCATGTTGGTGCCCCGCGTCTTCTCCGCGATCAATGATTCGCGCATCAACAGCGCCGTCATGAGCATCAACGGCGTCAAGTCCGCCGCGATGCTTTACTTCGGCAAGTATGGCAAATTTGGCGGTGTCGCCGGCGCCACGGTCACCGATTTCAGCACCAACAACGTCTTGGCTGGCACTTGGGATGCCAAAGTGCTCGTCGCCGAAGGCTTCTTGGATAAACCGTTTGAGGCCAAAGTCGGCACGGCCGCCACCATTGAGTTGAAGGCCTGCGAGACGACTGCCACGACCGTCACCACAGGCAACGACGCGTATGATTTCGACAGCGTAGCCACCTCGAACGAAGCGGGCGGCGGATTAGTGGTCGTGCAATGCCGCATGACTGGGCTCGCTCCGGACGATGCCTTCGCGATCAACAAGGCCCTGGACGGTGTGGCTTTTGCTGGCGCGAGCGGCGTGGATGACCTTCTGGGTCGGGTCAAATACGACGCCACCACGGGCGATGTGCTGATCTACATCGCGCACAAGTAAGCCGGCTGGGTCCTAGGCTAAGCCTACTCTGCGAAAACCCGGCGGTAGTCCCGCCGGGTTTTATCTCTCCCTGACTTCTCCGCCCATTTCCTGCCCGAGCCATGAAGGTTGCACGTCATCAATCGGTCCCCGCCCAGTCGGGTTTTACGTTGATCGAGATGATTGGAGTGCTGGCTATCATCGCCGTGCTCGCCGGCATGTTGGTGCCCCGCGTCTTCTCCGCGATCAATGACTCCGCCATCAGCCGGCTGGTAGTGAACCTGCATTGGGTCCGCTCCGCCGGCACTTCTTACATCGCCAAGTATGGTCGCTTGGGCCGGGCCGGGGGCTTGCCCCTGAACCTGCTCACCCATACGAACGAGGCGGCCCACTGGGACACCGCCGTGCTCGTGCCGGAACTCTTGTTCGAACAGTCGTTCTCCAGCCGCTTGGGCACGACCGCCGTCATTGAATTGGTCGCCGCCGAAGGCGTCGACGCCGATCCGGCCACCGCGCCCAGCGCCTACGATTTCGACGGCAGCACCGTGGCCCCCAGCCTCGCGAATGAAGCTTCCGGGGGCACTTTTGTCCTCCAATGCCGCCTCACGGAAGTGGGCGTGGAGGATGCCCAAGCCATTAACCGTCTGCTCGATGGTCCCACTTTAGGCGTGAGCTCGGGGGACGATACCAAGGGACGCGTGAAGTATCTCCTCGATGGGACCACGGGCAGTTGCACCGTGAGAATTTATCTGCTGCACAAGTAGCTGGGGCGCCCCCACCGGATCGGGTTCCGGAATCGCCCCCGCAATGAAATGACCGCCGCCATGACCGCCGCCTTTATCAAACCACTGACCGTCGAGGACCGACTGCTCCAGATGGGTGCGATCTCTGAGAGTCAGTTGGAGTTGGCCCGCCGGGAGCAGCGCCGCCGGGGCGACACCATGCGCAAGGTGCTGGTGGATCTCGGCTTTGCGACTCCGGAGATCATCTCCCGCGTCGTGGCCTCCGAGGCCCACATCGGGGTGGTCGAGCTCAGCACGGTCGCCATTGACCGCGAAGCCGTGCGACTGGTCCCCACCGAAATCTGCCGCCGGCACCATGCCCTGCCCTACGCCCGCAAGGACGGCACGCTCATCGTGGCCATGGCTGACCCGTTTGACATCGTCGCCATTGACACCCTCCGCCGCATCACCGGGTGCGAACTGGACGTCGTCAGCGCGCCGGAGCGGGACATTCTCAACCTCCTCGACCAACTCGAATCCTCCGGCGAGCGGATCGAGGACTCCATCGAGCGGATCGTCGAAAAGCGGGAATCGGAGGAAAAAGTCGTCACGGCGGCCTCCGTGGCCGCCGCCGCCCAGATTTCCGCGTCCGCCGAAGATTCGCCGATCATCAACTTGGTGAGCCAGATCATCACCCGGGCGGCGACCTGTGGCGCGAGTGACATCCACTTCGAGCCGGAGGAAAAAGTGATGCGCATCCGCGTGCGCGTGGACGGTGTGTTGCGGCCGGACGTGCTGATCCCGAAGACGCTCCAGTCCGCGGTGATCGCCCGGATGAAGATCCTTGCGGACATGGACGTGGCGGAAAACCGCATCCCGCAGGATGGGCGAGCCTCGGTGACGGTGAAGCGGCGGCCGATCAACCTGCGCGTCTCAACCCTGCCCACCAGCTACGGCGAAAGCGTGGTCTGCCGCATCCTCGACGCCGGCGGCCACGTCTTGAGCCTGGCTTCGATCGGGTTGGCGCCCGACGTCGAGAAACAGCTCCGCAAAGTCATCGATTCCCCCTATGGCGTGGTGATCGTGACCGGCCCGACCGGCAGCGGTAAAACGACCACCCTTTACTCGGTGCTCAACGAACTGAGCACCACGGAACTGAGCATTTTCACGCTCGAAGATCCGGTGGAACTCCGTCGCCAAGGCATGCGCCAGACGCAGATCAAGGACGACGTGGGCCTCACCTTCAGTGCGGGTCTTCGGGCTCTGCTTCGCCAAGACCCCGACGTCATCCTCGTCGGGGAAACCCGGGACACCGAGACCGCCACGCTGATGGTGCGGGCGGCCCTCACGGGCCACTTGGTCTTTACGACCCTGCACACCAACGACGCCCCGAGCGCGATTCCTCGCCTGCTCGACATGGGCGTCGAACCCTTCCTGCTGCCCGGCAGCCTGCTGGGCGTGCTCGCGCAACGGCTGGTCCGGCGGTTGTGCGACCGCTGCCGCAAGCCCGTGACCGACGTGGACGCCGAGCTAGCCCACTACGAAGTCAAGCTGCCCGCCGATCTGCCGCGCCAACTTTGGCGGCCCACCGGCTGCCCCGCGTGCAGCGGCAGCGGCTACAAGGGCCGCCACGGCATCTTTGAACTCATGCTGCTCGATGACTCGTTCCACGCGCCCATCATCAAACGGGCCGGGGCCAACACCTTTGTCGAACTCGCCCGCGCCCGGGGCATGAAGTCCATGTTTGAAGACGGGCTGCGGCTGGCCACCAGCGGACTCTCCACGGTGGAGGAAGTCCTGCGCGTCGCCCGCGCCGATTGATTTTACCCGCCCACGCTCATGAGCAATTTCATTTATTCCGGCATCGACCAGCACGGCCGCACCGTGCGGGGCACCATGGCCGCGGACAATACCGTCAGCTTGGAGCAACGACTCCAAGCCCTCGGTATCTGGCTGGTCAAGGCCGAGGCCGACAAGAGCAGCGACTCCCGGCGTTCCCTGCGTTCGGCCCGCCTGCACGGCGGCACCAAGCGCCGGCAGCTCATCAATTTCTGCACGCTGATGAACTTCACCGCCAAGGTGGGCATCCCGCTGGTGCAGGCCCTCGAAATCGCCGGTCAGGACTGCGATAACGCCATCTTCCGCGAAGTCATCACCGACCTCCGGCACCAAGTCGAAGCGGGCCAGCAACTGGCCGAGTCGATGGCGAAATACCCCAACCTCTTCGGCGCCCAGTTCATCAGCCTGATCCGCGCCGGCGAGGAAAGCGGCTCGCTGCCGGAATCGCTGAGCGAGCTGAAGCGCTACCTCGAATGGCAGGAACAAATCATCTCCGACGTCCGCCAAGCGACCATCTATCCCGCCGTCGTGCTGATCATGGTGATTCTGTTCGTGTTGGTCCTGTTTACGTTCGTAGTGCCCCGGTTTGTTACCCTGCTCACCGCGGTGCGGGTCGAGCTGCCGATGCCCACCAAGATCGTTTTCGCCGCTTCGGATCTGGCCAAGGCCACGTGGTGGATGTGGCTCATCGGTCTCCTCGGCGGCCCCATGATTTTGATGTTGGGCTGCCGCTGGTCGCACCGGTTCGCGATCGCGATGGATCAGCTCAAGTTCAAACTGCCGCTGTTCGGACCCCTTAACCACATGCTGGCGATGTCCCGCTTTGCCCGCAGCCTAGCGGTGCTCTATCGGGCGGGAGTTTCCATCATCCATGGACTCAAGCTCTGCGAAGACCTCGCCGGCAGCCCCGTCGTCGCCCGCGATCTGCGCGACGTGCAACACCGCATTGAAGAAGGCTCGACCCTGAGCGAAGCCCTCCGCCGCCACCCCGTGTTCCCGTCCCTGCTCATCCGGTTGACCGTGATGGGCGAGAAGACCGGCAACCTCGACGGGGCCCTCGATAACGTCGCGGAATACTACAACGTCATCATTCCGCGCCGAATCAAGAAGCTCTTCAGCGTGATGGAACCGATCCTGATCCTGACCCTGGTCGGCATCGTCGGCTTCGTCGCGCTGGCGATCTTCATGCCCATCCTTTCGTTGATGCAAAGCATGCGTTGAATACTGCTATGAAGACCTCCCTCTCTCACCGGATTAAATTCCCGCCTCCGACGGGTTTCACCCTGATTGAAGTCATCGGTGCGCTCGCCCTGTTGGCCCTGATCGTGGGCATCGTCGCCCAATCGAGCCTGGCACATTTGAATCAGACCCAGCGGCAAAAAGAGGCGAACCAACTGACCCAACTCGCCCGCGGGTTTGAGCGGGCGGTGATTCGCACCCGGGGCATCCCGGAAGGGGACGGCTGGGCGACTCTGGTTGCGGGCCAATTGGCCCAAGCCACCGATCAGGTCCGGCGCAATCCCACCGGCCAGGAACGCCGCCTGTTGCTGGATCCCAATCTACAGGTTGGCACCACGGGCACGAATTCCCTGCCCTACCTGCAGACGTCCAGCGGCTCCCTGCAACCCTCCCAACTGCGGGCCATCCTGATTTCCAGTCTGGGCGCACCGTTGCCCACCCTCAGCGCCTCGGACTTTGCCGTGCTCTGGTCCACGCCCAACAATACGCTGCCCGTGAACCTGTCCGCCAACTGGAGCGGCCAAGCGGACGATCTCCGGATCGAACGCATCGACTTCGGCCGGCTGTTCCGCCGAGTCATCTTGAACAATCTCGATTCGGCGGAGGCAGCCCCCTACGGCTTGGACGACACCAACGTGGTGCTCATCGCGGCCGGTCAACGAGTCGAAGGGTGGTTCTTTGAGACCTCGTCGGTGAACCTCTATTACGGCAGCCGGGTCTTGCAGGCCCGGGAGACCATCGCCCGCGACACCAGCTACGTTTACGAAAACGGGCGCTGGGGCCGCAGCGTCATCTATGGCGCCGGCGCCGGCAGCACGGGCATCGGCCAGTTGACCGACGATTTCATCAACCTCGTCACCTTCAACAACACCGCCGCGGACGATCCGTTGACCAGTGACACGACCGCCGTGACCGAAGCCTCCGCGTCCACAGAGTCCGAAGTCACGGTCACCGAGTCGGAGACCACGACCACCACCACCACCGTCCACACGAAGGTCAAAAACAACAACGGCCACGGCAACAATCTCGACGGCGTGGACTCCAGCAACCCCGGCGAAGGCGGGGGCGGACCCACCGGCAGCGTCGATCCCTCCGGCACCGTGGATGACGAAGCCAACCTCGCCCACGGGACCACCTCCCGTGACGTCGTGGAAGCGAGTCACCGCTACATGAAGGCTTACGTCGTCTGGGCGATGAAGGGCCGCCCCATCGGCGGCGACACCGCCCGAACCCGGCACCCCGCCTACCGCACCCTGATCGACGCCACCGAATCGTTGTGTGACTTCACCGCCAACCTCGCCAACCCATGAACCTCGCAACCCTCACTTCGGGACCGATCACCGCCACGCCGACCGGCCGCCGGGCGGGATTCGGGATGATCGAAATCATCGGCGTCTTGGCGATCATCGCCGTCCTAGCCCTTGTGCTGGCGCCCAGTCTGATGTCTGAACTGGACCGGGCCGCCGTCCAGCAAGAGGAACAAGCCCTGCAGCGCCTCGCCACCGGCTTGGAACAACACGTCGTCCGCCACCGCGCCATCCCCGATCACACGACGTGGGCGGCGGCCGTCGCCGCGGAAGCCGGCGAAGCCGCCAGTTGGGTGACCACCAATGCCCGCGGCGTGGCGCGCGTGCTGGTGCTGGATCCGCGGTTCGGCGTGGGCCCCGACGGCACATCCCAACCTCCGTTCGTGCAAACCGCCGCCGGCTCCTCGGCGATTCACCACCCACGGTTCATCATCCTGTCCAGCATGGGGCGAAACCTCCCCGCGGCAGTGACCAACGGCTTTGCCGCCAGCGCCACCCAGTTTGACGAATTGTGGAACTTGGAAAATGGCCACCGGCCGGCCAGTTGGACTTGGTCCGGCGCGGGCACCGATCTGCGCCTGCAACGGGTCGATCTCACTCCGCAGTTCCACTATGTGACCCTCAACAGTCTCGACCTGCTCCCGGGCCGATACACGGTCGATGCCTCCACCCCCATCGAGGTCACCCGGTCCCCCATTTCCTTCTTCCTCCTCAACGGCTCGGTGCTGGGACTGGTCGGCACCGACAACCAGTCGCAGTCCCGGGAAGTCATGGATCGCGGAACCTCCTATTCCTTTGAAGCCGGCATTTGGCGCGGGCAGATCTTTGCCGGCACCGCCCTTACCGCCCTCACCGGATCGGAGCTCGAAGCGGTCGCCACCAGTTTTCTGGCCGCGCCCTCCAATCCCGACGCCCTGCCGGCCGGGAGTCCAACCACCACGGACCAAGTCTACAAAGCGGTGCAGGATTACATGAGCAGCTACAACGCTTGGGCGCTCGCCGGTTACCCGGAAAGCGGAACCCTGCGTGACGCCGTGGTGCAGACTCAAGCCACGCTCGATGCCACCGCCCGTTACCTCGTGGCGACGGCTCCTTAATTCCCGCCGAAGATCCCATCGGCTCGAAGCCGGGGCGCCCACTCACGGCCTCCCCCGGCATTCAAGTTGTCCGCCGGGGAGTCCGATACCCTCTAGGGTGACGACCCCAAGGCGATTACCGTCCACAGCCACCATTAACCGTCCTGAACCGCAGTCCGAACGTTCGCCTTTAACCAGCAATGAAGCTTACCAATCACCGTCATCACTCGCCCCGCCCCGCCGCCCAGACGGCGGGCTTCACCCTCATTGAAGTCATTGGCGCCCTAGCGATCGTCGCCCTCATCGCAGGCTTGTTTGCCCAATCGGGTTTCGAACGGCTGCGGCACGCCGAACGCGCCAGCGAAGTCGCCGAACTCGCCCAAATCATTCAAGGCATAGAGCAAGCCGTGGTGCGGACCCGCACGGTGCCCACCGCCCAAAACTGGGCTACCCTAGTCGCCGGCCAGTTGGCCAAGTCCCCGAGTCAGATCGCCCAAACGCGGCCGGGCCTGACGCGGGTGCTGCTCTTCGATCCCGCCTTCAAGATCGGCCCCACGGCGACCAACACGCTTCCGTTCACGCAGTCGGCGGGCGGCTCGATCCTACCGGTCAATTCCCGCGCCCTGCTCGTCTCCAGCACCGCGGCGGCCCTGCCGAACCTCACCACCAACGACTTCGCCGCGCTCTGGAACACCGCCGCCGGCACGCTGCCCGCCGGCTGGCCGGCCGGTTGGGGCGGCACGCCCGCCGACCTCAAGGTCGAGCGCTTGGATTTCAGCCGCTTCTTCCGACGAGTGATCCTCAACAACTTGGATTCCACCGCGGTCGCCCCCTACGGAGTGGACGGCACCAACGTCGTCACCATCGGCGCCCTGCAACGGGTCGAGGGCTGGTTTGTGGACACTTCCCTGGTGAACCTCTACTTCAGCACCGGATCGCTCCAAGCCCGCGAAACACTGACGGAAGACACCAGCTACGTGTTTGAAAACGGCCGCTGGGGTCGCAGCGTCGCCTACGGGGCCGGCTCCGGTTCCACCGATTTCGGACTCCTGGTGGACGCCTTCATCGACTCCCCCGTTCTCGCCAACACCGCCGACACTGGCACTGGCACTGGCACTGGTTCCGGTTCCGGTTCCGGCAGTTCGGGTGACGACGACGACGACGACGATGATGATGCCGATGACGACAAAGGTAAGGATAAGGACAAGGGCAACGGGAATGGCAACAACGGCCACGGCAACAATGAAGACGGCGTGGACAGCAGCAATCCTGGCCAAGGCAATGGCGGTCCCAACGGCCAGACGGATCCCTCAGGCTCGGTGGACGACGAACAGCACGGCTGCCGTTCCCGTAATGTGGCCGAGGCCTGCCACAAGTTCCTGAAATCCTATTCGGAGTGGTCCAATAGCGGTTGTCCCCGGGGCGGAAACACCCCGGAAACGGAACATCCCGCCTACCGCAACGTGAAAGACGCCTGCAAATCCGTGCGCGATTTCTCCCGCAACCTCTCCCGCCGATGAACCTACCCCCGTCTGCATCAACCCGCCCCGCGGCGCCCCTAGGGGCCGGCACCCAGCGCGGCTTCAGCATGGTCGAGATGCTCGGCGTCATGGCCATCCTCTCCCTGATCGCCCTCGCCCTCGTGCCCCTGCTGCTGACCGAACTGGACCGAGTGGCCCAGCAACAGGAAGTAACCGGCCTCCGGCGGCTCGCCGAAGGTTTGGAAAAACACGTCGCCCGCCACCACGTCGTGCCCGATCAGACCACGTGGGCGGCGGCCGTCTCGGCTGCCATCGGGGATTCCACCGAGCGCGTGCTCACCAATTCTCGCGGCCAAGCCCGCCGGCTGATCATCGACCCCACCTTCGGGGTCGGCACCAATGGCACCACCCGGCCGCCCTTTACCCAATCAGTGCTGGGCTCGACGGCCGTGACCAACCCGCGCTACGTGATCCTTTCCAGCATGGGCCGCCCGCTACCGGCCACGCTCACCAGCGGTTTCGCCACGACGGCCAACGCCTTTGAGGAGCTGTGGAATCTCGCGGACGGAGCCACGCCGGCGACTTGGGCCTGGGGCGGCAACGGTGGCGACCTGCGCATTCAGCGGGTCAACCTGACCCCGCTCTTTCACCAAGTGACCCTCAATAACAGCTCCGCGCTCCCGGCCCTGTATTCCGTCAACAACTCCACCCCGACGACCCTGCCCGCGTCCCCCTACACCCGCTATTTCCTCGCCGGCACCGTGCTCGGGTTGCACGGCGTCGATGCGACGGTGCAGGCCAAGGAAGTCGTGACGCGTTCATTTTCCTTCGCCTTCGAAGACGGCCTCTGGCGGGGCCGCTTGTTCGCCGGCCTCACCACCCCCGGCGCGACCACCCTCACCGGTGCGGACTTGGAGGCGGCGGCCAGCAGCTTCTTGACGGCACCGAAGAACCCCGCCAGCGCGGTCACCACCGACCAAGTGTTGGCGGCGATGGAACTTTATCTCGTGGCCTACAATTCCTGGGCCGCCGCCGGTTTCCCCGTGAGCGGCTCGACCAAGACGACCGTGGACACCGCACAGGCGAGTTTAGACGTCCTCGTGGCCGGCATTGTGAACTAACCCCCAACCGCTCCCCGGCATTACCCCCTCCTCCCATGCTCCAGATCCACAACCGCCCCCGGTCCACCGGACCCCATGGCGGCCCGACCAGTGGTCCGGCATCCCCGGGCACCGCGTCCGCTCCCACCCTCACCCCGCGGCCGGCTGTCCCAAGTGGCACCACGCTGGGCGTCAGTTGGCTCAACAATTTGCTGCACGTCGTGGCCTATCAGCAGGGGCTGGTCACCGGCAGTTGGTCTTCCTCGCTTTCGCCCGACGACCTCCGGGACTTCGGGGATCTCTTGCGGGAGGCGATTAAACAGACGGGGTTCACGGGGCAAACCGTCGCCCTCGTGCTGGCCCATCCACAGCTCGTCCAACAACTCATCGACGCGCCCCCGGCCCGGGGCACCGCCCTCGAATCCTACGTGCAACGTCAGGTGGACCAACAAAAGGGTCCCGACGGCACCCTCGCCTGGGTGTCGCAACCACGGGCCCACAGCAAAACGGGCCAGGGCCTGCTCCTAACCCTCCTACCGGAGACCTTCATCCAATCGCTGAAGAAGGAATGTCAGCGCGCCGGACTTCGGCTCAAGGTGTTGATCCCCGTCACTGCGATCCTCGAAGAGCACCTCAGCAAACTGCCGTGCGGCGGGACGGATATCGTCCTGGTGGCGGCGGACACGAACGGCCTGACTTCGCTGCTCGTGGCCCGGACCGACGGCGAGTTGATCCTCGGCCGCTCGGTCGCCGGCGGTTGGGCCCTGCAGGCGGACCGAGTCGCGATGGACCTCAAGCGCACCAGCCTATTCGTCTCCCAGCAACTCGGCCAAAGCGTCGCCGGCATCTGGCTTTTCGGCCCGCCCGCCGCGGACCAGATGCGCCGCCTCCAGACCGACCTCGGGGTGGCAGTGCTGCCGTTTCCCCAAGAAACCAGTCCCACCTTTTGGGCCGAAGCCGCCGCCCGCTGGCCCTCCGACCGAGCGCCCAACCTCATTCCGCACGAGCATGAGATGGCGCCGCGGCAGCATCTATTTGCCCGCATCGCCCTCGTCTCCGCGATCACGGTCGCCGTGGCCGCGACCACCGCGATCCTGGTGCTCGAAACCCTCGCCCGGCAGGAAATTAGGGACTTGGCCGCCTTGAAGAACCAAGCCGCCGAACTCCAGGGCAAACATCTCGAACTCCAACGCCTGACCGGCGACGTCGTCCGGCGGCGCGAAACCATTCGCGAGCTCAAGGACAACCGGATCGCCCCGGTGCCGGCGTGGTTCCTAGGACAGGTGGGGGAAGTGATTCCGCGGAACCTCGTGCTTACTTCCAGTCAAATCCGGCGCGAGGGTGGAGAGTGGAAATTCCGACTGGCCGGTCGCCTCTTGGCGCCCCGCGGCACCAATGCGCCCAGCTCACTGGCCCTCGCGAAATCCGTGAAAGAACTGGCCCAATCGCTGACCACCGGCCCGCTGCAGGCCCAAGTGAACGAGCCGGCTGGCCTGCCGACCGCCGCGCGCAATGAAGCCGGCGGCAATTCCTTTGCCCGCTGGGCCCAAACCAAGGGACTTAACCTGACCGCTCAGGCTGCCGATCAACGGTTTGTGTTGGAAGGAACCCTCCGATGAAACCCTCCCGTTTGGCCGCCTTTCGGCGACAGCACGGGACGCGGGTGCTCGTGGCGGTCGCGCTCCTAGCTTCGCTCGGATTTCTTTCGCACAGCGTCACCCGGCTCCTGCGGGCGCAACGCGAGGCGCAGTCGGTCAACGTCAACATGCAGCGCCTGAACCGGGAGATTGAAGTGATGGGCCGCGAACTCAACACCACCAACGCACCGCAAGCCTTCGAAGCCCTCCGCCACGAGGAACAGCGCCTGTTGGTGAGCCAACTCGACCTCACCAACTGGACCGGCCAACTCCGGCAACAGGGCATCCCGCTCGTCTTCGACCTCGACACCCAGACCGGCAGTCCCGCGACCAATCACCTCGCCGAACAGCGGGTGCAGACGATTCCAGTCACGGTGGAGTTGGTGCCCGCCAAGGGGATTATTGCGGTCAAACCCACTTACCAACGCCTGCTCCAATTTCTTCAGTCGATCGCCGAACAAACACCCCGCGTGGACTTGGTGGAACTGCGGGTGTCCGCCGAATCGGGCGCCATCGATCAGGCCACCGCCGTGCTCCACGTGTGGGTCGGTGAGCCCGCCCCAGCCATAGCCGCCACCACGCCGCCCAAAACGGAGGCCCAACCATGAGCCTGCTGCAAAATCGTTGGGTGGTCGGAGGCCTCGGCGTCGGGGCCATTGCCGTCGTCAGCTTCAATCTTTACCGGCAGCTCCGCCCCCAGCGGGTCAAGCGCCCCCCATCACCGGCCGCCGCCGCGCTGACGACCCCAACCGTCAAACCCGGCGCCAAACCCGGCGCTTCGCCGGTGGCCGCCAGCGGCGGCGCCCAGTTGGATTACGGACATTTCACCACCAAACTGGCGGACTGGGTGGCGACGCCGCCGCCCGATCCGTTTTCCCCGCCGGCCCTCCCCCCCGCCGAGGCACCGCAAGGTCCGGCCGCCGCCGCGGTCTTGAAGCTCCAGGGCACGTGGCGCCAGACCGGCGGTTTTGTCGCCGTGATCAACCGCCAGGCCGTGACCGAAAAAGAGGTGGTGGATGGTTTCACCGTCCAGCAGATCGAAGCCGACCGCGTCTTTGTGAGCAGTCTCCGGGGCGTGGAAGAAATCACTTTCCCCGGAACCTCCGTCGCCCCCCCACCCCGGCGCGTCGCCACTGGCGGCCGGTAGGCAACCTTGCCCCTCCCACCATGATTACCCCGCCGATCATCTTGTCTGCGTCCCTGCGTCGCTGGTGCCTCGCACCGGTGTTCGCCGCGGGCTGTTTCCTTTCTCTCGCCCCGGGCGTGACCGGTGCCGAGGGCGCCGACGCTCCCCCGCCCGCGCTCGAAACCCCGGCGGCCGCCCCAAATCCAGCCCCAGCTCCGAATCCCGCTCCGCCGCCTGAACCGACTCCCGTGCGGGTCCCCACGGCGCTGGAAAAAGGGCTCAGCGGCAAACAAGTGTTCTCCTTTCGCGCGCAGGATCTCGAATTAAAGTCGGCCCTCGCCATGTTTGCCCGGGCCAATGGCCTCAACATCGTGCCGGATTCAGACGTCACCGGCTCCATCACGATGGATGTCCGCGATGTGCCGCTGACCGAGATCATGGATTCGTTGTTGCTCGCCAGCGATTGCACCTGGAAACCACACCACAATCTCATCCGGGTCCACGCCACTGAGACCAAACTTTTCCGCGTCGATTACCTCCGCATGACGCGCAAGGGCACCGGCAGCAGCTCGGCTACCTTGGCCTCTGCCAACGCCAACGGCGGCAGCGGCGGCGGCAGCGGTGGGGGCGGAGGAGGAGGAGGTGGGGGCGGCGGTGGGGGTGGGGGCAGCGGATCGGGCGGCGGCGGCGCCGGTGGCCCGGCTGGCTCCTCGGTCAACGTGCAGCAGGATAACCCGGTGGATTTCTGGAAAGAACTCCGAGAAGAGCTCGGCCATCTGCTCACCGAAAAGGGCAAGGCTTCACTCGCCATCAACATGACTGCGGGGCTGATCCAAGTGACAGATCGCCCCGGCGCCCTAGCGCGGATGACGAGCTACCTCGAAGGCTTGAAGAACACCGTGCACCGGCAGGTGGACATCGAGGCGAAACTTTACGACGTCACGCTGAACGATCAGTTCCAACTCGGTGTGGACTGGGAACAGGCTGTCCAAATGTATGGCGGGAAACTGGCCATCGCGGGTTCCCCCACACCGACTTCCGCCGCGGGTGGCTTTAACCTGAAGAACGGCTCCTTCGCCGTGGACTTCAAAAACGCCAACACCAAGGTGCTACTCCAAGCCCTCCAGGAGCAGGGCGAGGTCCGCGTCATCTCCAAGCCCAGCATCCGCACGCTCAACAACCAGACCGCGCTGATCAAGGTGGGCACGGAACGCCCGTTCTTCTCCACCGCAACGATCTTTCTACCTACGACCACCACGGGCAATGGCGGCACTTCCACAGCGTCCAACGCCTCGGAACAGGACGTCGTCACCACGATCACGATTGGCACCATTCTCGCCATCACTCCGCAGATTTCCGACGACGACTGGATCTCCCTCGACATCTCGCCGGTGCTCACCTCGCTGGTCGAAACGCAAACCTCGCCCAACGGCAAAGCCAACGCCCCGGTGCTCGACATCAAACAGGCTTCCACCCTCATCCGCGTGCGCAGCGGCAGCACCGTGGTCATGGGCGGCCTGATCCAAGAGGAGTCGGCCAAGACGCAACGCAAACTGCCGATCGCCGGCGACATCCCGATCCTCGGCCACCTGTTCCGCGGCAAGTTTGAAGCCAGCCGCCGGCGCGAACTCATCATTTTCATCACGCCGAAGCTCATCGAAAACGATCCGCCTACACCGTGATCTAATTTCCCCTTGGGGGGATGCGCCGCCCTTGTGTCGGCGCGTCAAGGAAAGGGGGGACGGCCCGTCAGACCAGAACGCGAGGGGGGGTTCTTGCATCTGGGAAGTGGCGGGTCGTCCGATCCTTTTCCAGCCGTCTAACGGCCCGCGGCTGGATTCGGGCGGCCACTTCAACCGGCCAAGTGGCGAAACTGCCGCACCCGTGCCTCGTCCGCCACGGACTGGGCGAACTCCGACGGCATCAACACCCGGCCCATCGGCACCCGTGTATTCCGAAATTCCATCCGGCTGTCGCGCGTGCCGCTGGCCGAGACGTGAAACTCCCGGGCCCCACATTCGCGCAAAATCCGCGGCAGATTGCGTTCAGAAATCCCTCCCCCGGGCACGACAATGAGGCGGTCACCGGCTTGGCGGATCAGGTCGGTGATGATTTCGAGACCTTCGAGCACGGACTTCTCCTGCCCCGACGTCAGCACCCGCTCCACGCCGAGTTCGATCAGGGTTTCCAAGGCTTCCCGCGGGTCGCGGGCGACGTCGAACGCCCGGTGAAACGTCACGGGCAAGGGGCGAGCTTCCGCGATGAGTTGCGCCGTGCGTTCCCGCGCCACCGAGCCGTCGGGATTCAACAGGCCGAACACCACTAGGTCGGCGCCCAGCCGCTTCAGCCGGGCCAAGTCACGCCGCAACACTTCGAACTCGTCGTCGTCGTAGCAGAAATCCCCCGCCCGCGGCCGAAGCATCACCGCTAGGGGGAGGCGGACTTGGGCGCGCACGACTTCCATCAAACCCTCCGTGGGCGTGAGGCCGCCTTCGCCTAACGCGGCACAGAGTTCAATCCGGTCCGCCCCGCCGGCTTCGGCCGCCCGGGCCGAGCTCACCGAATCCACGCACACTTCAAAAACCCGCCGTTCACTCATGGGCTTTGCCTACTGGTAGCGGCGGGGGCTGGCAATGCTTCAGGCTAACCGCCTGTTACTTCTTCTCTTCCTTCTTTTCTGCGGCCGGCACGGCGGCCAGTTCTGCGCCGGTGTTGATCGTCAAACCAGGCAGGGCGGCCTGTAGTTTTTTCACGCCGTCGGGTGTCACCTTGGTCTGCCAGAGGTAAAGGGTCCGCAGATGCTTCAAGCCGCGCAACGACTCCAACCCGGCGTCGGTG
>CAIJLV010000092.1 GCA_903821635.1 uncultured Verrucomicrobiota bacterium | reverse complement strand
CGTTGCCGCCCTGGTCATCACCGGGTTCGGTGGTGCCGCCGTTGCCGCCCTGGTCATCACCGGGTTCGGTGGTGCCGCCATTGCCGCCCTGGTCATCACCGGGTTCGGTGGTGCCGCCGTTGCCGCCCTGGTCATCACCGGGTTCGGTGGTGCCGCCATTGCCGCCCTGGTCATCACCGTCGTCGTCGCCATCGTCGTCACCATGGACGGTTGTGCTGCCCGCTGCTACCGGGCTGAAGCTTCCGCGGTCTGTGTCCCGAAGGGTTCCGTCGCGGAATTCCTGACGCTCAAAGGTTCCCTGCGCTCCGGAAGTAAAGGTCAGGAGGTAGCGTTCGGTCCGGCCGCGGCCGAAATTGAGCTCGATGACGGAGTTGGTGCTGTTCTGCACCAAGTAGGTGTAGTTGAAGGTTTTGCCGTCGTCGTCGGAGTCGTCCGTCTCTACCTCCATGCCTGCCGCCGCTTCCGTAAACTTCAGCACGTCGGGGGCCCCGCCGGTGGTGAAGGAAAGTGCGCGTCCGGTCAGTTGGCCGGGCACGGCGGGTGGCACGGGGGTGGGAAGTTCGACCGTGGAGTTGGTCGAGGCCGCGAGGTTGAATGCGCCCAAGTCGCGCTCTTTGAGCCGGTCACCGCGGAATTCTTCGCGCACAAAGGTGCCCAGACCTGCGGCGGTGAAGTTGAAGACAAACTGTTCTACGCGATTGGTGTCTTCCGTCAGACTGAGCCGACCTTCGTTTTCGCCGGTTTTCAGATATTGATAATGGAAGGGATCCAGCCCGGAATTCGAGCGGCGAAAGCCGTTGGTTGCGGTCGCGAATTGGAAGCGGTAGCGATTCGCGCCGTCTTCAATGCTGGCTTGGAGCCCGGTCAGTCCCCAGGGGGCAAAACTCACGTTGGTGCTCTCGACGACCGACAGGCGATAGAGCTCAAACTTGACCTGCTCGCCCGAGCGGCTGGAGAAAAATTGTTCGAAGTTCTGACCGTTACCAAATACGGGCCGGCCAATGTTCTGCCACTGGTTCAGATCCGAAGATCCCTGCAGGTTGTAGATCCGGTTGGTGGCGCTCTGAAACTTGATCTCGACCGCGCTGAAAACTTCCAGGCGATCATCCCCAACTTGGGCCTTAGTGGAGGTGGCAAGGCTCAGGGCGGCGACGCCGCCTGCCAGATACGTAGAGAGCGATGTGTTCATGAGCGGAGATCTCGGTTTCATTTCTCCACCCACCTAGCTGCTGGCGTGCCAGCAGGCTAAAAACCTAAAAAGACCAATGAATATGGCATCTTACGCCTGCAGGGCAGGGGGGCGAGGGCCCGGGTGACGGGCGGGTTTAGAAAAATCTTTAGGCCCTGACTGCTCCTCTCCTGAAAAAAATTCAGCCCGGTCTCGCGAGGCGCGTGACCGGGCTGTGGTGGAAACCGGGGTTCGGGTTTCGGCCGACCGCGGCGGCGATCAGAGGTCTGCGCCGGGTTCTGTCTGCGCCCGCAGGAGGTTTTGAATTACGTATTCACCGATTGCGGCGCCGGCGCTCAGGCCGTTCAGGTTGGCAGCGCGGTAATGGATACCGCCGTAGATCCGGCTCCAACCGCTTTCTTCAGCGGCTTGCCAGAAGCCGGTGAACGTGCGGAAGACCGTCGGGGTGGCGTCCGAACTGACGGTGAATCCAATGTCATCTCGGCCGAAGAACCCCGCCAACGCCGCCGCCGCGGCGCCACTGAAGGCGCTGTGCCCGGAAACGTAGTCGGGGTGGGGTGGGGTCCTCAGGCGCGGGCTCCAAGTCACGTCGCCGGCTTCCCGAATCGCCGTGATGGGGCGCCAAAAGGCGTATTCATACTTCGCGCGCCAAGCGACGTAACCCGCGTCGGCCATCGCCAGGTTCAGCAGCGCATAGAGCCGGGCTTCAGAGTGGAGGGGCATCGGTCGGGATTTCACCACGACTGTCGCGATCGCATTCCAGTGTCCGGGCGGAGTTGCGGTGCCCGCATCGTTGGCCCAGAAGTCGGCCATTTCGGTCTGATCTGCCGTCCGATCGGTCAAAGGAGCAGTCCGGTTGCCCAAGCGCTGCACTTCGGCCAGGTCCGCGAGCCATTCGGCGGAGTCCAAGGCGGGCGGGGCCGGGGGCAGGTAAGGTCCGACGGCGGGAATCGCCAGCGGCGGGATCCAGCCCCAATCCGGCAGCAACGGCGCGACCGGGGTATCCACGGTCAGTCGGTATTCTCCGGGAGCCGGCACCTCGGGAACTTGATAGCCGCCCGGTTCGGCGGTCAGTTCCACTCGCAAACGGTCGGCGAGGATGCTCCGGCTGACGAAGCCACCCCAACCGAGGCCCAAGTCGCGCTCGTCACGGTAGAATTTAACGAAGCGCGACTCCAAATGGCGCCGCCGGCTGCTGTAGCTGGCTCGGTAACCCATTTGTCGGCTCAGCACGGCGTCAAAAGACGTCGCTTGGGCCGGAAAGAGGTCGGACAGCATGGCGTGCGCGGCGCCGGCGAGGGCGACGTGGGCCAGGGCCTTTTTTGGGGCCGTGTCGTCCACGCTATAGGCCGCGAACTTCAGGTCATCGCAGCGCCGGTCTACGCCGTTGACGGCGTCAAACATGGCCGCATGAACGAGGGCGAGGTGACGAGCCGCCAGCGGGGGAGCAGTGCGCTCCACGCGGATTGCGTCGAGCACCACTTTGTTCCACTCGGAGACAGGCGAAGCGGTGGCCGTTAGCACGCAGCAGGCTGCGAGTGAGCTGAGACCTTTGAAAAAATCTTGGGTAGTCATTGAGGACGATTTTTAAGCTTTAGACTAAGTTCGGGCGGAAGGTTTAAACCCTCACTTGCACACGGTGACGTTCACGGTTGCCGCGGCGCTAACCGGATACGAGTCCAAGTTGACCAATTTAAGGACCGTCGGGGCCAGTCGGAGCACCGGGTCGGTGGACGCTGGAAGATCCAAGCGGCTGGAGAAGACACCCACATCCGACGTCCTTGAGCGGGTGGCGGTGAGCGTGCCCAACGGTGATTCGATCCCGTTGTCCACTCGATAGACGGCGATGCGCTGAGTTTTAACTTCGGGTGGCGCGTGCCGCAGTGACACGGAGCCGCGGAGTTCGATCCGACCGCCGGAGCCGCTACTGGAGGAACTGCTGCTGCTGTAACTCGTAGTGCAATCGAAGTTGGCGCATGCGAAGCTCACCGTCAGTGAGGGCGGAGCAACCACGTTGGTGGTCGCAGGGCGCGAGGAGACCGTCAACTCATAGGCCCGGAACAAACGGGTATCATAATAGCCCCTCGCCGAGGCGTAGCTGCCGATCGCGGGGGGATTGGCCAACAAGTCGGCCGGAGCACCGGTTTCGTGGACAACCGGCACGGCGGGCAAGCGAGGATCGACCAGTAAGCGAATCGGCACGCCTTCAATGGAAATCACCCCGCCTGCGTTAGCGGTGACCCGGCCCAGAACCTCATGTTCGTTTGGCACCAGAAAAACTGTCTTCGCGACTAAGCTGGTCGAGTTGGTGCTTGGGTTGGCTTCAATGACGGCCACCGAAGCGCGGAATCCGGCATTGGTGGTGCCAACGAAGACCGCGGTGTCTAGCAACTGCGATTTAAGCAGGTTGGTCGTCGGCGTGTAGACTGTCGTGGCTGAATCAACCTCGAAGTTGACCCCGTTAACCCGGAGAATCGGGCAACCGTTCGGGTTTACGGTAATCGTCTGGACGTTACCGCGGAAGTAGGTGGTGACTTGCGCGTCGACGTGGAACGCAGCGCCGAAGGAGAGTGTGCTCGCCAAGACGGCGGCAAGAGAATGAGGGCGGAGTAACATAAATAATTGGATAGCTAGCTAACGACCACCCCACTTAAGTGTTTGGTGACCCATTCTTTACCCCGTCCACCCCGCCCGATGGATTGGATAAATTCGACCTTCAGGAGGTCAGAATGTTGCGTAACTTGCTTCTCTAAAAGATAAGAAGCACCGCGCTCACCTCAACGACTAAAGATGGGTAGGGTTAAAAATATTTTGCTTCTTGAAGCCTAGAAAAAGGACACCTCGTGAAAGCTGTCCAATGATAGGTATTTTATCGGGCGCCGATTTATCTGATTCATCGACTGAGCGGATGACAAATCAGAAACCTGCGCTAGGAGTGCTCGTTTTGCCCCGGAGAAAGGAGCGGCGATTACAGGACAAACACGATTTGCTCTACCGGTTGAGGCAGGGTGGTGCCGTTCGCGGGGATTACCAACTTGAGGGTTTTCGGCGCATCACCCAGCACGGGG
>CAIJLV010000091.1 GCA_903821635.1 uncultured Verrucomicrobiota bacterium | reverse complement strand
TTCAGGCCACCCAGCCCCTAAGGGGCGCCCTAAGCCAGCCCAGGGCAACGCCCTGGGTTACGTGCCCCCACCCGACCCAGCCCTGAAAGGGCGGCCCAACAGGCAGGTCGGATCGGTGACGGATGGTTCGCCCCTTCAGGGCTTAGATTTGGATGCCGGCATACCCAGGGCGTTGCCCGGGGCTGGTATGGGTCGCGCCGTTGGCGCTCAGGCCACCCGCCTCGTTGGTGCTGAAACGTCCGCCGCGTTCTAGGCCCAACGCAAACAGCGCAACCGAGAGGCGCGCGCACGCGTTCAGGCCGCCCAGCCCCAAGGGGCGGCCTAAGCCAGCCCAGGGCAACGCCCTGGGTTACGTGCCCCCCCACTTTACCCAGCCCTGAAAGGGCGGCCCAACGGGCAGGTCGCATGGGTGACGGATGGTTCGCCCCTTCAGGGCTGGTCAGCGTTTTCACGGCCTTCGTGATGGTCATGAAGAACTCGGGTCGCCTTGGCAAAGAGTCCCAGAGGAGGCCGCGTGCGGGGCAAGATCGCCCAGCCGGTTTTGTCGGTGCCAACTGAGATGACGTGGGTCGGGCCAGAGAGATTTTTCTTTAGGCAAACCGATTCGTTTTCCCTCGAAGCCAGCCAGCAACATCGAAGCCGGCCCAGTTTCCCGAAAGCGCGTGGTAGCAAGGATGACTCGGTAGTCGTCCGTCAATGACCACAGACCTTGATCAAAGGTCCAATGAGCATTCTTGGACAAGGCCAGCCCGTTGCGGGGATCGTTGTTCCGGCTATTGGCGAACTGATGGATATGCGCTGCGGCGGGCCTTCACCATCGCCGGGGCGCAGAGCGTGCTGGCCAGCCATTGGCGCGTGAGCGACGCGGCGACGAGCCGGCTGATCACCGAATTCCTCCGCCACTGGCGGGCCGGCAAACCACGCGTCGAGGCGTTGCGCGAGGCCCAGCTTTCGCTGCTGCGCTCGCAGGAGTTTGCCAGCCCCTACTTCTGGGCCGCCTTCACGCTGACGGGTCGCTGGGATTGAAACCCGGCCCTACTTCATCGGCTCCGCCTTCAGCCCGGCCCGGAGGGCCTGCTTGTCGAGCTTGCCGACGCTGGTCTTGGGCAGGGCGGCCACGAGCCGGATTTCAGTGAGCACGGCGCGCTTATGAAGGGCCCCGGAATCAATGAACCGATGGAGAAATTTCTGAAGGTCCCGGATGGTGACTTGGCCGGCCCAGGCGTCGCGCAGCACCACGTCGGCGTGGGGGCGTTCGTCCCACTTGGAGTCCGGCCGGCCCACGACGGCGACTTCCTTGACGGCTTCGTGCTGGCTGAGGGCGTTTTCCAGTTCCAGCGAGGAGATCCATTCGCCGCCGATCTTGATGACGTCCTTGAGTCGATCGGTGATGCGGATGTAGCCCTCGGCGTCGCGGTAAGCGATGTCGCCGGTGTGCAGCCAGCCGCCGTGCCACAGTTGGGCGCTGCGTTCGGGGTCGCGGTGGTAACCGGCGGTCAGCCACGGGGCGCGCAGGACGAGTTCGCCCACGTTCTCCCGGCCCGGCGGTAACAACGTGCCGTCGGCCCCCCAGATGCCCACGTCCACGAGCGGGAACGGAAAGCCGGTGCGGGTGAGCACGTCGAGGTGGGTGGCGGCGGCCGCGGTTTCGTGTTCGGGCTTGAGGTGGGGGGCGGCGACGACCGGGCAGGTTTCCGACATGCCGTAGCCGCCCATGAGGCGAATACCGCGCGCGCCGGCGGCTTGCGCCAAGCCTTGGGGCAACGGGGCGCCGCCGATGACGAGTTTGAGGCCGTCAAAGTTGACCGCCGCACTGTTCGGATGGTGCAGCAGCATTTGCAGGATGGTCGGGACGCAGTGGGAGAACGTGGGCCGGTGCCGGGCGATGAGGTCGAGCAGGAGCTGGGGTTCGTAGCGGCCGGGATAGACCTGCTTCAGGCCGAGCATCGTGGCGATGTAGGGAATGCCCCACGCGTGGACGTGGAACATGGGCGTGAGCGGCAGATAGACGTCATTGGAACGCAGGGTGACGGGGCCTTCCTGCGCGGCAAAGGTCAGGGTGACCGTGAGGGTGTGCAGCACGATCTGCCGGTGGGTGAAGAACACGCCCTTGGGCTCGCCCGTGGTGCCGGTGGTGTAGAAGAGCGTGGCGACCGTGTTTTCATCCAAGTCGGGGAAATGGAAACCCTTGGGCGCGGCGGCGAGGAGCTGTTCGTAATCCCCCGCGAGCGGCAAGGCGGTGGCAGGCAAGTGGCCGTGGTCGGTCAGGGAAACCCACTTCCGCACCGCGCCCAGTTTCGGCGCCAAGGCCTCGGCGACCGGCAGGAAATCCGGATGCACGAGCACCAAGGAATCTTCCGCGTGCTGGATCGTGTAGGCGATTTGTTCCGGCGTGAGCCGCACATTCACGGTGTGCAACACGGCTCCCAGCATCGGCAGGGCAAAGAAGAGTTCCAGGTAACGGTGGCTGTCCCAATCCATCACGCCCACCCGGTCCCCGGGGCGGACGCCCAAGTCCGTGAGCACGCGCGCGAGCCGCTCCACCCGCTCCAAGAACTCGGCGTAGGTCAGCTCCCGCACGTCGCGGTAGCTGATTTTTTGCTGGGGTGCCCAAGCGCGGACGCGCGTGAGCAGGTCACGGATGAGCAGCGGTTGCACCGGGCGGGCAACCCAGGCAGACGAAGGAGTTTCCATGTAACTGGGTGGTAACGGGCGCAACCTAGACCGGAACGCCCCGTGGCCCCAAGCCCGCAGTCCGGGCCGGGCGCATTTATTCGGCGGCGTCGATGTGCGCCCGTTGGCCGGGTGGACGTCGTTTTCGGCCAAGACCCCGCGCCCGCCGCGTGGCAGTTTGAAGGCGAGTCAACGGTCTGCTGAATCCTCTTTCCCGTTTCATGAAGCCTTATTGGTCCGGCGTTTTTCCCGCCCTCACCACGCAATTGCACCGCGACGGTTCGCTGGACTTGGAGGCCACGGCCGCCCACGCCGAGGCCTTGCTCCAGTCGGGCGTGACCGGTTTGGTCATGCTCGGTTCGCTGGGCGAAAACCAAGCCCTCACCGGGGCGGAAAAGCGCCTCGTGATGACGGAGCTGGTTCGCGTCGTGAACCGCCGGGTGCCCGTGCTCAGCGGCGTCGCCGAGAGCAGCGTAGCCGAGGCTTGCCGGTATGCCCGCGACCTCGAACCCCTCGGCGTCGACGGCCTCATGCTCATGCCGCCGATGAGTTACAAATCGCCGGACCCCCGGGAATCGCTCCACCACTTTCGCACGGTCGCCCAGGCCACCAGCCTGCCGATCATGATCTACAACAACCCGCTCAGCTACGGGCACGACCTCACGCCCGACCTGTTCGCGGAGCTGGCCGACCAGAAGAACTTCGTCGCCCTCAAGGAATCGTCCGGCAACACCCGTCGGATCACCGACCTCCACAACACCGTCGGCGACCGCTACGCGCTCTTCACCGGCGTGGACGACTTGGCGCTGGAGTCGGCGATTCTCGGCATTGATGGCTGGGTGGCCGGCACCGGCATCGCGTTCCCGGCGGAGAACCAGTATTTCTGGGAACTCACCCGAGCCGGGCGGTGGGCCGAAGCGGTGGAGGTTTACCGCTGGTTCACGCCGTTGCTGCACCTCGATACCCACCCGAAGTTTGTCCAATACATCAAACTGGCCGTGCAAGAAGCCGGGCTGGGGCAGGAATGGGTCCGGGCACCGCGCCTGCCCCTGACCGGCGCCGAACGCAAGTCCGTGCTCGAAGTCATCCACGCCGGCCTCGCCAGTCGGCCCACGCTGCCGCCGCGGCAGTAACGGCGCCCAGCCCTCGAAATAAAAACGCCCGCCGGGAAAATCCCAGCGGGCGTTTTTTGAAAGCCGTGAGGCCGCTTACTTGGCGAGTTCGATCTTCGCCACGGTGACGACCAGCTTCTCGCCGTCCTTCACGCAGTTGCCTTCGACGTTGATCTTGGCGGTGTCGCCGCAGAGGTTCTTGTGGAACTTCTGGCTCACGTCGCCCTTGAGGTAATAGGTCGTGGTCTTGTCACCATTCTTCACCTGCACCACGTTCTGGCATTCCTTGGCTTCCTTGAGGGCGCACTTGGCGCACTTGCCTTCGCCCGACAGCTTCACGTCCTTGCCGTCCGCGGCGCTTAGGGAAAAGGTGCTGAAAGCAAGGGCGGCGGCGACGGCAAACTTGAGGGAGTTCTTCATGATTCGTTGTGGTTTGAAAAAGCGTGTTTCGTCGGGGAAAGAAGCCCAGCCAACCCGCGTTGGCAAGTGCGCTTTGGACCGGGGCCCCCGCTCGACCCGGCGCCCCCGGAGTCGGCGGCCCCGCCGCGCTGAAAAATGAGCCCCCTAAAATTCACCGGCGCCGTCTTGGCCGGCGGCCGCTCGGTCCGCATGGGCACCGACAAGGCCCGCCTCACCGTGCAGGGCGAGCCTCTGCTCACCCGCCAACTCCGCCTGTTGGCCGCCGCCGGCGCCGACGCCCGCCTCGTCGCCGGCCCGGAAAATCCCGCGCTGCCACTCCCGCCCGACGTGCGCTGGGTGCTGGACCGGCAACCCGGTTGGGGACCCCTCGCCGGCCTCGAAAGCAGTCTCACGGCCAGCCTCACCGACCTGCTCCTCGTCGTGGCGGTGGATCTGCCAGCACTCACGCCCGAGCTGCTGCGCCGCCTGCTCGCGGTCGCCCGGCCCGGGTGCGGCGTCGTGCCGCTCCAAGCCGGAGGGGCCGAACCACTGGTCGCGCTCTATCCCCGGGTGGCCCTCGCCGAAATCACCGCCCGGCTCAACCGCGGCGAACGCGCCCTGCAACCGTTGGTGCGAGCGGGTTTCGCCGCCGGCTGGCTGCAACCCTGGCCCATCGCCCCGGCGGACCAACCGCAGTTCGCCAATTGGAACCGGCCGCAGGATTTGCCGTTTCCGCTTTGAGGTTTGCCGCCGCCGCTTTCACCGTTCGGCATGGCTCCTCGCTCCCGTCAGCCCATCGCCCTCACGATCGCCGGTTCCGATTCCGGCGGCGGGGCGGGACTCCAGGCGGACCTCAAAACTTTCGCCGCGCTCGGCGTCCACGGCACAAGCGCCGTCACGTGCCTGACCGCCCAAAACCCCCGGGGCGTCACCCTCGTGCACGCCGCCCCCGCCAAGGTGGTGCGCGCCCAGCTCGAAGCGGTGTTTGCCGAACTGCCGCCGGCCGCGGCCAAGACCGGCATGCTCTTCAACGCCACCCTCATCCGCGAGGTCGCCGCCTTCTGGCGCGCCGCCCCCGGCCGCCCGCCGTTGGTGGTGGACCCGGTGATGGTCGCCACCAGCGGCGCGCGCCTGCTGCAACCCGCCGCCGTCAAAGCCCTGCTCCACGAGCTCCTGCCGCTCGCCACCCTCGTCACCCCGAACCTCGACGAGGCAGAAATCCTCGTCGGCCACCCGTTGCGCCACCTCGACGACCTCCGCACCGCCGCCCTCACGATCTGGGTGCGCTACGGCTGCCCGGCGCTGGTGAAAGGCGGCCACCTGCGGTCCACCGGCCAAGCCGTGGACTGTTTCTTCGATGGCACCACCGAGCTGACGCTGACCGCCACTCGCATTCAGGGCGTGACCACCCACGGCACCGGCTGCACGTATGCCGCCGCCCTCGCCGGTTACCTTGCGCTCGGGTTGTCGTTGGAGAAGTCGGTAACGATGGCCAAAAACCACGTCACCCAAGCCATCGCCCAGAGCGTGAAAATCGCGGGGCACCTAGCCTTGAATCCCTTCTGGACCGAACCCACCGCCACGTGAATCCCCGCCGCGCGCGGTGAACCCGGGGGCGGGCGCCGGCCACACGCGGACTTTACGACCGCACCTGCCCGGGCGCAGACTCTTCGCCCTACCCCATGAGCGCGCCCACCCCCATCTCCCGCCGGGTCTTTTTCCATCAGGCGGCCCTTACGACGGCCGTGCTGGCCACGCGACCCCGGCTGGCCGCGGCCGCTTCCCCCGCGCGCACCGTGCGCTTGGCTGTGCTGGGCCTGCACCGCGGCGAGGCCCACCTGAAGGCTTACCTCAGCCAACCCGGCGTCGCAGTCGCCACCGTGTGCGACGTGGATCGGCGGGCCGCGGAAAAAGCCGCCGCCCTAGTCGAAAAGACCTCCGGCCGGCGCCCGCAGATCGTCGCCGACTTCCGCCGCATTTTGGACGATCAAGCCATTGACGCGCTGTCCATCGCCACGCCCAACCACTGGCACGCGCCGGCGACGATTCTGGCCTGCGCCGCGGGCAAACACGTTTACGTGGAGAAACCCGGCAGTCACAACGGGCGGGAAAGTGAGCTCATGGTCGCCGCGGCCCGGAAACACCACCGCCTGGTGCAAATGGGCAACCAGCGCCGCAGTTGGCCGCACATGATCGAGGCCGTGGGCCGGTTGCACTCCGGCGCCCTCGGCAAGGTGCATTCCGCCCGCGCGTGGTATGCGGCCGACCGCGGCTCCATCGGCCGGGGCCAAGTCGCTCCGGTGCCGGACTGGTTGGATTATTCGCTCTGGCAGGGGCCCGCCCCCGAGCGCCCGTATCGGGATAACGTGGTCCACTACAACTGGCACTGGCGCTGGCATTGGGGCGGCGGCGAACTGGCGAACAACGGCATCCACGCCCTCGACGTCGCGCGCTGGGGTCTCGGCGCCGACTGCCCGCGCCGGGTCACGTGCGGGGGCGGCCGTTATCGTTTTGACGATGATCAGGAGACGCCCGACACCGCCTTGGCGACCTTCGATTTCGGGGACTCCCTCGCGACGTGGGAAGGTCACAGTTGTCACCCGCGCGGCCTCGAAGGGACGGGCTTTGGCCTGACCTTCGAAGGCGAAGGCGGCTCGCTCCGGCTGCTCGACGCCGGCTGGCAGCAGTTTGATCCGAAGCAGAAGTTGGTCGCCGAAGGGGCCGGCAGTTGGGACGACCGGCGACACTTCGAGAACTTCATCGCCGCAATCCGCGGCGAGGCAAAGCTCAACTCGGAGATCGCCGAGGGCCAGAAGAGCACCCGGCTGTGCCACTGGGCGAATCTCGCCTGGCGCACCGGACACACCGTGAAGGTCGATCCGGCCACCGCGCAGATCCTCGACGACCGCGCCGCCCAAAAGCTGTGGGGGCGCGAGTATCGCCGGGGCTGGGAACCAAAGGTGTAACCAGCGCCGGCTTCACTGGCCCGGTCGGGTCTCGAACTGTTCCACAAACTTCAGGAGGGCGCGCACGTCGTGGTAGTTAGCCTTCCAGTTGTGCGCGCGGCCGGGCGCGTGCGGCGCGCCGGTGGCCGTCACCGTGTCGAGCCAAACGCCGGTCTTCGGGTCGGTCTGCGCGGTGTTGCACCAGTGGATCAGCTTCGTGAGGGCCGCGGCGTAAGCGGCGTTGTCGGGCTGGTGCCGCAGGCCGTCGGTGAGCGCGGCGAGCATTTCTGCTTGGGCCCACCAGACTTTGAGCCGGTCGTGCGCCGGCGCGTCGCCCACGCCCCGGTTGTAAATCCCGCCCCGCTCTCGGTCCGTGCCGCCGCGCAGGGTGTGTTGGAGGTAGTGGTGAAAGTGGGTCCAGGAGGGCCGGCGCCCCAGCGTCGCTTCGGCCCGAAGCATCAGCCACGCAAACTCGACGTTGTGACCGTAACTGAGCCCCGCGCTCGCGGCTTCGGTCACGGGTTTCCAGTCGGCTTGAAAGTGGAACGCCGACTTCGCCGCGGAGCGCGGATAGAAGTAGGTGCGGTTCAGTTTCAGGGCTTCCACCAGCGCCCGGCGCACCGCGGGATCCTTCGTCTCGGCGTAAAGTTCCGTAAACGCCTCCATCAGGTGCAGGTGGGTGTTGGCGCTCTTGTAGCCGGCGACTTCGACGATAGCATGGGGCGAGTGAGGGGGTAGCGGCCGCCAATCTCGCTCGAAATGTTCCTGCCAGCCGCCGTGTTTCGCGTCGTGGGCGTGGGTTTGGAGTTCGTGAAACAGGGCCAGCGCGTCCGCCAAGGCCGCCGCTTCCCCGCTGGCCCGGTAGAATTCGACCAACCCGTAAAGGACGAAGGCTTCGCCGTAGAGCCGTTTACGCGGGTCGCGCGGTTCGCCAGTGAGGGTCACGCTCCAGAAGTAGCCCCCGTGCTCGCGGTCGCGCAGGTGGGCCCGCAGGAATTGGACGCCGTGCGCCGCCGCCCGCAGGTAATCGCGCTGGGGCGTGCTGAAACCAGCCCGGTGGGCCCGCGCAAAACCCCACACCATCCGGGCCTGCGTGACGACCTGCTTTTCGTCGGGCGTGCCCCGGCCGGTCACGGCGTCATCGGCCAAGACGTAACCGCCGCGCGCCCAATCCACCGCAGTGTCGAACCAGTAGGGCAGGACAGTGGCGCCCAGTTGCTGCCGCCAGTCGGCCGCCGCCGCCGCGAAACCCGCCGGCGCCGCCGTCAACCGAACGCAGGCGCACGCCAGCGTCAACCACCCAACAAACCGGGAAAACATGCGCCCGAGCGTGCCGCCGCCCCGGCCGGCGCGGAAGCCGGAACTGGCGCGGCCGCGGCGTCATCCACACTGGCCGGCGGCCGGGAACCGTGCTTCCTTCGCCGCGTCACATGGCTTCCGAGACGCGCCACTTCGATTATCTCGTGCTCGGCAGCGGCATTGCCGGGCTCACGTTTGCCCTCAAGGTCGCTGCCCACGGGCGCGTGGCCTTGATCACCAAAAAGAACCGGGCCGATTCGAGCACGAATTGGGCGCAGGGCGGCATCGCCAGCGTCACCAGCCGCGAAGATTCCTTCGCGTTGCACGTGCACGACACCCTCGAAGCCGGTGCCGGGCTCTGCCACGGGGACGTCGTCCGCCGCATCGTCGAGGAAGGCCCGGCCCGCATCGCCGAATTGATCGAGTTAGGCACGCAGTTCACCGAACGCGAGGTGCCCAGCGACCCCAGCCGCCGCGAACTCGATCTCACCAAGGAAGGCGGCCATTCCAAACGCCGAATCCTGCACGCCAAGGACGCCACCGGCGCCGAGATCGAACGGGCGCTGCTCGCCGCAATTGCCGCGCAGCCGAACATCGTGGTGTTCGAAAACCACCTCGCCATCGACCTGGTCACCACGGCGAAACTCGGGCTGGCCGGCCCCAACCGGGTGGTCGGCGTTTACGTCTTCGACGAACTCGCGCTGCGGGTCGAGGTCTTTGCGGGTCCCGTGGTCGTGCTCGCCACCGGCGGCACCGGCAAGGTTTACCTCTACACGACCAATCCCGACATCGCCACCGGCGACGGCGTGGCCATGGCGTATCGCGCCGGCCTGCCGATCGCCAACATGGAGTTCGTCCAGTTCCACCCCACCTGCCTCTATCATCCCCAGGCCAAGACGTTCCTCATTTCCGAGGCGGTCCGCGGTGAGGGGGCCGTGCTGCGCGGGGCCGACGGCCAGCGCTTCATGGACCGTTACGATGCCCGCGCCGAACTCGCCCCGCGCGACATCGTGGCCCGCGCCATCGACTCGGAGATGAAGCGCACCGGCGCCGACTGCGTATTCCTCGACATCACGCACCGGGGCGCCGACTTCATCCGCGACCATTTCCCCAACATCCACGCCAAGTGCCTGGAGTTCGGCATCGACCTGACCCGCGAACCGATTCCCGTGGTGCCCGCCGCGCATTACCAATGCGGCGGCGTGGTCACCAATCTGGACGGGGAAACGGAAATCACCGGCCTGTTCGCCATCGGTGAAGTCGCCTGCACCGGCCTGCACGGCGCCAACCGGCTCGCGAGCAATTCCCTGCTCGAAGCCCTCGTCTGCGCCCACCGCGCCGCCGGCCGGGCGCTGGCCTTGCCCCCGCCCGATTCCGGGCCCGCGATTCCGCCGTGGCAAACCGGCCGGGCGACCGATCCCGACGAACTCGTCGTCGTGGCGCACAACTGGGATGAACTGCGCCGCACGATGTGGGATTACGTCGGCATCGTGCGGACGAACAAGCGACTGCGGCGCGCCGAGAAGCGGCTGGGCAACCTCCAGGAGGAGATCCGGGAATTCTACTGGGGCTACACCGTCACGGCCGACCTACTGGAACTCCGCAACCTCTGCACGGTGGCGGAACTGATCGTCGCCTGCGCGCTGCAACGCCCCGAAAGCCGCGGCCTGCACTACAATCTGGATTTTCCGGCCAGCGATCCCACCTGGGCCCAGCGCGACACAGTGGTCCGCCGCGGCTCGCAGTCGTAGGGCGCAGGCACGCCGCGGCTCCCCCGCAGGCGAACCGAATCCACGCCGGTCCCGCGGCGAAGCAGCGCGCGGTTCCGGGGGCCCGGCGTTGGGGGCGGATGGGGGCGGAGCCTTGGGTTGTCGCGGGCGGATTCATCGGCTCGGGGTCCACACCACCCGAACTCCGTCCGCTGCGGGCCGTGGTTCGGGTTGTGTGGGGCCAGCCATCCCAAGGTGCAGCCAAGCCGATCCGGTTGGGTGACAAAAGGCCCGGAGGGCCGGTAGAAAATAGCCCCGGGCGTGAGCCCGGGGTGGGTTCACGCCCAAAGGCTCAAGCCCCGGAGGGGCGACAGAGAGCCGCCTCTGACCGGCCGAATTCTGCCGGCAACCCACGGCTCACGCCGTGGGCTACTTTCTGCCGCGCCTCCGGCGCTCCGAACAGCCGTCTTGTCAACCAACCGGATCGGCCTGGGTGAAGCCAGCCCTCACTCCGCGTTGGGATAACTCCCGAGCACCTTCACGAAGCTGCAATGGGCGCCGAGCAGTTCGATGGCTTTGGCCACCTTCGGCGTCTCGGCGTGACCGTCGCAGTCCACGAAGAAGAAGTATTCCCACGCCTTCCGTTTGCTGGGGCGCGACTCGATCTTGGTCATGTTGATCCGGTAGCGGCGGAACGGCGCGAGCGCCTTGTGGAGCGCGCCCACGTCGTCGCGCACGCTAAACATCAGGCTGGTGCGGTCGGCGCCGCTGGGCGGACTGCATTGCCGGCCCAACACGAGGAAACGCGTGGCGTTGGCCGCGTTGTCCTGAATGTCGTGCTCAAGCACGGGCACGCCGTATTGCTCCGCCGCAAGCACGCCGGCGAGCGCAGCGGAATTCTTCTCCTTGGCCGCGAGTTCGGCGGAGCGGGCGTTGGAGCTGGTCTCGACGAGTTCGGCGTGGGGGAAGTTGCGCTGCAACCAGCCGCGGCACTGCCCGAGCGTCTGCGGATGCACGTAGATGCGGGTAATGGCCTCGCGCTTGGCCTTGCTGACGAGGCAATGGGAAATCCGCAGCACGACTTGGGAAACCACCTTCAGGTCGCTGTCCACGAACATGTCGAGCGTGTGGGTGACCACGCCTTCGGTGGAGTTCTCCACCGGCACCACGCCGTAGTCGGCCCGGTGTTTCGACACTTCGCTGAACACGTCGGCAATGGTCTTCTGGGGCGCGTAACGCAGGCTGGCGCCAAAGCGTTTGATCGCCGCTTGGTGCGTGAAGGTCGCCTCGGGTCCGAGGTAGGCGATGGTCAGGGTCTTTTCCAGCGACAGCGCGCTCGACATCACCTCGCGGTAGATGGCGCGCAAGCCGTCGTTGGTGATCGGGCCGGCGTTCTTTTTGCAGACGCGGTCGAGCACCGCGCGCTCGCGGTGCGGCACGTAGATCTCGTCGCCGGCCTGAAGTTTGATCTGGCCGATCTCAAGGACGTGTTGGGTGCGTTCGTTGAGCAGTTTTACGATCTGCTCGTCGAGGGCATCAATCGCCTGCCGATGTTCCTGAAGGCTCATGGACGGGCGCGACTGTGCCCAAGCCGGGCCGTTCCGCGAAGCGCGAAAGCGCCGGAACCCGCCGCAACTCCGCCGCCCGGCGGGGCCAAGGGCCCAGCGCGCCCCCTTAATCGGGGGTTTAGGAGCGGCGCCGCGGTTTCCGGGCCGCCCGCAGTGCTTGCTGGTGCCACTGCGCTCCGAGCGCGGTCAGGCGGGCATTCACCGCGGCGAGGTCAAAGGCTTCCGGCGCAAACGACCCCACCGACTCGCGGAGTTCGTCGGCTTCGTCGCGTTGGGGTTCGGCCAAGCGCGCACAGAGGGCTTGGTAACCCCGCACGCCGCCACACGGCTCGGGCGGTCCGGCCCGTTTGCCCGCGAGGCAGGTCGGCCCCGCGACCGCGGTCGCGGGCAGGATTTTTTCCAACACGACTTCGTGTTCCCAAGCGGCGTCAAAGTCGTAGCGGTAACGCAGCTTGGCCTTGGGCTTCAGGCCGAGTTCGCCCAGCCGGGTCCGCTCCTCGGACCACTCCGCTGGGGGCGCCCCCGCCGTCCGCCGGCCGATGAACTGGCCGCGGTATTCGAATTCGTGCGGGGCCGTGCCCGCCCAGCCCAGCACGGCCTGCACCACGTGGTGAAGTTGGGCGAGGGTGAGTTCGGACGACACGGCGATCCGGCGCCAAATCAGGGGGCGAATCCCCTTGAGCGCGACCTTGAATTGGTAGGTCGCCGGGCCGTCGGCCACCGCGGGCGCCGGCGGCTCGGAGCCCGGGGCCAATCCCATGGCGCCCAGCACTTCCGCCAGCAGTTCCGGGGCGCCGTCCGCCCAAGCCTCCGCCCCCTCGCCTTGGAGCACGATTTCCAGCTTGGCCTTCAGTCCGGCGACCGCAAACCGCCGGGCAAATTCCGGGGGCACCACCAACATCTCCCGGGGCTGCGGCCGTTTCCCCGCCGGAAAAAGCGCGGGGTCGGGCACGGCGTGCATGAGGGTGCCGAAGACTTCCGCGAGTTGCCGGGGGGCGGGCCAGTCAAAGTCGGCCGCCAGCACGGGATTCGCGGCGATCCATTCACTCACTAGGGCGGTGAGGCCGACTTTCACCGCGTAGGGCACCGCCCACGGGGCCGGGCCAGCGCAAAAACCGCCCTCGAACTCGCGCAGGACCCGGCCGGGCACCCCCGCGATTTTAGCCGCCTGCTTCACATTCCAACCGCGCGCCTGCCGGGCGAGGACGAACAGTTCCGCCAACGGTTCAAAGCGCAGCAGGGCCGCCAAATCCAAGCCGCTCAATAAGAGCAAATCCACCACGCCCGGCGGCAGACTGCCGGTCAAGCGGGCGATCAAACGATCCATGGTGGCGGCATCGGGAAACGTGCGGCCGGTGGCGGACGAGTCACTCACGCTGGAAACGTGCGAAGCCCAGCCCCGCTGTCCAAGCGAATTTACACCCCAAATCCGCCCGGACCGGCCCCCACCGCCCCACCCCCCTGATTCCCGGCTTGCCCGGCGGCGGGCTCCCAAGCCCAATGAATGAGTTCCCGCGCCGGTCCGTCTGCCGACGCGTTCACACTTAGGCTCCCACCGTCCTTCCATGAAACTGAGTCCTCTCACTGTCGCCCTCGTCGCGGCCGGCGTCCTCGGCGCCGAAGCCGCCCCAAAAAAGGTGCTCGTCGTCACCGCCACCAAAGGCTTCCGGCATAGCTCCATCGCCACCGCCGAAAATGTCCTCGCCACCCTCGGCCAACAATCCGGCGCCTTCACGGTCGTGGATTTCGTCCGCGGCGGCGCCGACGGCAAGGATGACGCCGAAGTCGCCACCAAGCTCACGCTCGCCAAGCTGAACGAGGTGGACGCCGTCATTTTCGCCAACACCACCGGCGAACTCGCCCTGCCCGACCGGGACGGCTTCCTGAAATGGATCGAAGCCGGCCACGCGCTGATCGGCATGCACTCCTGCTCCGACACCTTTCACGAATACCGCCCGTTCATCGAAATGCTCGGGGGCGAATTCCTCACCCACGGCGCGCAGGTCCAAGTCGAGGCTTACAATCAGGATCCCACCCACCCGGCCACCCGCCACTTGGGTTCGAGTTATCCGGTTTTCGACGAGATCTATGAGTTCAAGGCGTTCGAACGCGCGAAAGTTCACGGTCTGCTGACCCTGGACAAGAGCCCCCAAACCCTGTTGCCCGGCGATTTTCCGGTCGCTTGGTCCAAGGACGTGGGCCGCGGCAAACTGTTCTACACCTCGCTCGGCCACCGCGAAGACGTCTGGACCAGCGCGCTCTACCAGCAGCACATCCTCGGCGGCATCCAGTGGGCGCTCGGCCTCGAAAAAGGCAGCGGCAAACCGACCGATCTGGCCAGCACCCTGTCCAAGGCGGAACGGGACGCCGGCTTCCGCCTGCTCTTCGACGGCCAGACCCTGAACGGCTGGAAGTATCGGCGCGCGGACGGCAACCGCTCTTGGAGTGTCCAAAACGGCATGCTCGTGAATCGCCTCGGCAAGGATGAACACGGCACCGACCTGCTCACCGAGGAGAAGTTCCGCGACTTCATCGTGCGCTTCGAATTCCAGGTGCCACCCGGCTCCAATTCCGGCTTTTACCTGCGCGGCCGGCACGAAATCCAAGTGTTTGACGACTACAAGACGGGCAAACCCGAGCTCGGCGGCAACGGCGCGATTTACAACGTGAAGCCGGTTTCGCTCTTCGCCTCCCGCAAACCGGGCCAATGGCAACAGGCGGAAATCCAAATCGTCGGCCAAAAGATCACCGCCATTCTCAACGGGGTGAAGACCCACGACCAAGTGGACTGCCCGAAAGGCACCGGCGGCCAATTGGATGACCAAGTGGACCAACCCGGCCCCATCTTGCTCCAGGGCGACCACGGTTCGGTCGGCTTCCGCAATCTCCGGATCAAGCCCCTGAAGTAACCCGTCGCCGGCCGCCGGGTGCCCCCCGGCGGCGCGGCGGTTGGCCCTTACCCCCTGCCCCTACCGCCAACCGGCGGGGAGTAAGTCCGGGATTTCGATCCCTGCAAAGCGCTGGGGCGGCGCGGGTTCCAGCGTCTGCAACCACGCCGCCATGCGGGCCAGCCCCACCGCCAACGGCACCGCCGCCGGCGGCGCAAAGACCGTCCGAGCCCGGGTGTGATCCGCAAAGGCGTGGACCACCTCCGGGCGGGCCGGCAGATGTTCCACCACGGCCGGCACCCCCAGCGCCCGGGCCACCTCCTGGGCCAGCGCCAACACCGACACCGGTTCGTCGGCGCCCACGTTGAACACCTGATTGCGCGCCGCGGCGATCAACGGCGCTTGGGCGATCAACGGCGCCACGTCGTCCACGTGGGTAAAGGCCCGGGTCTGGGCCCCATCCCCGAAGATCTTCAGGGGCAACCCACGGCGGCAGAGGTTTAGAAAGATGCCGATCACGTTCCGGTAGGGATCCGACAGGTTTTGGCGTTCGCCGTAGACGTTGTGGGGGCGAAAGATCGTGCTCGGCAGGCCAAACACCCGGTGCGCCGCGTGCAGATCGAGTTCGCAGGCGTATTTGGCGATGGCGTAGGGATCTTCCGGCACCGGCACCGTGCTTTCCTGCAACGGCACTTGGCCCGCCCCATAGACCGCAATGGACGACGTGAAGACAAAGTGCCGGACCCGGCCCGTGACCGCGGCGTTGATGAGGTTCGCCGTGGCGAGCAGGTTGTTCCGGTAGTTAAACCGGCGGATATGGTGCGACAACCCTTCGGCCGCATATGCTGCGAGGTGATAAACGTAGTCAAACGGGCCGTGCTCGCGCCACAGCTGGGCGACCGCGTCGGGTTCGGCGAGATCCGCCACCACGAAGGCCGCGGCGGCCGGCACATTCCGCCAATACCCCCCGCTCAAGTCATCCACCCCCACGACCTCAAAGCCCAACCGCAGACACTGGTCGGCGACGTGTGAACCGATGAAACCCGCGGTTCCGGTGACAAGCACTTTGGGCATAAAGACGTGGTTGCAGGACGTTACCGGTGGCGGAATTGAAGTCGAATGCGGATTCCACCGGCGCCGCCGCCACCGGCTGGTTTTCCCCCTTGCAACTGGCCCGCTTCCTTCTTATTCGTTCAATCGCAATTGAACGAAATGGTTCAATTGAACCCCCCGCCGCCTAGCTCCGCCTCTGCGAAGTGACCGGCACGAAGTGTCCGCGGCCAACGCGCTTCGAACCCCGGGCTCCGACCTCCGCCCCTGTCCCCGACTGACCGCCGCTCTCCTCCGCGTGTCTGACTCTCTCCCCAACTCCCGCCGTGAGTTCGTCGAAACGACCGGTCGGCTCTGCCAGATGCTCGGGTTGCCCCGGTCCACCGGCCAGATTTACGGGCTGCTTTACCTGTCGCCCAAACCGTTGTCCCTGGATGACATCGCGACGTTGTTATCCATCAGCAAAGCCAGCGCCAGCACGGGCACCCGGCAACTCGCGACGTGGCAGGCGGTCAAAGAGGTCTGGGTTCCGGGCGATCGTCGGGATCATTTCGAGGCCCTGGGCGATCTCCGCGAATTGCTCCGGGCCGGTTACCGTAATTTCTTTCAGCCCAAATTCGAGAAGTCCCAGCGCAAGCTCGACGTGTTGTTGACCACCCTCGAAGCCGACCACCAAGCGGGGTTAGTGACGCCGGCCGATTACGCGTTTAGCCGGGAACGGTTGAATAATCTGGGCAAATTGCAGGATAAACTCGAAAACATCCTCCCTTTGGCGGAACGCTTCCTGTGAACCCCATGCCCCCCACCACCGCCGCGCCGGGCCGCCCCGCCCTCGGCCCCTACCTCCCTTTGGCCGGTATCCTCGCCTGGTGGGTGTGGGAGTTGTCGCATCAATGGGCCGCGCTGGTGGAATACCGCTTTGGCTGGATTGTGGCCCTGTTGACGGCCTATCTCGTGTGGGAACGCTGGCCCACCCAACCGCCGCCCACGGCGGCCCGCTCGCCCCTGCCCCTCGTCGCGCTCGGTCTGCTCGGCTTCGGGGGCGTGTTGCTCGCGGAACTTTACCGGATCGGGCTCGCCCGCACCCCGACCCAAGCGATGTTGTTCAGTCTCGGCTGCGCCAGTTTTGTCGTCGCCAACCTGCTGGCGTTGCTCGGTTGGCCGCGCACCCGGCATTTCCTCTTTCCTCTCCTGTTTTTTTTCGTGGCGGTGCCGATCCCGAAATTCTTTTGGAATCCCATCGTGTTCGGGCTGCAATCCTTGGTCACCGCCCTGAATGTTGAGGCGCTGAATCTGTTGGGCATTCCCGCCGTTCAACAGGCCCACGTCATCCGCCTGCCCAACACCACGGTGGGCGTGGATGAGGCGTGCAGCGGCGTGCGCAGTCTCCAATCCAGCGTCATGGCCGCCTTGTTCATCGGCGACCTCACCCTGCGCCGGCCCGGCTGGAAGGTGTTTTTCCTCGGCGCCGGCATTGGCCTCGCCGTGGTCGGCAATGTGGGCCGTTCCCTTTATCTTTCGCTCACCGCCCACCGCCGGGGCGCCGACGCCCTGAAAGCGGTCCATGATTCCGCCGGGTGGAGCGTGCTGCTGTTCACCGCCCTCGGCATCGCCTTCCTCGCTTGGCTGGTCACGCGCTTGGAAACTCGCCTCGTCCGCCTAAAAAGCAGTCCGCGGTAGGATTTTCCCCGGCCGCTCCTCGCGCCCCAAATCAATGGCAATTCCTGTTTCTAGCGCCGCGGAACCGCCAGTCCGAAAAAACGCAATTTCCAAGGACCTTTCTCAGGCGATCGAACGGTTAAGATTTCCGCTCGCGGTGGCGGTGGTTTTCATCCACGCGGCGGAGATGACCATCTGGCTCCCGGGCGGGGCCAGCAGCCGAGAAAGCAGCGGCCAAAATTGGCCTACTTTCCTCATCCAGTTCTTCAGCGAAGTGCTGGCGCGCATTGCCGTCCCGGCATTTTTTATGATCTCGGGCTTTTTGCTCTGTGCCAGTCACCCGGCCGGAGGGGGTGCTTGGTGGAGTAAAATCAAGAGCCGGATCAAGAGCCTGCTGGTTCCCTTCTTGTTTTGGAATTTTTTGGTGCTGCTGCTCTACGCCGGCGGCCAAGCATTCGGGCCCACTAAACGATTCTTTAGTGGTCGGTTTCTTCCCGTTGGCCAAGCGACTTTCAGGGACTATGCGAACGCGCTATTGGGGTTTGAGGGGATGCCCATCAATGCCCCGCTCTGGTTTGTCAGGGATCTGTTTCTTCTGGTTCTGATCGCACCCGTTTTGGTTTTTTTGGTGAGGCGCTGGGCCGCTCCTGTCCTGCTGGGATTACTGGGACTATGGCTTGGTTTATTCCCCGTCGCTTGGCGGCTTCCGCTGATTTCTGCCGAGGCCATCCTGTTTTTTACCGTCGGGGTCGCCCTTGCCTATCGGGCGCCTAGCCTACAGTTGCCGCGAACCCCGGTGACTCGCCTGATTCCCCTCGGATATCTGGTCTTGGGCTTGATTGAAGCTTTCGTCGTAACATTCGGCAGCGGCCCGCCGCCCCTGCTCCATCAACTTAACATCGTGGTGGGTGTGGGCGCTGTGTTCATCGTGGCCGATCAACTGGGAGGCTCTTCCCCAGTGGCCCAAGCGGTAAGCCGACTGGCGCCCACAGCGTTTTTCATGTTCGCAGCTCATGCGCCCCTGTTGGGCTTGTTTAGAAAACTGATGTTTATCGCCATTCATCCCGAAAACCCCTGGGTGAAGTTTTTCTGGCTTTACTGCATGGCCGGCTGGTTGACGGTTTTGGGATGCGTTGGATTTTTCCTAATGCTGGTGCGCTTTTGGCCTAGTTTTCTTCGTTTATCCTCCGGCTTCACGAGCCCCGAACCAAAGTCACTGACCAACCCGCGCTCGGTTCAGCCTTAGACCAATCCGGTTCAATTCGCCGCCCGCCGCTTCCTTCCCCGCTCCCATGCTCCCCGTCACTGCTCCCCCAGCACCCGCGACTCACCGCTGGATTCTGCTGTTGTCGCTGCTGTTCCTCAGCGCCACCGGGGGCGCGTGGGCGTGGTATCACGTGGCGCCGAAACAGTTTGCGGTGAGTTACCATTTCGACGCCACCAACACGGTGGCCGGTTGGCAATTTCGCCCCGAACCCGTCCCGGAAAACGCCGTCGAGATCCTGGCCACCACCAACCTGTTCAACGGGACTTTCTTCAACGAACGCGGCGAACGCATCACCGTGTTCATGGGCACCTGGGACGCCGATAACCCCAAACAACTCAGCGTCGTGGGCCACACCCCGGACGTGTGTTGGGTCGGGGCTGGCTGGAAACCGGTGCGGACGGAACATCCCGCTAAACTGCCCCTCACGTTTGGGCCCCATCAAATTCCCTTTGAAGCACGCACCTTCCTCACCCCGGACGGCCGGCAACGGGAACTCACCGTCTGGTGCACGGTGGTCAGCGGTCAGGTGTTCGAAGAAACCGCCCGCTTTGAAGTAGCCCCCACCGATGCGGGCGCGAACCGGAAACAACTGCAAGCCGAGGGGGCCCGCAGCACCCTGAAGTCCAAGTTGGTCAAAGCGATTGGCGAACGGATCCCCGGTTCCGGCACGAAACAGTTCGTGCGGTTTTCCACCGCCACCGGGACCGCGTGGCAAGCTCCCTTCGCGAGCTTGCAGCGCTTCGGTGAACATTGGCTGCACTTACAGGCGCTCGTCCCCGGCCAGCACCCGGCTCCCTAGCCCCAAAACCGAACCTCCCTTCTCTCCGTTGTAGCATGGAAAAAAACGCGAAAATCTATGTCGCCGGCCACCGTGGGTTAGCCGGTAGCGCCCTCGTTCGGGAACTGCACCGCCAAGGTTACCCCCACTTGGTCACCCGCACCCGGCAGGAGGTCAATCTGTTGGACGCCGCCGCCGTGCAGCAGTTCTTCGCGGCGGAACGGCCCACGCACGTTTTTGTCGCGGCGGCAAAGGTCGGCGGCATCTGGGCCAATAATACCCAGCCGGCCGACTTCCTCTGGGAAAACCTCCAGCTCCAAAACAACCTGATCCAGGCCGCGTGGCAGACGGGGGTCACCAAGCTGCTGTTTCTGGGTAGTTCCTGCATTTATCCGAAACTGGCGCCCCAACCGCTCAAGGAAGAATACCTGCTCACCGGGCCGCTGGAACCCACCAATGAATGGTATGCGGTGGCCAAGATCGCCGGCATCAAACTCTGCCAAGCGCATCGGCGGCAGCATGGCTGCGATTTCATCAGCGCCATGCCCACCAACCTGTATGGGCCCAACGACAATTACGACCTGCAAGGGTCCCACGTGTTGCCCGCGTTGATCCGCAAATTCCACGAAGCCAAAGTGCGGGGCGACCGCGAGGTGAGCTGCTGGGGCACCGGGGCGCCGTTGCGGGAATTCCTACACGCCGACGACTTGGCACGCGCACTGGTGTTCTTGATGCAGAATTACTCCGAAGAACAGTTCATCAACGTGGGTTCTGGCTCCGAAATCACCATCCGCGACCTCGCCGAATTGGTCCGCGAGGTCATCGGTTTTACCGGCACGATCGTCTGGGATACCACCAAACCCGACGGCACCCCCCGAAAATTGATGGACAGCGGGCGCCTTTTTTCGCTCGGCTGGCGGCCGGCCATCGGGCTCCGCGAAGGCATCGCCCTCGCTTACGCCGATTTTCAGACCCAGCTCTAAGGTAGGATTTTCCAAAAAAGCACATTCATCATGGCAGCCATCAAAAAAGCACTCATCACCGGCGTCACGGGTCAGGACGGTTCGTATCTGGCCGAATTGCTCCTCGAAAAGGGCTATGAGGTTCACGGCATCATCCGCCGCGCCTCGACGTTCAACACCTCGCGCCTCGAAGGCATCTATTCGGATCCGCACTACCCGAAGCACAATTTCCACCTGCACTACGGTGACCTGTCGGACGGCAGCAACCTCGCCCGGCTGCTGGGCAAGATTCAGCCCGATGAGGTTTACAACCTAGCCGCCCAAAGCCATGTGCGGGTGAGCTTTGACGCCCCGGAATACACCACCGACATCACCGCGACCGGCACGATCCGGTTGTTGGAAGCGATTCGGGAAGTGGGCATCAAACCCCGGTTTTACCAGGCCAGTTCTTCCGAGATGTTCGGTTTGGTGCAGGAAGTGCCGCAGAAGGAAACCACCCCGTTCTACCCCCGCAGCCCCTATGGCTGTGCGAAGGTTTATTCCTACTGGATCACGGTGAACTACCGCGAGTCCTACGGCTTGCACGCCAGCAACGGCATCCTGTTCAACCACGAGTCCCCGCGCCGCGGCGAGACGTTTGTCACCCGCAAGATCACTCGCGCCGCCGCCCACATCAAACTGGGCCTGCAAGACAAACTGTTCATGGGCAACCTCGACGCCAAACGGGACTGGGGTTACGCCAAGGAATACGTCGAAGCCATGTGGCTCATGGTGCAACAACCCGAGGGCGACGATTACGTGGTGGCGACCCACGAAACCCACAGCATCCGCGAATGCCTCGATGTGGCCTTCGCCCGCGTGGGTCTCGATTGGCACAAATACGTCGAAGTCGATCCCCGCTATTACCGCCCGGCTGAAGTCGAGCTGTTGATCGGCGATTACTCCAAGGCCAAGGCCAAACTGGGCTGGGAACCCAAGACCAAGTTCAAGGAACTGATCGACCTCATGGTGGATGCCGACGTGAAAATCCTCCAAGACCAGCTCTCCGGCAAAGTCCGCCGCCAAGACTAGTCGGCGCCCCGCCCCCCGGGCCGGACCGCGGAACCCGCGTTTTGCCCGGGCCCCGGAGTTTGAACGCGCCCCCCGGCGGTGAGTCGATGAGACCATAAACCTCGTCGCCCTCCCCGCCGGGAGTCCCACGGGAGTTCCCATCGCTCAACCGTTTCCCTGCCCCCGGCTTCCCCCCGTTCCCCATGCGCGCGCTCATTACTGGCATTACGGGCCAAGATGGCTCCTACCTCACGGAATTGCTCTTGGAGCAGGGTTATGAAGTTCATGGTTTGGTGCGCCGCACCAGCACCCTGGAACGCTCCCGACTCCGGCACCTGTATGCCAATCCCGAGCTCTACAACCGCCGCCTCTTCCTGCACTACTGCGATTTGGAAGATGCGACCACCCTGCGGCGGATTCTGCTGCGCATCGCGCCGCAAGAGGTTTACCACCTCGCGGGCCAAAGCCACGTCGGCCTGAGTTTTGAGATCGCCGAATCCACCGTGGAAAGCGTGGCCATGGGCACCCTGCGCCTCTTGGAAATCCTCCGCGACCTACCCACGCCGCCCCGCCTGTTTCACGCGGCTTCCAGCGAGGTCTTCGGCCGCCCCCAGCAAGTGCCTCAAACCGAGGACACCCCCATGGTGCCGATCAATCCCTACGGCGCCGCCAAAGCCTTTGCCGCCCAATTGCTCCGCATTTACCGGGAAAAACACGGCCTCTTTCTGGTCAACGGCCTGCTCTACAACCACGAATCCCCGCGCCGCGGCGAAAATTTCGTCACCCGCAAGATCTGTCGCGCCGCCGCCGCCATCAAACTGGGCCTCCAAGACTCCCTGACCCTCGGCGACACCTCCAGTCGGCGCGACTGGGGCGATGCCCGGGATTACGTGCGCGGCATGTGGCTTTCACTCCGCCCGGAGACCCCGGGGGATTATATCTTTGCCACCGGCCGACTGCATTCCGTGCAGCAGTTTGTGGAAGCCGCCTTTGCCGTCGTGGAATTGGACTGGCAACACTACCTTCGGCGCGATGAACGCCTGCTCCGGGGCCAGGAACCCGGCGAATTGGTGGGCGACGCCACCCGCGCCGAACAGGTCTTGGGTTGGACCCCCAGCCGCGATCTCTCCGCTCTCGTCCGCTGGATGGTTGAAGCCGACCTCGCCGACCTCCGCGCCCGCCCCCCCCGCTGATTCCTCTCCCCGGGCCAGTTCCGCCCACCCGGCTCCGTCCGCTCGCCCCTTTCCCGGAATTACGCTTGAGGCCGATCCGCAGATGCGGGACAAAACAACCGGTCCGCAGAACCCCGTTTTTCCAGTCGCTTCCCCGCCCGTTTAGCCATCGTTTGAAGGCCAAATAAAAAGGCGCCGAACTGCGTCAACAGTCCGGCGCTTGCGGGTTTGCAGCTCGGTTAAACGACCACTGCGGATTGGGTTGCGAGTAACGGTGGGTTGTGGTTTTTGCGCCGGGTCAAACCGCTTAGGCGGGCATCCTTACGGATGTAGCCCATCGCGGCATACAACTCACCGTTTTCGCCTTCGTCCGGATCTCCTTTGACCGCATTGACGATCAACAGTCCGTAGTTGTTGCTGTGGAGATCCACCGAATCTCGCCACGCTTTCGCGGCGACCAATTCCGACTCCAACTGGGCCATCCGCTGGCGGGCGTCGAGGGAAGGCTGAACCTTGGTTTTGAACCCGCTGAGCGTCATCCCTGCGAACAACTTGGTCGGTCGCAAGGTCTCCCACGCATGCAACACCTCTTGGAGCCGATCTTCAGCGGCTTTGGGATTGTAGGCCATATCAGTATTTCTGCTTGGGCCAGTCACCGCCACCGCCCGGTTCACCTCATCCGAGGCAAACAAGTGCCGTCCGGGCGGGAGGGTCAGTAACCAACCTTGAGCACGCGCAGTATGGCGAGCTGACTCAGTAACACAATCTATTAGCAGGGGGTGTGATCAAGTCGCACAACTATGGGTGGTAGTCACCAAACCAGCCTCGCCGAAAGGTAAGCCGACGACCTGCGCCCGCGCTCCGGCTGCCCCGCGGCGGGCGGCAAATTCTGCGGCCCAAGCCGCCTCAGCGGACGCCCCTTACCCCTCCGCGGCCAGCGGCGAACGAGCCCCGCCAAACCTGCCCCTTTCCGCGACGCGCCGAGCGCCTGATTTGGTGGGTTCCCGCCCCCAACTGTGCCACAAGTCCGTCCACTTGCGCCACAAGTGTGCCTACTTACGGCGTCAACGTGACCACTTGTGCCATAAGTGTGACCACTCACGCTGTAAGTGTGACCACTTACGACGTCAACGTGACCACCGACGCTGTAAGTGCGGCCACTCACGACGTCAATGCGGCCATTGACGCTGTAAGTGGAGCCACCGACGGCGTCAACGCGCGCACCGACGCTCGTCAGTCGCTCAAAAGTCCCCATTTTACGCCCTTTTGCCCGCAGCCGCCCAGTGTGCCACGCCGCTGGCACACATTTTCAACGCGGCTGACGCGCAGCGAATCGCCCTCTGAACCGCCCCGTTCCACCCAGTTTTTCCGCCCCCGACACCGCCTTCCGTGCTCCGCTGGGCCCCTTACCTCCCGAACTCCTCCGATGCATTCGCGTTCCCTCGACGACCTGATCGCCACCCTAGAGCGATTCCGCCCCCTGCTGCCCGCGGTCGAAGCGGCCGGCCGAGAAATCCAGCAGGCCCTGAAGACGGGTCACAAAGTGCTCACCGCGGGCAATGGCGGTAGTGCGGCGGATGCGTTGCATTTGGCGGAAGAATTGGTCGGCCGCTTTGAAAAAGAACGTCCGGCGTGGCCGGCGATCTGCCTGTGCGCTGACCCCACGCTGCTCACCTGCATTGGCAACGATTACGGTTTCGAGCGGCTATTTGCCCGGCAGTTGGAAGCGTTGGGACAACCGGGCGATGTGCTGGTCCTATTTACCACCAGTGGCAACTCACCCAACCTGTTGCTCGCCCTTGAAGTCGCCCGGGCGCGGGGCTTGAAGACGATCGCGGTGCTGGGCAAAACCGGCGGCGGTGCCAAAGGAAAAGCCGACCACGAACTGATCGTGCCCAGTTCGGTCACCGCCCGCATTCAGGAAGTTCACACCTTCATCCTGCACGCTTGGCTCACCCAGCTTGAGGCCGACCTGTAGTCAATAATGATAAGTGCAGGGGCCGATAAACGCATCAAGCCCTTGCCTCCCCGGCCTCCTCGATTTTCCCAATAACGCCCCCTGTCCCCTGCTCCCGGCTGCGTTCGTCTCCCGCTCCCATGAACCTCGACTTCCTAGATCGCGTCTCTGTCCTCGTGGTCGGCGACATCATGCTGGACCGCTACCTCTGGGGCGGTGTCCGGCGGATCTCACCCGAGGCCCCGGTCCCCGTTGTGGAAGTCCTACGGGAAACAGCCACTGCCGGCGGGGCCGCCAATGTGGCGTTGAATCTGGCGGCCCTTGGCGTGCGCACCGAGGTGTTTGGTTTGGTCGGCGATGATGCGTCAGGCCGCGAAGTCGCCGCCCTTTTAGCCAGCCAAGGCGTGCTTTTGGATCCGCGCCTCCGGCGCGCCGGCGTGTCCACCATCACCAAAAGCCGAGTTATGGCGCAGCGACAGCAAGTCTGCCGTTTGGATTGGGAGGCCAAGCCCGATCAATATACGCTACAGCATCCGGAAGCACTTGAGCTTTTGGCGGATAAAGCCGCCACCTACGATGCCGTAATCCTGTCTGATTACGCCAAGGGAGTAATTGCCCAGCCAGTCATCGACCGCCTCCGAGCGCTGGCCCAACAACGCCCGTTGTTTTTGGCCATGGATCCGAAACCCAAACGCGCCCTCGACGTGCGCGGTATGCATCTGCTCACCCCAAACCGCGGCGAGGCGATCGAACTCTCTGGCCTCGCCGCTGAGGCTGCAACTGCGGCCTCCCTAGACGAGTTGTGCCGGGAAATCCACATGCGCTACGATCCTGAACACCTCGTCGTGACGTTGAGCGAAGAAGGCATCCTTTTATCATCCCGCACGGGTTCGCATCGGCGCTTCCCCACAGTTGCCCGCGAAGTTGCCGATGTTTCGGGGGCCGGCGACACCGTCGTAGCCACGCTCACCGCAGCCCTTGCGGCCGGCGTGCCCCCGGCCGACGCGGTTCATATTGCCAATGTCGCCGCCGGCTTGGTCGTGGCCAAGCTGGGCACTGCCACGGTTACCCGTCCAGAACTCGCGCACGCACTCAGAAATGAAGCCGGTGAGGGCTCAGGGGAGAACAAACACAGTCACCAGTTCGGTCGCAGTTGATCCTGCCCGCTCGGTCACTGCCACCGCTGAATAAATTCTGCCTCCGCCCCGAATCGCCGACGCCTTCGTTGCCTCGCAGCAACCTTCCGACTCTCCCCCTGGAATTTTCACCATGTCGCCCACCCCATTTGTTGCCCCCACCATTCCCTGCGCCCTACCCGGCTTGATAGCCGTAACCGGCGCCGCCGGTTTCATCGGTAGCCGCGTGCTGGAAGTATGGGCGCAGCGGGTGCCATCAATGGATCAATTGCTCGCGGTGGATCATCCATTGGTGGACGCCAAGCGCGACAACCTAACCGTAGCGCCCGGAGTGCCGTTCCTCGAACACACCACGTTCATTGACCGGCTCGAACGCGGCGAACTTGATCCCCAGCTCATCATCCATCTCGGCGCATGCAGCTCAACCACGGAGACCTCTTGGGATTACCTCGCCGACAACAACCTGCGATATTCGCAACGTCTCTGGAACTGGTGCGCCCAACACAAGCGGCAACTGATTTATGCCTCCAGCGCCGCCACCTACGGCGACGGCAGCGCAGGCTTCGATGACGAGGCGCCGATCCAGCGTCTCCAGCCGTTGAACCTCTACGGGAAATCCAAACACGACTTCGACCTATGGGTAGAAGCCCAAATTGCCGCCGGCAAAACGGCACCGCAACAGTCCGTCGGGCTCAAGTTCTTCAATGTGTTTGGCCCAGGTGAAAGCCACAAGGGACGGATGGCGTCGATGGTCTTCCACGGTTGGCACCAGATCCAAGAGCGTGGGACAGTGCGCCTGTTCCAGTCGCACCGTCCCGAATACGGCGACGGCGGGCAATTGCGCGATTTCATCTCCGTGAGCGACGTCGTCAGCGTCATCGGTGCGTTGGCCGAACGCCCGCAGTTGAGCGGCCTATTCAATTTGGGCACTGGCAGGGCGGAATCATTCCGCACCCTGATCGAAGCGGTGTTCTACGCCATGGGGCGCGAGCCGCAGATCGAATACATCCCGATGCCGTCCGATTTGCGGGGGAAATACCAATATTTCACCGAAGCCACGATGGCGAAACTGGCGCGGGTCGGATTGAACTACAGCCCAACAAATATCGAAGAGGCCGTGGGTCAGTATGTGGCTTGGCTAAGGAACTCTGTGGCCCGCAAAGCTGGAAACCTCTGATCCGCCATTCGCTAAACACATGATATTTTCAACCTTGCCACAGCTGACATCACCACCAATTCACGAATCAGCACGTATAATTAACAAGTTTTTAACCACTTACATCCACGATATTAATCGATCACCCCATTGCTCTAACGAATAACACAGCAAGAATTCATCACACGCCTAAAAGTGGAGTTTTGGACAGAAAAATTATACTCAGGTTACAAACCCACCCAAACAAATCCCGACACCGAGATGCTATAATACAAACCCCAAAGTTAAGCTCCACTCACGTTAATTCACAACACTCACTAAAGCATTCAAATACGCCCACAAAAAACTAACAGGCGGGCAATCCTTGGAACATAACAAAACCCACAATAGGCAAATATTTTATAATATATATCGGGTAGTGGTTTTACGCTCCACACATCAACAACCCTTTCACGAAAACACACTCAATCCGTTATAAAACAGACCACATAACAAAACACGAACAAAGACACGATAGTTACAGATTTTGAAATCAACAGACACAACAAATGCAATGTGGAGTGGATTAGCGTTTGCAGTTGGGCCAATTGCCCAGATTGTGCTAATACCACAGATTATTAAATCTGTCGGGATTGATGCTTTCGGAATGTGGAGCCTTTTTATCGCAATCGTAGCCTCATCAGGAATAATACTTAACGGGTTATGCGATTCAGTCGTCCGAGGAGTTACAATCGAAAGAAGCCGAAAAAAATTAGGAAACGTCCACCAAACAATCAGCGATGCTTTACAAACTGGTTTAATATTTGGCGTGTTGATAGCATCGCTATTTTTGATAGTTTTAGCAATCTATTTACACTTATCAACATCGAATTCATTAGCCGATGGAGAAAGCCACATCTTTACCGTTTTATCAACATCGATAATATTATTGATCAGAGGAATCCAGTCCGCCCTCGAAGGAATCATAAAAGGTTTTGAAAGATATGATTTGGAGGCGAAATCCACTGTCCAGATTTCGATCCTCACTCATTTGTTAATATACACACTTGCACGCCTTGGTCACTTTTCATTATTCGCAGGAAGTGTTGTATATTGCGCATCGAGCATATTTACAATACTTTTGTATTTAGTTATTGTAAGACGATTTAACCTCAATAAAACACCCGCTAAAACACAAACGACGCAACGCTTCTTTCGGGATTTTATTTCCTACTCTTCGTTCGCGACGATCCAAAACGTGGCCGGAGTAATAATGCTGCAGAGCGATCGCTTCATATTATCCAGCAGCCTAGGCACAGGGGCAGTCGGTGTATACAGTGCCTGTTTACAAGTTGGACAAACCGCGTTCGGATTGATCGCAAAAGTTCTTGGATTTAGCTTTCCAAAGTTAATAACTCTATTTGCTTCTGAAAAAAGATCAGAGAGTAACAGATTTTATTGGAGAACAGTAACAATTTCGATAATACTATCTTCGATTGTATTATCGCCAATGTATTATTTCTCGCAAGATATTATTTATCTTTGGCTTGGGTCCTCAGTCCCCGCCAATAGTTATCAGATTTTAGAGGCGTTTTGCTTCGTCTATGCAGTCACAATTTCTTCAATCGCAACAAGTCAACTATTGTCTAGCACCGGGTTCATTAGGGTAAACTCGATAGTCTCTGTAATAAGCACGATCCTTGTTGTGATTTCTGGAATAATCCTTATTCCAAGACTGGGTCCAATTGGAGGAGCCTACGCCCGAATCGCAACGCTTCCGTTGATGATAATTGTGCGTATTTGGATCGCTAACACCATTCTCTCGCAATCTTCGATCTGGGGGATACTAAGCATACTTATTCCGTGTTTTGCGTTTATACCAAGAGCATTATGGGCTTTATTAAATGTTGAAACCGCCTCATTGCATTCCAAACTTGCGCAGTCTGTAATAGGATTGTTATTGGTAGCAATAACCAGTTTAACGTTTCACCATTTCGTAAATCGTGATAAACGCATAGCACTGTCATGCTAGCATGATTAAACGACTTTTAATCCGATTCGGGCATTCAGTTGTTCGCCTCTTAAGCCAATTACTACTTCCAGTTGCTGATCTCCCAAATGGAGTAAATCATTATCCCAGCCCTAATAAGATTTTACTTGTAGCCCCGATAGCAATTGGAGATTTTATAATCGCGGCACAAGCCATAGCCGCGACCCGGAAGTTATTTCCAAGTTGTCATATTTATCTTCTAGCCCAAGAAAATCAAGCGAATATCGAGATTGTCCAAAGGTTAAACATAGTAAATTCAACAGGAATCCTTTCATCTTCCACATCAGTATTGGATTTCATCAAGTTAATCTTCAAGGTCCATGCTTTTAAACCTGATGCCGTTGTATGCATGGAGCCCGGTGACAACAAGTTTATCGCATTACTTTTACTAGTTTCACGTGCGAGAACAAGGGTCGGTATAGTGAGCGCGGATACTTGGAACAGTCAATATAGTTATCTTTTTAATGTTGGTTTGCGTTCTGAGAAGAATGAATCGGAAAGGTATTTGAGAACTATCAGGCCGTTAGCCTCATCAGAGAAGTGGGATACACTCTTACCAATTGACGTTAATTATTCCATAAGCGAAGTAGAGCTCACCATTTTTAAACAATGGATTCGTGGGCGATTTGACTGTCGTAGTAAACTAATTTGCATTCAGGCAGGTAGTTCGAAACACCAAAAATGGAAACGCTGGCCAGAACATCACTTTCGTGATCTCATCAATAAGTTACTTATTCTTCCAGATGTCTCAGTTATCGTTGTTGGCGGTAAAGATGACATCGATGTTTCCAAAAGCATAATATCGAAAGAACACTGCAGAGCTATTTCTCTAGCTGGAGAATTATCGATCTCACAAACCATTTTATGCGCTCAACTTTCAGATGCTATCGTCTGCAACGATAGCAGCTGCATGCATATTGCGTCCTTACTAAAGAAACCCGCTATAGTATTGTATGGACCAACAGACCCATTGAGAACAAAACCAATATCTCAAGATATAATAGCAATGCGGACTGGGATTTGTTGCTCCCCATGCTTTACCCCGATGGATTCCTCAAGGGCTGAGAATTGCACGATCGCTTATCGTTGCTTAACGGAACTGTTTCCGGATACTGTGTTGAAAAAAGTAATGGAGATCCTTTCTATAAAGTAATTGCATGCCAAACATACTCATCAGCACATCATCATTATGGAATTGCGGTGATGATTTTATACGGGAAGGTGTCCTTAGATTGTTGAATTTGAAGGCGGACATTTGTCAGTTGTGGTGGAATCGCGGATTCGGCATTCTGCCTCGCTTTGCAAATGATTTTCGAATCAATTTGCGTCACTGCGATTACTTGCTAATCGCAGGAACCCCTCAATGGATTATGCTTAACGAGCCACTCTATCGTTACGCATTAGAGCACAGAATTCCAATGTCAATTATTGGAGTTGGCACCAGTGGTATTATATCAAATGCCCATAAAATACTCTTGCGGGACATCGCGCAGAGTGGTTTGTGCGAAATCGCAAATGCTAGAGACCCCCAAGCGTATAATACACTTGTCGAGGCTGGTTTTAAGAACGCTCGACTAATTATCGATCCAGCCTATTTTTGCAAACCTGAGGAGGCCGCCCAAACCTTGTCAATTTTAGGATGGCGTGATTACAAGATTAGAACCCACGACCCACGATTTCTTAAAAAGCATCCGCTAAAATGGCTCCGGCATCAGCAACTACATTTAAGTGGAATGTCTCAGCGGAACCAATTTATCGAAAGATATGATAAATATATGGTGCAGGCCTTCAATCGTTTCCCAACTAATCGAATTGTCTTAATTCATGACAACAGGGAATTCGACAGAGCAGCAGCCCTGTTTGGCCGAAATAATGTTGCATATTTTTCAGATTATCGGTGCGTTTATTCGATGCTAGGCCGATGCAGTAATTATTTAGGCTCACGAATCCACGGAGCAATTCCCGCATTCATTCACGGTGCACAGGTGCATTTAATATATGAAGATAGCAGATGGGAAGCAATCGCTACCGCTCGGGAGTATTTCAGAGGCTATAATTGCAATATTGATGAGCGATTAAGAATCCAGTTACTTGATGAAAGCCTAAGTGATTTTGATTTTATTCCTTGGAGGCCCGAACGAGCCTCACTATCCAGTGGCGTCAATCATTTACTAACCTCTCTTCAGGAAGAGATAAGATC
>CAIJLV010000090.1 GCA_903821635.1 uncultured Verrucomicrobiota bacterium | reverse complement strand
GGGAGGCGTCCGTGTAGGTCTGGGCCGTCAGGTTGGCGTCCTGGTGGCGCATGAGTTCCTGCGTCAGCCGTTGCGGCACACCACTGCCGGCCAGCCGCGTGGCGAAGGTTTTCCGCAGCGCATGGAAGTCCAGCTTGCGGCCCAAGGCATCCAGCGCGGTGATGCCCGCGCGTTGTAAGTCCTGCCCGAAGCTCCGGCTGATGTTCTTGCCGAGCTTGAAGACCCGCGCCGCTTCGTCAGTCAACTTGCCTTTGGCTGCCTGTAGTTCCTTCGCCAGGGACGGATGCAGCGGGATGACGGCTTCCTTCCGGTTCTTGGTGGTCGACGCCCGGGCCGTCAGGAATGGCCGGGCGGCGTCCAGTTGCAGGTCTGCCCAGACCAATTGTTGCAGTTCACCGAGGCGCAGACCGGTGTAGATGGCGGTCAGGTAGATCAGCCGCCGTTCCGGCGTGGTGACGGCCATCAGCCGGGGAAGTTCGTCCGGCGTCAGGGCGCGGCGTTTCTTCTGCCGGACGCGAATGTCCACCTTGGCCACCTTGACGAGAGGATTTGCTGTCAGCCGGTTCTGGGTCACCAGCCAGTTCAGGAAGGCGTTCATCGAGTTCAGATACTCGTTGCTGGTTTTCGGGCTGAGGGCGGTCTGCTGACCGCGCCACGCCACGAACTTGTCCGGCGTAATGTCGCCGAGTCGGCGGAAGCCGCAATCGGCGACCAGCTTCTCGACCCGGCTTTTGACGTGCCGGGTGTATTCGTTGGCGCGCCCCAGGACCTTCAGATCGGCGAGGAAATCCGCCAGGTGGGCGAGGGTGGCCTTGGACGCCGCCTGACGTTCGGACGCCGGGGCTGTCAGGCCGGCCAGCTCCCGCTCCCGTTCCTGAATGCGTTCATTCAGGCGGGACTGCGCCACCTGTTTGTCGGACGTGTCCAAGGACACGTCCCGCATTTCGTCGCCTTGGAGGCGAAACCGCCCCCGATACGTGCGCCGCATTTCCACGCGCCCATCCACCTTGAACTTGCGGCGGTAAATGTAGGCGATCATGGCCGGGCCTTGTGCTGGAGACGTTGGATGTAGGCGGTCAGGTCGCTGGCGCAGAGTTTGAAACAGCGCCCGACCTTGAGGGGTCGGGGCAGTTCCTTGCGGGCGATCAGCCGGTAGAGGGAGCGGCGGGACACGTCGAGCCGCGCGGCGGCGGTCTCGACGGAGACGAGTTGTTCGGTGGTGTCAGGAGGTGTCATCACCGGAATGAACGCGCCCCGACGTGTCCCTATCCGGGCGGGCAGCCAAGTTCTCCCGCGAAACTCACCGGAGCGAAATTGCGGGCAGGGGTCGAAACGCAAATTCCTGAATGCTTTCAAGGGCTTGGCTCCCGTGGTTCAACCGTTGAATGAGATTCGCCGGCTTTCCCCGGCGAACGGGAAGCCGCCAGCTTAACAGGTTTCGACCGGCTTTGGAATCGGCCACGCGACAGAGAGGGGCTGCCGCCGGTGCGGTGAATAGTCCGTTTAATCACCGCATGAAGTGCGGCGATCAGCATTGCGGGAACCGGTGGTTCCGTGTTACCGTTCTGGTCTGAGGTGCGCAGATGGCCCGATACATCCATGAATTGCCGGACTGGCCGGAGTTTGCCTGGAACCATGAAAAAGTGGCCGGGCTGCTGGCGTCCGTGCGGCACCGGCAGGGCCGGCTCTTGGGCCGGATGGAAGCCTTGGGCTTTCCGCTGAAGGCGGAAGCCACCTTGCAGACCCTGACGCTCGACGTGCTGAAGTCTTCCGAGATTGAGGGTGAGTTGCTGGACCGCGCCCAGGTCCGTTCGTCCATCGCCCGGCGACTTGGAATGGACATCGGGGCTTTGGCTTCCGCCGACCGCCATGTGGACGGCGTCGTCGAGATGATGCTCGACGCCACCCAGAACCATGCAAAGCCGTTGAATGCCACCCGCCTGTTCGGCTGGCACGCGGCGTTGTTCCCGACCGGCTACGGCGGGATGCACAAGCTCCTCGTGGGGCAGTGGCGCGACGACGCCAAGGGACCGATGCAGGTTGTCTCCGGCGGCTTCGGGAAGGAGCGGGTGCATTTTGAAGCCCCCGCCGCCAAACGGCTGAAAAAGGAAACGGCCGCCTTCCTGAAATGGTTCAACGCGAAGGACGACTTGGACCCCGTGCTGAAGGCGGGCGTCGCCCACCTGTGGTTCATCACGCTGCATCCGTTCGAGGACGGTAATGGTCGCATCGCCCGCGCCATCGCGGACCTGACGTTGGCGCGGTCCGAGGAGAGTCCCCAACGGTTCTACAGCCTGTCGGCCCAAATTCGGCTGGAGCGCAAAACCTACTACGACCTCCTGGAACGCACGCAGAAGGGGGGCCTCGACATCACGGCTTGGCTAGATTGGTTCCTGGAGTGTCTGGGCCGGGCGATTGATTGCGCCGAGGCCACCTTGGGCGACGTGCTCCGCAAGTCGCGGTTCTGGCATACGCACGGCACGGAGCCGTTCAACGACCGGCAACGCCAGTTGCTCAACCGCCTGCTGGACGGCTTTGAAGGCAAGCTGACTTCCTCCAAATGGGCGAAGCTCGCCAAGTGTTCGCAGGACACGGCGCTCCGGGACATCCTGGAACTGGTCGAACGCGGCATCCTCATCCGGGACGCGGGCGGCGGACGCAGCACCAGCTACAGTCTGGCCGCCGAGTGAGTTCCGCGCGGTCGACTGCAAATTCCTGAATGCCTTCAAGGGGTTACCGCCCGGTCTTGCAGTGTGATAACAATCCTTACGGAAAATGCCCGGTTCCTTGGCAGCAGGGGGCCGGTTTATCGGCCCGACCTGACGTGGTAGATGAAGAGTGGGATTCAACCACCTTGGGGAGCAGGCAATGGACGGTTTCAACTACTTCGCGGCGGTGTCGATGGCGGTATCCTTCTTTTCGCTGATGGTGGTGATCGTCCAACTGGGCGAACTCATCAAACAACGCCGGGCGGATGCCGTCGGCCGGATTTTCGCCATCAACCGTCAACTGATCACGTTGGGTTTCAGCAACCCCGAACTCTTCGGAATCCTCCACGCCGAGCCCGGCAGCGATCCGAGATTGGAACGCGCCTACCTGCAGCTTTGGCTCAACCAGGTGGTCCAGATTTTCTACACCCAACAGCGCGGGTTCCTGGCGGCTGACCTCCGCGTCAGCCTGGAAGCCGACGCGCGCGAACCGCTGCCCGTGGTGAAGAAATGGCTCGGCCACGCGAGCCTCGAAACGACGGCCATCTACCTGGATCTGATCGGGGAGGAAGAGCGCGAACTGGCGAAGGGAGGGCGCAGACCGGGTGATGCCCAACGGGGAGTTCCCTAGGGCGTAATTCACATACGTTTGTCACTTTGGAATTAAAGGACCCAAGCTCACGCATCCGATTGCCCAGTGAAGGGGGCACCGGAAGTGGATCACGGGGCGAGTAAGCTCGCGGGAATTTCGGTGACAAAAAGTTGATTAAACTCCCCCCCGGCTTGGGAGACCCGCCGCACATACGCGATTCGGCGGCTGTCCGGCGCGAAGACGCACGCTTCCGGTCGGGGTGCTTCGGTGTCAGGTAATCGGGGGGTGAGCCGATGGGTCGTGCCGGTCTGCGCATCGGTGACACAGATCGAGTTGTCCGCGACGTGCGCGAGCCAGCGGCCATCCGAACTCCAAGTAAAGGCGGAGGCAATGCCCCAGGGGTTGCGGGTGAGCGGTCGGGGTGCCCCCCCATTGGGCGACACAGTCCACAACTGAACCACGCCAGCGAGATCGCGCATCAAGAATGCGATTCGGCTACCATCCGGCGACGAGCGGAGCCAGTGCCGCGGTCCTTGCAGTCCTGGAAATTCCCGGGTGGCGGTAAAGGTTAGTCGCCGCTGCGCGACGCCTTGGGGCGGCCGGGGGCGCCGGGTGGCGGTGCCCGCCAAGGGTTCGTCCCCTGGGCGAGTCAGATCGTCGGGCAAATCGACGAGAAAAACCTCGGCCATTGAAGCTCCATCCGCAGTCACGACTTGACCTTGAAAAGCCAGTGCACGCGGCTGCCGCGAGCCATCGGGCCGCAGGTAGCCGTGGGTGCCGACCCAACTTTCCTCAAACGCCTTTTTGATCTCATCGGAATCGGGGCGCGGATCATTTACCGTCCGCGTGACCACAACGGAAAAATCGCCCGCGTGATTCCGGGGATGGGTCGCCGGCACCGTCACCGGGCGGCCGACGACGGTGACGCCGAGATTTCTTTGGTTAAGGTCTGCCCCACCCTGCCCCCCCAAGGCGGCCAGCACATGATCTTCGTAGGTGAAGCTGACGAGGTCAGCCGCGGCGTTAAACACATGCACGTGGGAACCGCCGCGCAGGGCTCCTGGAGTAAATGGAGCAATCAGATTGCGGGCATCTAGGCGACGAGCCCTACGGGGTTGATCCGCAGTCACCACCACGCCTTCGCGGTGATAGGGGCCATAGGACCAATCAGCCGTGGGTAATTCCGGCCCGTGAATGAAGACCACCTGGGGCTGCTGCGGATGCCACGTCACCACGCCGCACCGGGCGCCTTGCCCCGCTTGGTAGAGGACCCGAACGGCACCTGTGGCAACGTTGACGGCCTCAATTCGATCTCCGTCAAACCGATCGCCCGCGGCATCTGAGCGAACATCGTAGGCCAGCCAGCAGCCGTCGGGCGACCAAGCCCCAACATTGGTCAGCAGGTGGCCGGTTGGGGCGGAGGTGATTTGCACTTCTGTGGCGGAACAATTCATCGGCAAACGTTCGGTTGAGACACAGCCACTCGCGAAGGCGGCGAACGCCAAACCAACCGCGGTTCGGGCGCCGGTAGAAATTGAGCGCAGCAGATGCATCGGCGTAGGCTGATGAGTCCAACTCAAGGCGACCGGGAAAGCCAATCCAACTTGCCACCGGACGACGGAAGCGAGACGCCTCCTGGGACTCCCGCTTAAGATTCAACCGGCGGGCGGGGTGTTCGCGCCGCGGCCGTGGCCGGCACACTTGCGCTGGCCGTATTCGCCTGGGTCGCCTGCCCCAGAGCCTGACTCCTTAAGTCACAGGGTTAACGGCGGGCTCAACTCGCCTGAGTCGAAGCGGTCGGACGTTCATGCGGGTTAGTTGGATTGAGGGATTGGGTTTGAGGCCGAAATAATGCTAATAACGAACGGTAAACCCGAGGAAAGGGTTGAAGTCCGGGGCGGTGTCGGTGAGGCCGAAATTGCAGCCCAAATCGAACTGCATATGATCCCCTAAGCCGTAGGTGAAACCAAGGTCCAACTGCCCCTGCCAAGCTCCCCCGGTGGCCGGGGTGACGCGGGCGGCAAATTCGAGGTAAAAGGCCAGTGCGCCGATCAGCTCGCGACCGACCGTGACCGTATTGAAATATTCAAAATCATGGCTGCCAGCACCGTCGCTGACGAAGTCCACCTCTGTCTGCACCCCCAGTCCCCAACCCGCCCCCAGATCCATGCCAAAGGGCAAGATCACGCCGCCTTCAAGCTCGCCATTACGCACGGCTGAGGTGGGTAAAGGCCACTTTACGAAAGGCATGATTCCCAAGGCGGTTCGGCCACCGTCGTTGCCCCAGAAATTCATCTTTAGGCGGGTCTGCATTTCGCCAAAGCCAGAAGCCTTCGTAACGGTGCCGGCCACGCGATCGGTGACGCGGGCGCTTACATGCCCATCGAGCACCAACTGGAGGTCCACCTGGTTCAGCAACCCCACCTTGGCATTCACTCCAGCGAAGCCGTAAGCACGGGACGCAACGTCGCCGCCGCCCGAGCGGTCGCGGTCAAAGGAAGCGTTGGCGAGATCCCACTCGAACTGCACGTGCCCCGCATCGACCGTGTAGGGACTCTCAGTCTGGTCCGGCCGGTCCGTGTTCAACTCCCGCAAGTGCTCCTTGGGGGTGGGGTTGAAGAGGTGAAACTGACTCTTCTCGACCGTTGGTGTCCCCTCCTCCGCGCAAACGCAGAACGGGATAATCGGGAGGAGGTAGGCCAAGCTGAGAATACTTTTTTTCATCGGTTTTGAGGAAGGATTCTGGGGGGAATGATTATTTTGACAGAGTTGAGGCAAATGATTCCAAGGCCGATTTTCAGAACCGCGAGGGCCTAACCAAGGCTCATCCGTCACGCCCGAGACTTCACGGACAATTCGGAGCAGGCTCCAGCTCCAGCTCAACTAACGACGGCCATTGGGAAAACCTTAGCGGCTAGTCCCCGACTCCATTTGAGCCCGGAAATTGGAAAACCGGTCGCTGAACCAGCAACCAAAGCGCCTAAGCGCCGGCTTGCCGCGTTTGTGTCCCCTTCTCTAGTCTCCAAGCCCATGCTCGACATCAAGTTGCTCCGGGATAAGCCCGATTTCGTCCGCGAACGCCTTGCCACCCGCCATGCGGGCGACGACGCGAAGGTCGCCGAAGTGCTGGCTCACGACGAGCGGCGACGCACCTCCTTGATCGAAGTCGAGCAACTGAAGGCCACTCGTAACTCGGTCTCCAAGGAGATCGGGGCCTTGATGGGCCAGAAGAAGCTCGCCGACGCCGAGGCGAAAAAGGCTGAAGTCCGCACCCTCGGTGACCGCATCACCGCCCTCGACCTCGTGGTGGCCGAAGCCGAAGCCGCCCGCGACGCACTGCTCGCCACGATGCCCAATCTGCCCCACGCCAGCGTCGCGCTCGGTCGGGACGCCGCCGACAATCCGGAGATCCGGGTTCACGGCCAACCCGCCGCCTTCGGGTTCAAACCGCTGAACCACGTCGAACTTTGCGAAAAACTGAAGCTGGTAGACTTCGCCCGCGGCACTAAATTGAGCGGCTCCGGCTTCCTGCTTTACACCGGTTGGGGCGCCCGCTTGGAGCGCGCGTTGATCAACTTCCTGCTGGACCTCCACATCCACGAGCACGGCTACCGAGAAGTCGCCCCGCCCTATGTCATCGGCGAACACTGCATGTTCGGCGTGGGCCAATTTCCCAAGTTTAAGGACCAAGCCTACGCCGTGCAGGAAGGCCTCGACGGTTCGACGTTGGGCAAGCTCTACCTGTTGCCCACCGCCGAGGCGCCGGTCGCCAACATCCACCGGGAGGAACTCCTCGCGGCCGCCCAGTTGCCCCTCCACTACTGCGCCTACTCGCCGTGCTTCCGCGCTGAGGCGGGCGCAGCGGGGTTGGGCACTCGCGGCATGATTCGGGTGCATCAATTCGACAAGGTGGAGCTGATCAAGATCGTCCCCCCCGAGACCGGCTACGACGAGTTGGAGAAACTGGTGGGCAATGCGGAAAAAGTGCTGCAACTGCTCGGGTTGCATTACCGAGTCATCAACCTCTGCACGGGCGACATGGGCTTTGCCTCAGCCAAGACCTACGACCTTGAAGTCTGGGCGCCCGGCCAAGGGACCTACCTCGAAGTGTCAAGTTGCTCGAACTGCGAAGACTACCAATCCCGCCGGATGAACCTGCGTTACAAGACTGAGACCGGAGAAAACCGCTTTCCGCATATCCTCAACGGGTCCGGCACCGCGCTGGCCCGTCTATTTGTCGCGCTGATCGAAACCCACCAGCAAGCCGACGGCAGCATCGCGATTCCTGCCCCGCTCCAACCCTACCTTCGGACGGAATGCATCCGGGAGTAAGTCGCGGTCTCAGTGTCGAATGTCACCCGCTTCGAGTCCTCGACCCAAGCCCCGCCGGCGACCTCTCTGGTGGCTCCTCGCCGCGGGCGGGTTGCTGGGCTGCCTAGGACAAGTTTGGCTGGGCCTGCGGGGGCCCCGCGCACTAGAGCAATGGCCCGAAACGCCGGGTTGGCAGCCTTGGCAGGTCTTGGCTCCCGGCGTGGAATATGCGCGGGCCAATTTAAGCGCACCGCGCCGCCTGAAGTGCCACGCCGTCCGCATTGACCTTCACCATCCCGCGCTTGAACTCGTGGTGAATGCCCAATCGGATGAGCCCAACGGCTGGATTCGCGCCCGTTTTCCCAGCTCGCTACTGCGGCAACTGCATGCCGTTGCGGCCATCAACGCTACCCCGTTCAGTCCCGAGGCGATTTGGCCGGGAACCTTGGTCTCGCCGGCCGGGTTAGCAGCCTCGGCGGGCCGGGAATGGTCACCCAAACTGCAAAACCTTGATGCGCTGGTGCAGCGAGCCGACGGCCGGATCGAGTTCCTGCAAGGTTCCCAATCCGTTGCCGGAGCCAGCTTGGGCGTTGGCGGATTTCTGATGACCCTCCGCGGAGGGACCAACATCGGCGAAACGGTTCCGCAGGATGCGTCCACCACCGTGGGCGTGTCAGCCGATGGACGCTGGATGTTTTGGCTCACTGTCGATGGGGGCCAACGCGCCTACAGCGAAGGAGCCACCCCTCGGGAAACGGCGGAAATCCAACGCGGGCTGGGCGCTCACGACGTGCTGAATCTCGACGGCGGCAGCTCCAGCACCTTGGTGACGGGCACCGGCTGGTTTGGCGCGGAAGTGCGGAACCGACCGCGCCATCCGGCGTATTCCGGCCTGCAACGCCCCGTTGCCAATGTTCTCGCCGTGCGAGTCAAACGCTCGGACCGTTGAGCCAGCAAACAACAGTCAACCTCGCTTGCCCGTCGGAACGCCTTCAACCAAAGCAGCCTGACGCCGCCATCGGCTGGCGAGCAGCCCCCGTTTTGGAGCAAACATCAAAGCGAGCAGGAAACAGGTGGATTGGAGCAACACAATGCAGGCTCCAGTTGATCCGTTGATAAAAAAACTCACGTAAACGCCGCCTAGACAAGACCCCACCGCGGAACCCGCCGCCAGCCAGAGCATGCGCCCAAAGCGGTCGGTCAACAGGTAGGCGAAGCAACCTGGCGTCACCAACATGGCCACCACGAGAATGATCCCCACAGCCTGCAACGCCGCGACGATCGAGAGGGCGACCAGCGACAAGAGCAGGTAGTTCAGTCGCGCGGTGTTCAACCCGATGCTCCGCGCATGGGCGGGATCGAAGCAGAACAGCAGCAGGTCTCGCCGCAGTGCGAGCGTCACCAGCAACGTCCCCGCACCAATCACCCCCGTCTGGATGATTTGCGCACGCGGAATCCCGAGCAAGCTGCCGAAGAGGATATGGTTCAAGTGTTGGTCGGATTCCACCTTGGTAAAGAGCACCAAGCCCAACGCGAACAGGCCGGTGAACACCACCCCCATCACCGTATCTTCCTTCACTCGACTGTGGCTCTTGATAAACCCTGTGCTCACCGCACAGAAGAGTCCCGAGCAGAACGCCCCAATCGGCAACGGCACGCCGGCGACATGGGCCAAAACAATACCCGGAAGCACCGCGTGCGAAATCGCGTCGCCCATCAGGGACCACCCTTTCAGCACTAAAAAACACGACAGCACGGCACACACAATTCCAACGACAGCACCCACGCCCAAGGCGGCGAGCATGAAATCGTATTGAAACGGGGAGAGCCAGTTCATGCCGGCCTCCCCAGTGCCGCCTTGAGGGCTTGCAGCCGTTTCGAGCGGCTCGCCAGCAGGCCGTGCTTGGGCGCCCACACGAGTGCCAACAGGAAGACCAGTGTCTGCAATAACACGATGCACCCACCGGTCGAGCCATCGAGAAAGTAGCTGGCATAGGCCCCGATGAACGAGGTGCCTGCCCCCATGCCAGCCGCGAGCCCGAGCATCCGGCCAAAACGGTCGGTCAGCAGATAGGCCGTCGCGCCCGGGGTCACCAGCATTGCGACCACCAGACAGGCGCCCACCGCTTGCAGGGCGGCCACCGCCGTCACCGACAGCAGGGTGAGCAGGGTAAAATTGAGCAGGCGCACGTTCAGTCCCAAGGCGCGCGCTTGGTTGGGATCAAAACAGAATAAGACCAGATCCCGCCACCGCAGCCCCAGCACGAGGAGCGACCCCAGCGCGATGAGCACCACTTGGCTCACATCGGCGTCGGAAATGCCAAGCAGGTTACCAAACACGATGCTTTTCAGGCTGACACTGCTGGGGAACAGGGAAATCAGCAGCAGCCCGGCCGCAAAAAACGTCGTGAACACGATCCCAATCACCGCGTCCTCCCGCAGGCTGGTCTTCGTTTTCACAAACCCCATGCCAACCGCCGCCAGCAGCCCGGCGAAAAATGCTCCGACTGCAAAGGGCGCGCCCACGAGGTAGGCCAACGCAACTCCCGGCACGACGGCGTGGGACAGGGCATCGCCCATGAGGGACCACCCCTTGAGCGTGACAAAGCACGACAGACAACCGCAAACGCTGCCGATCAGCGCGCTGACCCACATCGCCTTCAGCATGTAGTCGTAGTGAAACGGGACGGCGAGGGCATCCATCATTCGTCATCCTCTTGCTCTGCGCGCTGCTTCACAACCTCTTCCCGGCCGTTGCGTTGACTGTATTCCACATGTCCGTCCTTGCCGAACACCAACGGTCGTTCGTCGTCCGTCAGCACCGTGACCGTTCGGCCGTCGTGTTTTTGGATGGTGGATTCGTCGAAGCGGAAATGCCGCAACACGCCACCAAAAGCGCGGGCGAGATTTTGCTCCGTGAAGACCTCCACGGTCGGCCCCGCGGCCAGCACGGTTCGGTTGATGATCACGGTCTGGTCGCAAAATTCCGGCACGGAACCCAGATTGTGCGTGGAGACGAGCATGATGTTGCCGGCCGCGCGCAATTCCCGCAGCAACTCCACGATGGCTGCCTCCGTTTTTACATCCACCCCGGTGAAGGGTTCATCCAGCAGGATAACCCGGCCTTGCTGGGCCAGCGCCCGGGCTAGGAACACCCGTTTTTTTTGTCCGCCGGAGAGTTCGCCGATCTGCCGCTCCCGAAAATCCCACATCTCGACCCGCCGAAGACTGGCTTCCACGAGCCGCCGATCAGCCGCCCCCGGAATCCGAAGAAAACTCATGTAGCCATAGCGCCCCATCATGACGACATCCCACACACTCACCGGAAACGACCAGTCCACCTCCTCGGACTGCGGCACGTAAGCCACCCAATTTAACCGCTGCGCGGAGGCGATGGTCTCCCCCCCGATAGTAACGCTCCCTTGGGCCGGTTTGAGGAAGCCCATGATGGTTTTGAAGAGCGTGGATTTGCCACTGCCATTGACGCCCACCAGCGCACAAATTGAGCCGGCCTGAAGCCGAAACGTGGCGTCGTAAACCGCCACCGTTCCGTTGTTGTAACTGACGGTGACATCCGAAACCAAAACCTCATTCCGGAGCCCTGCCGCCACGGTTGAATTTGTCGGGGCCGGGTTCATTGGCCTAGAAACCCCTTCACGAGGGTGGCGGCGTTGTATTCCAAAAGCTTCAGGTAGGTTGGCGCCGGGCCGTTCGGCGCCGTCAGCGAATCGACGTAGAGCACGCCGCCGTAACGGGCTCCCGTCTCCTTGGCCACTTGGCGCATCGACTTATCCGAAATCGTGCTCTCGCTGAAGACCACCGGAATCTGGTGGGCGCGAACGGTGTCCACAACTTTGCGGACCTGCTGGGGCGTGCCTTCCTCGTCGGCATTCACCGGCCAGAGGTAGAGTTCCCGCAGCCCATAATTCCGGGTGAGGTAGGAAAAGGCGCCCTCACTGCTGACCAGCCAGCGCCGCTCGACCGGAATCTCGGCGAGTTGCTGGCGGATCGGCTCGTCAATCGCTCGCAACTTCGCGGTATAGGCCGCAGCGTTAGCGTCGTAAGCCGCCGCGTGCGCCGGATCTAGCTTGCCGAGTGCCTGCCGAATCGTCTCCACGTAGAGAATGGCGTTAGCGGGCGACATCCAACTGTGGGGATTGGGTTTCCCATTGTAAGGCCCCTCCGCGATACCCAGCGGCTCGATTCCGGTGGTCAGCACCACGCTGGGAACATTCTTCAAATTACCAAAAAACTTCTCGAACCAGCGCTCCAGACCGAAGCCATTCCACAGGATCAAATCGGCCGACTGAGCCTTCACGATATCGAGCGGCGTGGGTTCGTATTCGTGAATTTCCGCGCCTGGTTTGGTGATGGACTCCACGACGGCATTGGTGCCGGCCACGTTTTGAGCCAAGTCTTGGATGATGGTGAACGTCGTCAGAATACGTTTGGACGTCTGCGGATGAACCACCGCGGCGGGCCGACATGAGCTCACAAGGAGTGCCAGCGTCAGCATGCTAAAGCGAGCCCAGCCAGCCACCGAACGGAGCCCGCGCAACCCTCGGTCCCAACCGTTCCCGACTCGCCCCGTTACCCGCACACGCACCGACCCCTCCGCTGCGCGTGGCCGGCATTCGGGTATCTGGTCCGCCCCCAGACTCGAAGTTAAAGCACCAAAATCCATTGCTCTGAAGATGCCCGGCTACGGGAATTGAAGTCAAAGCGATTGTTTTGCCCTTAATACAATTCTTGAGCATACAAACTTCACTTGGCACCACTGTCGCCCCGCTGCTAAAAGCCCCGCGTGCCCGCTGCTCCCAGTCCCATGAGTCCGCACCGCTCCGAATCCACTGAGGATCATTTGGAGCGCATTCATGAATTGGTCGAGGCCAAGGGCTATGCCCGCGTCACCGACATTGCGGAGGCCCTCGGACTCAGCCGTTCGACCGTCTCCAACATGGTGCGGCGTTTGGCCAGCCGCGGCTTCGTGAATTACGAACGCTACCGGGGCTTCACTCTGACGCCAGCGGGGCGAGAGGTCGCGATGATGATCAAAGCCCGACACCGGACCTTGAGCGACTTGTTCGAGTTGCTGGGCTTGGAGTCGGCCACAATCCAAGACGAGGTCGAGGAAATCGAACATCACCTGCGCCCACAAACGCTGGCACTGTTCAGTTCGCTGGTGCGCTTTTGGCAGGCAAATCCGGCCGAACTGGAGGCGTTTCTGCAATTTCACCGGCGGGCCAGCGGCAATTGAATGAACATCCTCTGGGGGGACTCCGTCTCGCCAATCAGTATCCTCGCGTTTCGCGGCTGAAAAGGTTTTGACCCGGCTATGACCCGCGTCTTCACTGACGTCGCGCGTTGAAAGATTTGATTCGAGAATTAGCCCCATGAATTTCACAGCCGGCCTCTTGGCCGCCGCGGGTCCCCAGAAGCTATCCCTGCCTGAGATTTGGGACCAAGCTACCGTTGAGGCGAAGATCATCATCGTAATCCTGATGATTTTTTCCGTTTTTGCGTGGTCTGTGATGGCCTCCAAAGCGGTGCAGATGCAGCGCGCACACAAGTTGAACCGCTTCTTCGAAGCTGAGTTTCGCGGCCAAGCCTCCGTCTTGGGAATTTTTGACCGCCGACTCGGCGTGGACGGCTGCCCCTTGTTCGGCGTCTACAAGGACGGCTGCACCGAACTCGATACCCGCCTCAAGCTACCGGACGGATCGCGCAAGCAGCAGCTTTCGATCAAGAGCATTGAGCACATCAAACGCTCTCTCGAAGGTGCCGTCGCCCGTGAAGCCCTCCGATTGGAATCGGGACTGATCCTCTTGGCGATCGCGGTCAGTGGCGCGCCATTCATGGGGTTACTGGGCACGGTTTGGGGCGTGATGGACGCTTTCGGAGGCATCGCCAAGGCGGCCATGCAGGGAGCCCGGCCAGACCTTTCCTACATGGCGCCCGGCGTCGCGGCGGCCTTGATCACCACGGTCGCCGGCCTTTTGGTGGCTATTCCGTCCATGTTTGGTTACAACTGGCTGGTTCACCAACTCCGCGTTCACACGGTCGAACTCGATAATTTCGCCCAGATGCTGGCGTCGCGGATGGAGACCGAGTTCCTGAAAGACGATTAATCGCCATGCAGGACGAACCGCCCGCTGCCCCCCGGCAAACCGATACCGCGCGAGCAACCCTCTGCGTCAAATGCGAGCACCTGTGCGATCCCGCACTCGAACGCTGCGACCGATGCGGCGGACACCTCTATATCCTCTGCTCTCACTGCGGACACAAAAACGCCCGCACCATCTCCCGCTGCGAGCAGTGCAAACACCGCCTACACAAGTCTGCGAAAGATCGCGTGCGCGCCGGCGGGGCGGGCAAATTCAACCTGCTTTACTTTGGCGCAGCAGTCCTCGTCATCTTAGTGGCGACCGGCTTGATTCTTTGGCTCGCTGACGTTCCGCGGCCTCGTCTTTGGTAACATGCGAAGATTCTCCCAGCGCAACCAATTGGTGACGTTGAATGACATCAACATCACCCCGCTACTCGACCTCGCGTTCGTGCTGCTGATCATCTTCATCATCACCACGCCACTACTAGAGGGCAGCATTGATCTAAAATTGCCAGCCGGTGGAAATACCAAGTCGCTGGCGAAGCCCGGGGACGTCGTCACGGTCGAGGTGAATCAGGCTGGAACCTATTTCTTTAACCGCACCCGACTAAACTCCGAGGTGGAACTGGAACGCAGCCTAAAGGCTGCCTACCAGCGCAATTCCAACCTCGTAGTCTCGGTCAGAGCCGCCGCAGATGGCCCCTATCGCCTCCCCGCCACCATCTTGGATCTCTGCCAACGAAACGGTATCACGCGCTTCAAGTTAAACACGGACGAGCCTCGCCGCTGAAATGGACCGGACCCAGAAGCGCTGCCTGATCGGATCCGTGCTCCTACACGGAACACTTCTCGCTGTGCTGGTGGCTGGGGCGGCCTTTGCCCCCAAGCCGGAAATTCCCAGCGTTCCGTTCCTTGAATTGCTGCCCACCGATCTCAAATTGACCGACGGCAACCAAATCGGCGGCGGCACTCCAAACGCCAAATCCCCGGCGGGGCCAAGGCCCAACCCGCTCCCTGAGCCGAGCCAGCAGCCCCCGGCCGCGGCCAAACCGCCAACCACTCGCAAGCCAGATCCAGAAAAGCGGGATGAGACCAAACCCGTGAAGGAAAAAGCTCAGAAAGCTCAGAAAACCGCACCGGTCAAAGCGGATAAATCATCCAAGGATAAGCCCGACACTTCCAAGAATACGCCCCCCGAGAAAACCCAAGCCGTCGATTCTACCAAACGCCTCAAACGGGTCGTTCAAATCGCCGAACGGACGTTAAAACGCCCCTCCAACACCGACGAGGAAACCCAAAAAGAGCGCGCAGCCACTGAGAAGCGGGAAGCGAACGCACAACGGGAACGCGAAGAAGCAGAGCAGCGCACTCAAGCCATTGAAGCCGCCAATACGGCTCGGCGCGACTTGGCCAATCGGCTTCTATCCGGAGCGACGACCATTTCCCAAGGCATGGGCAGTTCGACCACCATTGAGATGCCCGGTCCCGGTGGCCAAGCCTACGCCCCGTATATTTCTTATTTGGGCCTTTTTTACCGCGAGCGGTGGAAGAATCCGCGTTCAACCTCGCGCTCCAAAGCCTACGTGGGCGCCAGCGTTGAAATCGCCAAAGACGGCACGGTGGTCGATTGGAAGCTGACCGATCCCTGCGGCATTCGCGAGGTAGATGACTCGGTGCGCGAAGTGTTGAAGCGCTACCAGCGCCTCCGGCCCCTGCCCGGAACCACCACTGACCCCAAACGCCTTTTCACCATCCAATTCCGTTTAGACGCCGATTCCAACCTATGAAGTTTCATTCGTTCCCGCTTCCATTTTTAACTTGGCTGTGTGCCCTGCAGGCCGCCAGCACTGTGTTCGCTCAAACCGGTGGCGCCGACATCGTAATCTCCAAATCCATCACCAAGACGATTCCCATCGCCCTCAGCGGCTACTCGCCAGAGACCCGGGCCATCTTGGAATTTGACCTTTCGGTCGCTGGTTTTGAAGTCCGATCTAGTAACCCCCAATACACGCTCACCGGAGCCACTTCAGGCGATGTCAAAGGCACCCTGACCGACACCGGTAACCAACAGGCCCTTTTCGCCCGGGTATATCCTGGGGGAGGCGCTCGGGCCCAAGCCCACGCCTTGGCGGACGATGTCGTCAAAACCATTACGGGCACCGCCGGTATCGCCCGCACCAAAATCGCGTTTAAGCTCGCCACGGGCCAACGCAACAAACTCGGACAGAACGTCTCGGAAATTTACGTTGCCGACTTCGACGGAGAAAACTCGGTTCAACTCACCGAAGACAATTCCATCGTAGCGGCCCCTTCGTGGGTGCCGGGCAGTCTTCAGCTTTTTTACGCCAGCTACCGCGGCGGTTCCGGCCCAGCCATTTATTCGCACGACCTACGCACCGGCAACCGCAACGCGATGGCCTCCTTCGCTGGCAGCAACATCAGCCCAGCCGTCTCCCCCAATGGCTCCAAGGTCGCCATGATCTTGAGCAAATCCGGCAGCCCCGACCTCTGGATTTCTAATCTAGACGGCAGCGGGCTGAAGCAGTTAACCCGCACCAAGGGAGCCGAAGCCTCCCCCACGTGGTCGCCCGATGGCAAAACCCTGTGCTTTGTATCAGATGAACCCGGGCGGCCCGCCCTTTACACCGTGCCCGTCGGAGGCGGCGAAATGGTCCGCCTCAAGACAGGCGGGGTCGTGCACTGCACCGAACCCGACTGGTCCCCAGACGGAAAATGGATCGCCTTCACCCGCAGTGCGGGTGAATTCACCATCTATGTCGTGGCCGCCTCTGGAGGCGATGCCAAGGCCATTACCGCAGGGGAAGACCCGTCGTGGGCCCCGAATTCCAGAACCTTGGCGATTACCCGGGGGCGGGGTGGTTCAAGAAAATTGTCACTACTTGACGTGCCTACAGGTCGCGTAAAGGATATGGCCAAGGTGTCGGGCAACTGCTCCCAGCCCAGTTGGGGCAAGTAATTCGCACCCTAGGATTCCGTATGAAGCTTTCGACCAACTTTGGTCTTCTCTCCCTCATCGTCGCCGCCTCCTTAGCCGGAGTGGGCTGCAAGCACACGCCCAAGAACGTCACTCCGATTCTGCGTGGTGCGCCCATCGGTGGCGGGCAGACGCCTCCTCCGATCAGCAGTCCGTTCACTTCGGGGAACAACAACAATGGCGGTCGGGCACTGACACCGAACCAAGGAACGGGCAGCCAAGCGCTTCCGCTCGATGACACCGGCGCCAACGATGCCAGCAAGGCCGCCGGCGAAAACCCACTGCCCGACAATCTTCGTTATGGTCGGGCCGAAGATCGCGCCATGTTTGCCGCCGATACTGTCTACTTTGAATTCGACCGGGCTAATGTGAAGGCAAGCGAGACCGACAAGGTGAACCGCGTCGCTGAATTCCTGAAGAGCAACCCGCTGCATGATCTGGCCATCGAAGGCCATTGTGATGAACGGGGCACCGAGGAATACAATCGAGCGCTGGGTGAACGTCGCGCACTTTCAGTTCGCGAATCCTTGGTCAGCTTGGGGATTTCCGGTTCGCGCATCACCACCACCAGCTTTGGCGAAGACCAACCCGCTGATCCTGGTCATGATGACAAAGCGTGGGAAAAGAACCGCCGCGGAGAATTCATCATTCTCCTGCCGTCCACGAAATAATCGAATTGAATCAATTTACCCCGCCCACCGGCGGGGTTTTTTCTTTTGGGTTTGAATCTTTACGGTCCCGCGCTTGACCCATAGATTACCCGCGCAGATGAACATGACTTCGCCACTCCTTGCCGTTCTAGGCACGACCGAGATCCTACTGATCCTCGGGGTCGTAGTCGTGCTTTTCGGCGCCCGTAAAATCCCGCAGCTCATGAAAGGCTTTGGCGAGGGACTCCGCGACTTTAAGCGGGCTTCCAAAGATGACCAAACCAAGGCCTAATTTTTCGCCCACTTGTTATGACGCTTCAATTTGCTTTCCTCGGCACCACCGAAATCATCGTCATCTGCGTTGTCGTCCTGATCCTTTTCGGGGCCAAAAAGGTGCCTGAATTGATGAAAGGTGTTGGCACGGGCATCAAGGAATTCAAGAAAGCCTCGCGTGATGTGCAGGACGAGATGCAACGGACGATGGACGACGAAGCTCGCACCGCTCACCCCCGTCCCGCCCCGGACACCGTCGCGCCAGCGCAGAATCCGCCGACCGAGTCGAAGGCCTAATTACGCGGCCTCCAT
>CAIJLV010000089.1 GCA_903821635.1 uncultured Verrucomicrobiota bacterium | reverse complement strand
CCACATCGACACCGTCATCGGCATGCCCGCCAATCTCTTCTATTCCACCGGCATCCCGGTCTGCATTCTCGTGCTCAAGAAGTGCAAGAAGCCGGACGACGTGCTCTTTATCAACGCCTCCGAGCACTTCGTTAAAGGCAAACGCCAGAACCAACTGAGCGAGGATAACATCGCCAAGATCATCGACACCTACCAGAACCGCACGGAAGCGCCCCGCTACTCCCGCCGCGTGGAGATGGCCGAGATCGAGAAGAACGACTTCAACCTGAACATCTCCCGCTACATCAGCACGGCGGTGGGCGAGGAGGAGATCGACCTGGAGGAGACGCACCGGACATTGGTAGAGATCGAGAACGCAGTCCAGACGGCTACGGCGAAGCACAATGCGTTCTTGGAGGAGTTGGGGTTGCCCCGCTTGCCATCGCCGGACTCCCGTTCGACGTGATTCGGAAGGGGCTTTCCATTATCCGAGCAGCCGCTTCCACCACGGTTTCGTCTTCGCCGCCTGTAGTTCGCGGTAAATGAATCCGTTCTGCTTGCGGAGCCGGAGCATGGCTTCCTCCAATTGCTTAAGCTGGCCCGAGTAGCCCCCGCCCCCCTCCTCCCCGTTCTGGTGAGTGAGCAACAACATTGCCTTGCCGTGCTGGTCCTGCGCCTTTTCCAGACTCGTCCGTAGGTGCTCAATCTTCCGCCTCCAGTTGCCGGCGTTCTCGGTCCCGCTCCGCCCGCAGGGTTTCTTGCTCCCGTTGCAGGTCCTTCCAACCGTTCGGCCAACACCGCCACCTGCTCCCGCAGGCCGAACAGTCCCGGACACCAGCAGTTCGTCCGGGGTCCGCACCAGCGGGAAGACCCGTTCCAGCTCCGCAATGTCGATGACCTTGGTGTTCCTGGCGCCCCGCGTCGCCTACGCCGGCCACCCGCCGGGCCCCACCGAAATGCTTACCCTCGTCGCCTATGACATCAGCCACCCCAAACGACTCACCCGGGTTGCTGGGGTCTGTGAGGACTTCGGCGTCCGCGTCCAATACAGCCTGTTTGAATGCCGGCTGGAACCCCGCGAATCCGAACGCTTCTGGCAACGCCTCCTGCGCGAAATCGATCCCCGCGAAACCCGGACCGCCGGCACCCGCCTCGCTAGGTCGCGAGCAATTATCCTGGATTTTAATGGGGTCCCTACCTGGCGAGTTAAAGCACGTGTTAACAACCAGATAACCGTTCCAAACGGCAGTTTGGAACCTCCGATCCGGAGACCCGCCAAACCGTTTCCGATGGCTCCTGCCCCCAAGGGCACTTGCACCGTTGAACCCCAAGGACCTGCCTTGGCGGGGCACTTAGCCCAATAAGCCGAAAGGGCGAGAGCTGCCTGATGGTCTCCATGCGCCTCGATCTCCCTTCCGCTCGCTCCGAGAAATCGAAGCAACCTAAGTGCCCAAAACTTAGGACCAGTGGTTAAGTAAGGAAAACCATGGTCTTGAAGCAAACGATGACGGTTGGAAAGCGGGGGCGGCACAGTGCCGAGTTCAAGGCAAGGTCAAGGTGGTGCTGCCCAGGGCTGACGCATCAAAAGTGGGCGAGTTTGACGCGTGGCCTAGCGTTGGAGTGGGGTGAGGTGGTAAGTCCCCGGGCCTGATTTCTGAAGCGCCGAGCCTGGTCACGATCCTGTCCCGCCTGCCCGAGCCCCGGATGGAACGCTCCCGGGAGCACGAACTGAGCGACCTTGCTGGTCATTGCCGTCTGCGAACTGCTGGTCGGCATCCCCGCCTCGACACCTTCAGCCGCCTCTTCTTCCAGGCCCTGGCCCCAGCCGCCTTCGCCTAGTGGACCCTAGGGTTGCGTTTCAGAGCCTGGAGCGTGCGGTCGTCGCGCTGGACGGCAAGGCTGCGCGCCGTGCCACCTCGTCAGCGCCTGGGCCACGGAGAACGGCCTGACCTTGGGGCAGCGCCAAGGCTGCGAAAGGAGCAACGAAATCACCGCCGGGCCCGCGTTGCTGCGCCAGCTCAAGCTGGCCGGCTGCCTCGTCACCGCCAACGCCCTTGCCCGGCAGGATCCGCCGCTGGCCGGTTCCACACCAACGGTGGACAAGGGCCATGGGCGGCTGGAAACCCGCCGCTACTGGCAGAGCGGGGCGGTTGCCCAGAGCCAACTGCTCAGCGCGTTCGGGATTCATCCCCTCCAGCTCACCGCTTGGAAGAAACAGGCGGTGGCAACGATGCCCGAGAACTTCGGTGCGCGGCGCGAGGGCTGCTTCCTGTGACTCTGGCAGGCCGCGTTGAGCGACTGCCACGAGATCCAAGGACTGGACCTGGCCCAGCAAGGAACCAAACGCAACCTACTGGTGGAGGCCAACGGCAACGGCCATTAACGGCTCGGAACCACTTTGGCGGCGCTGCCCACCGCCCGTCCGTTGCCGAGCGTGCAGCGCGCAGGACCTCTGCTTAGACAAAGGCTACGACTACCCGGAGCCCGACGGCTGGCCGCAGAATACGGGTTTGAGCTGCACCTGCACACACGGGGCGAGGAGGAGGCGCAGGCCAAACTCCACGAGCCCGGCTGGAAGGCCCGACGCTGGGTCGTCGAACGCACCCACTCTTGGCTCAACCGTTTCCGGCGCCTCCTCATCCGCTGGGACAAGCAGGCCGCAAATTTCCAGCCCCACCTCCACTTCACCTGCGCCCTCATCGCTTAGCAGCCAGCCGGGGTATCTGGATAGGCTCTTAGAAAACCTTGTTGATTGGTCAGCGCGGCTCCAACCGGGCGGTCCGCGGGTTTCAAAGACTTCCGGCGATGAAAATAAATCGCTGCGGGTGGACGACTTTTGGGACTGGGTCTTGACCAAGACTTTCGGCGTGTGCTTGTCTCCCTCCGGCGCGGAGAGGTGGCCGAGTGGCTGAAGGCGCTGGTTTGCTAAACCGGTTTACGGTCAAAAGCCGTAACGGGGGTTCGAATCCCCCCCTCTCCGCCATTTGCCCGTTTGGGACAGGACCGGCCAAAACGTGACTTTGGCCTTTGTTTTCAACGGTTTCCTTCACTTCAACGGAGCCCTTTCGCGTGCCACCGTGTGCCCCGTTTTGACCCTCCGGGCCTAAACTTTGTGTCCCTATTTGTGTCCCTTTCGGGCCACCGTCCCCCTCCCATTTGAGCGAGGCGACGGCGTCGAAGGTCGGGAGCAGGGAGGCGTCCGTG
>CAIJLV010000088.1 GCA_903821635.1 uncultured Verrucomicrobiota bacterium | reverse complement strand
GACGTCATCCTGCTGCCCATTCCCTTCACCGACCTAAACAGCAGCAAGGTCCGGCCGTCCATCGTGGTGGGCTTCGGTTCGTTCCCCGGAGACCTTTTTGTAGTTCCCATCACGTCCCAAGCGGCCAATTGGGACCTCCCGCTGAAGGACTGGCACGCGGCCGGCCTCAATGTTTTAAGCGGAGTGAAGGCCCAATTGGCGACGGTGCATGACAGTCTGGTCCGCAAGGTGGTCGGCCAAGTATCCGCCGGTGATCGGAGTGCCCTCGACCAGCAGTTGCGATTCTGGCTTGGCCTCTGACTTCGCAGCCGGCGATCAAGGTTGGCGCTGGATTTCTTCACGCCGTCCTCCGGTGGAACCACCACCACTCGACCATCATCACGCCGAGACCGGCCAAAGCGAACCAGCGCCAATATTCCAGGTTGGCCCGCTTGAGCGTCGTGGCGGTGACTTCGCCGCGGCGGCCGAGGCTGAGTTCGTCGCGCGGCTTCAGGTTGCTCTCCACCGGGTCAAGCAGGTTGGCGGCGAAGGCGAGCTGGTTCGTGCCGAGCGTGACGCGATAGACGCCCTGTTTGCCGGTGTCGCCGAAGACAAGTTCGCGCGCGGTGGCGTCGAGCGGAATGGTGCGTTCGGGTCCGCCGGGCGGCGTGATCTTGGCCGTGAGCGCGCCGGCTCCGGGAGAGAGATAGTCGCCGAGCGGCATCCGGAAGGCGTCGCCGGCGCGGATGGAGAACTGCGCGGCGGCGGCGCTGGCGGGATTGAGCCAGTCCACCACGTTGGCGAGGAAGATCGGGTAGCTGATGCGCAGCGGCCAGGTGCTCTGGAGCGTGTCGAAGCCGATCCACACGATGCGCTGGCGGCCGAGTTCACCGGCGAACACGAGCGGCGCCTGCGGCGAGTCCACGAGCGCGACGGCCCAGGTCGGCGTCTTCACGGCGAGGCTCTGGGCGATCTGCACGTTGTCGAAGCTGACGAAGCGCAGCAGCGGATGCGTGTTGCGCCAGTCCACGATGGCCGGACCGTCCAGTTCGCCGATGCCGCCGGGGAACCAGTTGGTGTTGGCGACGTGGATAGCGAGCACGTTGCCGCCGGGCCAGACGGTGGGCGTGATGTCATCCAGCGCGACGAGGTCGAATTTGGCGTCGGCGTCGGTGAAGTCGGTGGCGGTGGCCAGTTCGACGTTCGGACCGGCACCGGCGAGCGCCTTTTCGAGGAAGCGGTTGCCTTTGGTCACGAGCAGCACCCGCACCGGCAGCGGCAGGCGACTGACGACGCGGGCCTCGTTGTCCGCAGCGAGATCGTCGGCGTGGTTGAGCTTCACCGTGAAGACGCCGTCCTGCGGCTGGCCGGCGACGAAGACGACCGGTGTGGTGTTGGTCGGGCCGACGGCGATGGCTTTGGTCTCGACCACCTGGTCGTCGAAGCGGAGTTCCAGCGTGGCGTCCACGGGCGTGAGGCCATAGTTGGCGACGCTGGTGAAGATGGCCCGGCGGGTTGGATCCTCGGGATTCGGCTTCACGTCGAGCGTGGTGACGGCGGCGTTGTGGCCGCGCGAACCGACGCGGTGGAACGACAGCTTCAGGTCCTTGCTCTCGAACTCGCTCAGGTCCACGCCCGCGCCATCGCTGAAGAGATGGATCTCCGCGCCGGCCCGGTCACGGGTGAGGGTTTCGGCGACGCGCAGTGCCTCGGCGAGGCGGGTGGGCGAATCGGTGACCTGCGCTAGTTCCAAAGCACGGCGAAGTGCGGCCTTTTGGGTGGTGAACGACTGACGAACTTCAGTATTCGCGCCAGCCACCATGATCATCATCTGCTGGTTCCGGCGTCCAAAACCGGTGTCGATGCCGACTTTGGACCCGAGCCAATGAAAGAAAGCCGACGGCCCGCTTCTATCTTCATCAACGCCCGTTAGCAGCCCGTCCACCAGCTTGCGTGCGTCGATGCGCGCCTTCTCGAATCGGTTTGGCGTTTCGTCGGTCGCCTGCATGGACGCGCTGGCGTCGAGGATGACGACCTGGAGCGCGCCTTCGCCAGCCTTGCCCGCGAAGTAGGGTCGGGCGAGCGCGAGAACGAGCAGGAGAAGAAGCAGGAGCTGAAGGAGCAGCAGCCAGTTGTGGCGGAGCTTCTGGAACGGCGCGCTAGCTTGGGTTTCGGCGAGGAATTTCTGCCAGAGCAGCGTCGAGGGCACGAGCTTCACTACGCGCTTCCGCTTGAGCAGGTAGAACACCACCACCGCCGGGAGCGACAGCGCGAACAGGAACGCCAATGGGGTCAAAAAGCTCACGCGGGGAGAGTGGATTGAACAGCGAAGGCGCGAAGGGGCGAAGGCTCGAAATCGGATTGGGGCGCGGGAGCGGGGCTCTCTGAGCCGCCAGTGGTCATTTCACAGGCTGCGGAAACTGGAGCAGGGAGAAATTTGTTGTCGCCCGCCCTCACCCCGGCCCTCTCCCCCGGGGAGAGGGAGTAGACCGCCGGAGCACCGGGACTCCACAGGCCGGGCTGGCGATGACTGCGGCGGGCTTGCCGGGATGAAATGGCGCTGAGTCGAAGACATTGACGTGACGATGAAAACACACGTCGTGACCTTCCCCCTCTCCCCGGGGGAGAGGGCCGGGGTGAGGGCGGGCCAGCCATCATTCTCCCCGTCGTCAAAGATCTTGAACGCGCCAGGCTCATCACTTCGCCGGGTTCTCTTTGCCGTAATTGTTCGTCAGATACTCCACCAGGGCGGGCACGTCGTTGGTCTTGATCGGGGCGCCGAACTTGCCGCGCATCTTTTCCACGCCGGCCTGCCATTGGGCGCGGGTCAGCGGCGGTTGGGTGGCGACGTAGTCCGCGGAATGACAGAGCAGACAGTTGTTCGTCACGAGCTCAGCCGCGGGGCCGGCTCGGAACTCGGGCTGGCCGGCAGGCAGCTTCCAAGCGTCGGCGGCGAAGGGATTCTTCGCGGGCTCGACTGGAATTTCGGCAAGGGGCGCAGTGAGCACGCAGAACGTCGCGACGAGGCGACGCACGGCGAAACGGGTCAGTTTCAGTCTGAGCTTAGGCGACATGGACAGAGACGGGTTCGACGCAGTTGCGCATGTAGCCGGCTGGGTTCCAGAGCGGCTCGAGCGGCTGCGATTGGCCGAGGCGGTTCGTCGCCTTGGCGAGGAGAGTGAGTTGGGCGGCACGTTCCGGCGTGAAGGCGATGGTCCATTCGCGAAAGGCGTATTTGTCCACCTGCTGGCCCAGTTCCGCCGTGCGCCAAGAGCGGCCGCCGTCCGCCGAGAAGACCACTTCACGGATGCCGTGGCCGTCGTCGAAGGCAATGCCGCGGACCAGCGTCTGCACGCCGGCCTTGAGCGTCGCGCCGGCCTCCACGCTGGTGATGAACGAGCGCACGTTGAAGCGCGAGATCGGCACGGTGCGCTTGGGCGTGGTGCCCGGTTCGATGGCGGCGCACGGATCGTCCGGGATGCGGTAGCCGGGGTTCATGAAGAAGCCCTTGAACTCGGCAGCGGTGACCGTGATCTCGTGCAGGTGCTTGATCCAGTAGGTCCCGTAGTGGCCGGGCACGACGAGGCGCAGTGGGAAGCCGTTGAGCCACGGCAGCGCCTCACCGTTCTGCTCGAAGGCCAGTAGGATTTCCGGGTCCAGCGCTTGGTCCGCCTCGATGGCCTTCAGGAAGTCTGGCGTCGCGGGCAGGAAGGGCGTGTCGAGGCCGTTGAAGACGACCTGTTTCGCCGAGGCGTCGAGGCCGGCGGCCTTGAGCACATCGGCCAACCGCACGCCGCGCCAACGGGCGCAACCCATCGCGCCGTGGCCGAGCTGGCCGCCCTGCACGCGCGGTTGAAAGAAACCGCGGCTGTTCCCGGAACACTGGTTCACCGCGACGACCTCGGCGTGCTCAAAGCGCGTCTTCAACTCCTCGACCGACAACGTGAGCGGCGTCGCGACCTTGCCCTTCACAGTCAGGCGGAACTGGTCCGGCTGAAGCGCCTCGGGCTTCGGCGGCGAATTGGTCAGGTGGTAGCGGACGTAGAAGGCGTCGTTCGGCGTGAGCAGGCTCTCGTTGAAGACACTGAAGGGCGTCTCCAACTGCGGCGGCCGGGTGGTCAGCCGGATGAGCGGACGCTTCTGCGGATACTTCACCAGCGGCCGTTCGCCGTTGGCGAAGGGGAACGTAACGGAGTCCGCGGCCAGCAGGCGGGAAGCTGGTAGCGCGGCGGCCAGCAGCGAACCGGTGCGGAGGAAGCCGCGGCGAGAGAGGGTGAGGAAGTCAGGCGTTACCATCGGATGGAGCGGGGTGGCAAGTTAGCATGATCACGGCTGTGGTATTGGTAGCGCTGGCGGCGCGCCAGAAAGTAGCCCACGGCGTAAGCCGTGGGTGAGTTGGGATTCTAAGGTTAGCCCAGGATGGGGCGGCAGATCCAAGCGTTGGTAGGCAGGTTACTACTCTGTCGCCCCTGCCGGGGCTCATTCGGCTGAGCTGCCCCACCCACGGCTTAGGCCGTGGGCTACTTTCTGCCGCCGCTCCGCGGCTTTCGCGCCTTCGCGGCTTCGCTGTTCGTTCCCGTTTCACGCCCACACCTCCGAGGCGCGGAGTTGCTTCAACAGCAGGTCGCCGAGGTCGGTGGCACTGCTGACGCTGAAGCAGCGGATGCCGCGGCCCGCGCAGTATTCGCGGAGGCGCTGGACGTAGTTGGCCACGGTCTGCTGGTAGGCCTTGAGCCGGTATTTGCCGAAGGTGACCTCCTGCTCGAAGCCGGATTCGGCATCCACCAACCGCAGGTCGCCGAAGGTGGTCGGGGCGAGCTCCTCCGGCGCGAGAATCTGCACGCAGTGGATCTGAAAACCGCGGCCGACCAGCGCAGTCAACCCAGCCTCGTAGCCGGCGGGATCAAGGAAATCACTGAGCACCACCGCAACACCGGCTTGGCGGGCCGCCAGCGCGCCACGCTGGAGGGCGCCGTTGAAGTCGGCGGTGCCACCGGCAGTCAGGCCGGTCACGTTCTGGAAGAACTGCATCGCAGACTTCTTGCCGCGGACGGAGCGGAGCGCGCCTTCCAAGGCGGCTTGCGGAATTCGGCCTCCGGACGGTCCGGCGACGGCGGCAGGCCGGGAATCCGCGCCCGGAAAGACGTCCACGGAAACCCGGTCAAAGCCGCACAGGGCGACGTAACCCACTGCGGCGGCGACTTGGCGGGCAAAGTCGAACTTCGAGAGTTCGCCGAAGTTCATACTTTCACTGGCGTCGAGGAAGATGCGCACCGGCAACTCGCGTTCTTCCTCGTAGAGCTTGAGGAAGAGCCGGTCGAGGCGGCCGAAGAGGTTCCAGTCGAGGTAACGCAAATCGTCCCCGAGCACGTAGTTCCGATGGTCGGCAAATTCCACGCTCAGCCCACGAGCCTGGCTGCGGCGTTCGCCCTTGAGCGAACTTTTGGCGCGCCGGGCCGCGAGCATCTGGACCTGCTCAAGGCGGCGGAGAAGTTCTGGGGTCAGGAGGGCACTCACGGTGGCGACGGACGGACTTTCGCGGCCAAGGTTCGCCGACTCGGACGGGCAAACAAGTTTGGAGTTCAACGAGATAACCGCTGTTTGCTGGCCTCGTTGGGGCGGTCGCCTATGCTAACGCCATGCCGGTCACACGAACCGAACTGGAAGCTCGCGAGCGCCAGTTTCTCGCCCCCTTCGCCCAGTTGAGCGGCGATACCCGCGGGCGGGTCCACGCCGAAGAACCGCCCACCTGGCGCACCCAATTCCAGCGCGATCGTGACCGCGTGATTCATAGCCGCGCCTTTCGCCGACTCGAATACAAGACCCAGGTTTTCCTCAATGGCACCGGCGACCATCTGCGCACGCGCCTCACCCACACGATGGAAGTCGCGGCCATTTCGCGGAATATCGCCCGCGCACTCCGGCTCAACGAGGACCTCGCCGAAACCATCGCGCTCGCGCACGACCTCGGTCATTCACCCTTCGGCCATCGCGGCGAACACCGCATCGACCAGCTCATGAAGGAGCACGGCGGGTTCGAGCACAACCGCCAGAGCCTTCGCATCGTCGAGGAATTGGAGCGCAAATATCCGCGCTTTGCCGGTCTGAACCTGTCCTGGGAGGTCCGCGAAGGCCTCGCCAAGCACCAAACCGAATACGACACCCCGCCCGGCGGGGAATCGTTTTCGCACCACCAGCCGTCGCTCGAAGCCCAGATCGCCAACCTTGCCGACGAAGTGACCTACTACAGCCACGACCTCGACGACGGGCTCGACTGCGGCCTGCTCGACGAGAAGAAATTGCTCAAAGAGGTCAAGGTCTGGGCCCTCGCCGCCCGGCACGTGAAGCGGGAGTTCGGCGACTTGCCAGACGAAAGCCGGCGCTACTACACCATCCGCCAGATCATCGACCAACAGGTCACCGACGTCGTGCTCAACACCGAAGCCGCCATCGCCGCCGCCAAGGTAAAATCGGCCGAGGCGGTTCGGGCCAGCCGCCGGGCGCTCGTGCGCTACAGCCCTGAGCGGAAAAAGCAGAACCAAGAACTACGGAAGTATCTTTACCAAAACCTCTACTATTCCCACGCCGTGGATGAGCCCAACAAACGGGCCATCCGCATGTTGGGCGAAGTCTTCAACAGCTACCTCGCGCACCCGGCCGAACTGGGCGAAGGCGCGCAACGCCGAGTGAAAACTGATGGCCTCCACCGCGCCGTATGCGACTACGTGGCCAGCATGACGGACCGCTTCTGCATCAAGGAACACCGGCGGCTCTTCGGCTTGGAGCTGGGCATTTGACGAACCGCCCGCAAGGTCCCCGATGAATTCTCCCGTCACCAACCCAAGACCTGAACGCCATCACACTGCCCGCCGCCAAGCGGTTGGGCAACTGGACGGCTGGCCGTGGGGCCACATTGTCGCCGGCGAGCGCGGCCACTGAGCCTTCGCAGTTATGCCCGCTCCCATCCCTGAGTCCGCCCATCCGGAACCTGGTTCCGCACCGACACTCGTTTCGCCGGTGACCTGCGTGTGGGGCGTGGGCAGCGAACGCGCCGCGCAGTTGGCCCGGCTCGACATTCAGACGGTGGGCGACCTGCTGTTGCACCGGCCGCGACGCTATGAGGATCGCCGAAATTTTCAGCCGATCCGCGAACTCCTCGAAGGCACGCCCGCCACCGTCCGAGGCAAGATCGTCGCGACGGGCACGAACCGCTTCAAATCGGGCAAGTTCGCCTTTGAAATCATCGTGGATGACGGCACCGCCCGCCTGCATTGCCGGTGGTGGAACCTCGCGTTCATGGAGCGCCTCTTCACCGTCGGCGACGACGTGCTGGTCTTCGGCAAACTCCATTCGCTCCGGCCCCGGATGATGGATCATCCCGAGACGGAAAAGGTCTTGGCCGACGATGAAGAACAGGTCCACCTCAACCGGATCGTGCCGATCTATCCCGCGACGGAAGGTCTCAGCCAGCGCGTGCTGCGCGGACTGACTTGGCGCGCGTTGCAGGCGCACGCCGCGGCGGTGCTCGATCCGCATCCGGAACTGGATCTCGCCGCGATCCGCCTGCACCCGACCGACGACGCCCGCGGCAAACAACTCGCTTTGGAGGCGCGGCCGCTGCTCCCCCGCCCCGAGGCGATCCGGGCGCTCCATTTCCCGGCCGAACTCACCCACGCCGACCGGGCCCGGCAACGACTGGCCTTTGATGAATTCATCGAACTCCAATTCGTAATCCAACAGCGCCGCCTGAACTTCGAGCGTAGCCTGCGAGGAGCAGCCTGCACTGGAGACAACCGGTTGATGAAGCCGTTCCTAGCCGCCCTAGGTTTCAAACTGACCGGCGCCCAGAACCGCGTGCTCCGCGAGATTCGCACCGATTTTGGCGGCAAGGTGCCCATGCGCCGCCTGCTCCAAGGCGACGTCGGCTCCGGCAAGACGCTGGTCGCCGCGTGCGCCGCGGTGATGACGCTGGAGAGCGGGTTCGACGTGGCCGTGATGGCGCCGACGGAGATTTTGGCGGAACAACTTTGCCGGAATTTCCGGCGCTGGTTCGAGCCGCTCGGGATCGGGGTTGCCATCTGGACGGGCAGTCGCAAATCCGACGAAACCGATTCCGCCCTGTTCCGCCCCGCCGCGGGCACCGGACTCAAGGTCACCGTCGGCACGCACGCGTTGATCGAAGCCGGCTTCCGTTCCGATCAACTCGGCTTGGTGATCATCGATGAACAGCACAAATTCGGGGTCGCTCAACGCGAGAAGTTGGTTCGCAAAGGTCGACGCGCCGACCTCGCCCCCCACCTCTTGGTCATGACCGCCACGCCGATTCCGCGCACGCTCGGCCTCACACTTTATGGCGACCTCGACGTCAGCCTGCTGGATGAACTCCCCGCGGGCCGTGGACGCATTCGCACTCATGTGCGCACCCCCGACGCCTTGCCCAAGGTCTGGACCTTCATCCGCAGCGAACTGGAAAAGGGCCGCCAAGCCTACGTGGTCTACCCGCGGGTTGAGGAATCGGAGGACGACGTGAAGGCGGTCACCGTCGAGTTTCAAAAGATCTGCCGTGAACTGGCGCCGCACCGGGGCGGGCTGCTGCACGGCCGGCGGCCCGGCGAGGAAAAGGAAGCCGTGATGGATGCCTTCCGCCAGGGCGACATCCGGATCCTAGTCGCCACCAGCGTCATCGAGGTCGGCGTGGACGTGCCCAACGCGACCATCATGCTGATCGAGAACGCCGAGCAGTTCGGCCTCGCCCAACTCCATCAGTTGCGCGGCCGGATCGGTCGAGGCGCGCATGATTCCCACTGCATCCTCGTCGCCGAGCAGAAGACCGACGAAGCGCGGGAGCGGCTGGAAGTCATGGCCACGACCCACGACGGCTTTGTGCTCGCCGAGGCGGACCTCAAGCTGCGCGGTCCCGGCGAACTGACCGGCCGCAGTCAGAGCGGGCTGCCGGATTTCCGCTTCGGCGACTTGGTGCGCGATCGGCAGTTGGTCGAAGTCGCCCGTGAAGTGGTGAGAAGGCATCTGAAGCTAGCGCTCTGAACGTGCTGGCGGTTTGCAACCGACAGGGGTGACGACTCCACACTGGGCCGCTCGCCCAAAGTTAGGCTGTTTTCACAAGGCGAGCCTCACTGCACCTCCAGTTGCAAACTGGCAGCACGATGGAACGCCGGCCGTCACTCCGGCTGGGTGGGATTCACCGGGATGATGATTCGGCCGAGGTCCACGGGTGTCGTATCGCCATCCGTCGCTTCGAGGATGCTGACCGGCAGTTCCAGTCGGCCGATCTTGGGTCGGGTGGGTCCGCGGGCGGCGCCGGTTTCATCGTTGTCGTCGTAGGGAATCTGGACGGCCAGCCGCAGCAGGTATTCTCCTGCGGGCACGTTGTCTGCCCGGAAGGTCCCGTCTGGTTTCAGTGTGAGCACATGTTGCCGTAAATCGGCGGCTTCCGGTTCCGCTTCGGCAGTCGCCTCCATTGGCACCAGCAGTTCCACCTCCTCGGCCCAACGGTGTCCGGTGACGGGTTGGGACAGCGCCAGTTGGCCTACGACGGTTCGTCCGGCCGAAGTGAAGACCACTTCCGTAACTTTCCCTGATTCGACGGCGACGGTTCGCCGATCAATGACAACACGGGTTCCAGCCCGCGGACCGACCTGGAGGTGGTCGATCAGCTCGACGACTGTCGCCCCGATCGGGACGGAATCGAACTGAAACCGTCCGTCCTGGCTGGTTTGGGTTAGGCGGCTTCCCGAATACAAATGCAGTCCTTCACGCTCCTGCCTGAAGGGTTGGCGAGGGCCCAACTCCACCCACTGGTAGGCTGCGGGCTGCCCACCGCGTTCGACTTGCCCCGAGATGCGCCCCCACGCGGACAGCCTGAGCGGCTCCAGCCCGAGTTGTTCCACTCCGGCCTGGCCGAAATGTCCGCGGCTGAAGGCAAAGACCTTGGAGGCGGTCGGCCACCGCGGCAGGGAGAAGCGGCCGTGACGATCCGTCAGGACTGGGGCCTGTGGACCTGAAACGTCGATGGAATCGTTGGGTGCAACCATCACCTGAAATCCTGGACCGCCCAAGGCCACGAGCGCTTCCGCCGCAGGTGTGCCGTCGGGCAGCACCACCTGGCCGGTAAGGGTCGGGGCCCTCACGAGCTGAAATTCCACGACCACATTGGTGTCGTTCTGGGAGAAAGTCCTGGAGATGAGCGGCTGATAGCCGTCGGCAGTGGCTTGCAGGACGAAATCGGAGTGGAGCGCGCCGAAGAGCCGGCGGTTGACCTGCCATTCAAAGCGGCCGTCCTGGCCTTCGCCCACCCACTCCGCCACCTGCCGGGGCAGGAGGTTGTCCCGGTTGGCGACACTGATCACAAATGAGGGCAAGGGCTCGCCGGACGCGGCATCCGCCGCCGAGCCGCTGAGCGTGACCAAGACCGGGGCCGCCATGTTGCCGTTGGCAGGCGGAGGTAACAGCAGGGCAGCTGGTTTCAGGGTGAAGCTCAGATTCACCGTCCGATGGGTGAGCGGGATAGTCTGGGCAGTCTTTTGATACCCGGGTGCGACGGCTTCAAGTTGGACGGCATTCCCCGCGTAGGAACTGGGCAAAGGCGGGAGGCGAAACTGTCCGTCGGCATCGGTTTTCGCGGAGGCAGCTTCAGAGAGCTGGACATGGGCACCGGCGATTGGCAGTTGGGACTCGTCCGACACGTTCCCGCTGATTTCGATGCCGGGGACCATCAGCACGGTCAGATAGGTGTCCCACGCGGCCGCCTGTAGTTGGTGCAATGTGGTTGGAGCGTATTCAGGATGGGTAGCGGTCAGCTTTAGGGCACCGGCCAGCAGAATAGGGGCGGGTAGTTGGTCCGTTTCAAAATGGCCGTTGGCCGCAGAATGTAGGGAGGTTTGGGATGCGCTGAGAGAAATTCGTTCCCGCCCTAATCGCCCAAGGTCCCGGTAGAGCGTGAACTGAATCTTGGCGTCCGCCACCGGTTGGCCGGCCTCGTTTTGGACCAGGCCCCGCAACCGATGACCGCGGCGCAGCCGGCAGGTGTAAACGAGCGTTGAACCGGTCAGTTCGTGTGGGTTCCAAGTAACCTCGACCGGCACATGGGCAGGGGCGGAGATGTTGACGACCAAGGGCGTCCGCGGTGTCGGAGCAAAAGGCACCTCGGTCACTCCACTCGGGTCAGTGCGGGCTTCAATCAATCCACCGTTCTTCTGGAAGTCCCACCATCGAACGCTGGCTTGCACCGGTTGATCGCCTTCGGCCGACCGGACACTGAGCAGGATTCTGGAAGCGGCGACAGGTTCGGAAATCGAAGCCTCGACGGCGGCGGTGACTGGCGAAGTCGCGCCGGCGTCCGCTTCCATCTGCGCCGTCGACGAATCGGCATCTCGTCCAACGGTCAGCGCAGCCCTGAACCCGACCAAGCTGAGCACCAGCAAAGCGATGGCCCACGGAGCCACCGTCCCGATCCGGGCGACCATGCCGTCGCGCAGAGCCAACCGGGTCAACTCCGCTACGGTCGGCGCGCTGGTTCCGCCGACCATGCTCACCGTAATCGCGGTCGCCAAGCCCACCGGCGCCGCGTTGGTGGGCAGTTGCGTCAGCAGCCCGGTCAGGCTCGCCAAGGTCAGAACCACGCCGCGTTTCGTAAGTTGGTGACGGAGCCGCTCGACGGCGCGGCTGACGCGCTTCTTGGCGGTGTCTTCGCCGATGCCCAGCCGGGTGCCGACTTCGGCCATGGACTTGCGCTCGAAGAAACGCAGCGCGACGAGATCACGGTCGCCGGTGGACAGGGCGGCGAGCGCGGCATCGAGTTGCGGTTCCACTTCCGTCCAGTGGTCAGGAGCGGCGGGAGAGTCGGAGGTCAGCGAGTCCATGAGGGCGGCGGTTTCGCGGTGCCGACGACGTTGTTCAGTTCGTTGGGCACGGGCGGCGACGTAGCGGGTCGTGCGGAGCAGCCAGCCGCCGAGGATCACTCGACGGGACAGGGACCCAGCCTTCTGGGACAGGGCGAGGAACACGGCTTGGCTAACGTCGCGAGCCAATTCCGGGTCAACGACTTGCCGGCGGGCGGCGGCATGGACGAGGTCAAGATACCGGCGGACGAGTTCCTCAAAAGCGGCATCAGAGCGGTTGCTGGCCCAAGCTTGTAGGAGTTCCCAATCGTTCATGTGGCGCTGCGTTACACCGGGAAATCCCCACGGACGCAGAAAGGTGACACCTCAGTTTTAGGGAGGGAAGCGGCGGAAGCGGGCGTCTGGCCTCAGCAAGGGAAAGAAACCAAGTGACGCGGGACGCCTGTCAATTCCGGGAGAGAATTGTCCCTTTTCCCTTCATCCGAGGAGGGAGAGAGGGAGCCGGAACATGGGGCGGCCCGCCAGCATTTGATCGGATTTCATTCCCGAAACAGCATCAAGGAGCCGAGCTCCGGACACTGCCAAACACACACGCCTCGTGCTTGTTAGCGCAGAGGTGCGTGAGAAACCATTCGTCCATGAACGGCGGCAGTTCCTGTTTGAGCCGATCAAGTTTGGCGTGGTCGCCCCCGCGGAGTTTGATCGTGACGACAAGGTTGCGAGCCCAGCGTTGCCGGGCCCAGCGCAGGACAAGTTCCACGCTGCGTTCGGGGGCTGCAATCACGTCGCAGACCAGCCAGTCCACGGGCTGTGCGGGCTCGTAGCTGAAAGCGTCGCCCCGCACGAAGGTCACCCCGGGATCGGCCATGAGATCGTCGCGCAGTGGCGAGCGATCCACGGCGAGGACGCGGGCACCGCGTTGGCGGGCCACGTAGGTCCAGCCGCCGGGCGAGGCGCCCAGGTCCACGCACGTTTCGCCGGGAGCGATCCGGCGGCCAAAACGGAGTTCGGCTTCGACCAGTTTGGCAAAGGCGCGGCTGGGCGCCGCCTTGTCGGAGGCGACGGGAATTTCACCTTTGGGAAACGGAACCAGGAGGCGGCGCAACGCGTGCGGCTCCGGAGCGGGCGCGATCGAGAGCCACCCTTGATCGGGGGAAGTCAGCAGCAACTGAACCAGACTGTCGGCCGGAGTGAAGGGCTCCGGCTCGGAACGCAACTGCTTCAAGAGGCGGCGGCGCTTGTCTTTCAACAACTCGAGCAACGCGTTCCGAATCAAGTCACAGCGGTGAGCTCCAGCGTCAGCGTCCGGACCACTGGCCGAAGGCGCCGAAGCGCCTTGGAAGCGAGCGTCGTCACCATGCCGGGTAACACTGTGCCAGGCACGGGCGCCCATTCGCTGCTCCTTTTGGACGCCGTAATGGGCAGCAATCTGGAGCTGCCACGGCTGCTCATCCGGTAGTCGCGAGATCACTGAATCCAAAAGGAGACGCGCCCAGGCGTTGATGGATGGAGCGCTGATCGCTTGGGCGCCGGGCAATGCCTGGCGCGCGAGCGCGAGCGCCGGGAGCGGCGTTGCGTCCGGAGGCTCCAGCGCGAGCAAGCCCGGGGCGGCGCTCTGGGCGTTGAGTCCGTGGCGAAGGAGTTCGTCGGTCAAACCCGAGTCATCACCCGCAGCACTGAGTAAGAGCAGCATGACGAGCTTACGCGCCGACAGCAATTGGGGCGGACCCTAGAGCGGGATGGCGTCTCCAACGCGGACTCATTGGGGCGGCCTCATGGGCATGATGCGGTAATAACGGGCTTGTTCAGCCGCGACTTCGAACAGCGACATGGGTTCGCCGGTGCCGCGCAGGGTGCCGGTGATCGGCAGCCAGTCGGGATTGTTCAACCGCGTGGCCCGCTGGACCTGATACCACTCGTTCAGCCGGGACGGCCATTTTACTTCGACCGCCGTCGCAATGCTCGTCGGCGGGCCCGTCAAAGGCTGTGCTTCCAAACGCACGTGGTCAAAATGAGTGGGTGAAGGTCCACCGCCCGCCAACGTGGCCGTGATGGGGTGGCCAATCCAAGGATCTCCGGGCGCCACGGAATAGGAAATTTCTACCGTCCGGAAACTACCCGCTGGAATGTCCAAGGGGCCCGAATTGACGGCGATCCATTCGTATCCGGCGCCCAAACTGAGGACGAAGCCATGCCACACCGCCGGCGGGGCTACCGAACTGGGCCGCCCGATTTCCGCCGTCAGCACATACCGGGTATTGGCCTGATAGGTTCGAATGAGGAACTGCTGAAGAACTGATTCGTCGAGGAAATAGGCCGTGTTCTGGCCATGCGGCACAGTGCCAAACAGGCTACCAATAACGGCCCCAACCAGCGGAGCCATCGTTCCGGCAGTGCCGTCGCCGACCCAGCCGGGAATGGCGTCCACCGAAAGAAATCCCGCGGGTGTCAGCGGTTTAGGAAACGAGCTGTAGTGGCCCGGCCGAAGGCGGCCTTGGGTATCGAAATGAATTGGGTCGGTGCCGGTCAAAGCCTCAAACGAAGGGTTGAGCAAAGGAATCTGCTCGGCGCTTCCAGCCGGGGCGATGGCGAACAACATCCCGGCCAAGCGGAGCCGCGCAAGTAGGTGCATCGGGCGTGGCCTACCCGAAGCGGGCGCTGGCGACAAGCGGGAGTTCAACCGCAGGCCCCAACGCCGACCGTCTGGAGCGAGCCAGCCTCCGGTCTTGCGTGACGGGGAATTTCCGCCGGTAATTCCGCCGGCTATGGCCCTCCAAGATCTTACCCCTCAATTGCGCACCCGTCTGGGCCGCGTCGAGCGGCTCGTGGGGTTATTCCTGCTCGTCACGCTGGTCGTCCTTTTGGTGGCCGTCGCCTACTACATTCGCCACACCGCCAAGCAACGGGGCTGGTTCACCGTCAAGGTGCCCTATTGGACGATGGTGGCTGATGCCACTGGCCTGCGCGTGGGTTCGCCGGTCGTGATGATGGGTTTCAGCGTGGGCGAAATCACCAAGGTTGAGCCGACCGACCTCACCGAGTGGCACCGCGAAAACAACTACAACGTCTTCGTCGGATTCGAGATGCGGCATCCCTACCACGGCTATGTGTGGACGGATTCGCGGGTCAAATTGGGGGCGGGTGACTTCCTCGGTGCTCGCTCGCTGGAAGTCGTTCGAGGCAGCACTGGGAATGTCACCGTGGTGACCAAGGATGGTCAACCCGCACGCGTGCTTTCCGACAAATATGCCTGGAAACCCGTCGAGACGAATTTTTCCTACGTGACTCTCAAAGAAGAGCCGAAGGGTTATTACTTGGTGGCGGATCAGGAAAAACCGTTGCCGGTCCGGCTCACCGAAATCGCGAACCAAGTCAATGACGCCCTGCCCGGCGTGCTCTCGATGACCAACCAGGTCAACATCGCCCTCGGCAACCTGACCAACATCACCGCTCAACTGGCCGCGACCATTCCCAAGATCGATGGAGCCATCGCCGACGCCCGCAGTTTGATCGGCGATTTACGTCCAGCCCTCCAAAAACCAGGTGGCCTTGGTGAACTGCTGGTGCCGACCAACCTCAACACCCAGCTCACGCTCACCCTTTCGAACCTGAATCCAGGCAGCGGCCCGTTGGCAACCACGTTGAGCAACGTCAATCAGCGGCTCTTTGATATCGGGATCACGCTCACCAATGTAAATCAGCAGTTGGGTCAAAACACCAATTTGGTCGCCGACGCCAACCAACTGACGCGTGACGTCGGTTCCTTGGCCAGCAGTGTTGAGACCTTGCTCCGCAAGCACTGGCTCTTCCGCTCGGCGTTCAAGACGAACGTAGCGAAGAAAAAGTAACCGCCTCAGCTCACGCCCATTGCGTGATCCGATTGCCGGCCTTGTCGGTAAACCGGCCCCAAGCGAGGAGGAAGTGGTCGATGATGGCCCACAGGCCAAAGCCACCGAACGTGAAGAGCTGCAACAACCCAGTGCCGATCTTGCCCACGTAAAATCGGTGCACTCCGAAGACCCCCAACAAGGAGTTCAGCAGAAAAGCCGGGGCCAACCGCTTGTTACTTACCGAAGGTTCATAGTTCCAGCGCGTGATGAGCAGCCCGCGGTCGTCACGACAGGCCCCGCACAGCACCAAAATGAAATCAATCAACGCCCAGAGCCCGAGTCCGCCAAGGGTGATGAGTTGTAAGACTCCTAGCAGCGGTCGCCGGGTAGAACACCGGGGCACTCCGAAGATCCCGAGGTAGAAGGCGAGGCGCGCTACGCGGGGCACGTGGAACTCGCTAGCTGGGGCGGGGGGGGGTGTTTCCGGATTCATGCGGTTGCGGACCTACTTTCACCATGGAATACCGGCAGACCCAACTGAAAGTTTCCTCCGCTAAAGCAGAAAACCGCCGGCGCGATCGCCCCGGCGGTTAAACTGCAAACTGGGAACGTGCAGCTCGAAACGGCTTTCAGTAAGCCGCTTGAGCGCCCTTGATCGCGCGCTTCTGCATCCACGGCATGAGCGACCGGAGCTTGGCCCCGGTCTTCTCGATCGGGTGCTGCTCGCCTTGCTTGAGGAGCGCGTTGTATTTCTTGTAGCCGCCCTTGTATTCGGCGACCCATTCCTTGGCGAACTTGCCGGACTGGATGTCTTTGAGCGCCGCTTTCATGCGCTTCTTGACCGAAGCGTCGATGATTTTCGGGCCGACACTCACATCCCCCCACTTGGCGGTCTCGGAGATCGAGAAGCGCATGCCCGCAATGCCGGCCTCGTTCATGAGGTCAACGATCAGCTTCAGCTCGTGGAGGCACTCGAACTAGGCCATCTCGGGGGAGTAGCCGGCCTCGACCAACGTCTCGAAGCCCGCCTGCACCAGCGCGCTGGCACCACCGCAAAGCACGGTCTGCTCGCCGAACAAGTCGGTTTCGGTCTCTTCCTTGAAGGTAGTCTCCAAGACACCCGCGCGGGTGCCGCCAACGCCCTTGGCCCAAGCAAGCGCCGTCTTTTTGGCCTTCTTGGAGGGGTTCTGATAAATGGCGATCAGTGCCGGCACACCTTTACCCTCGGTGAATTGGCGGCGGACGATGTGGCCCGGGCCCTTCGGGGCGACGAGGATCACGTCGACGTCCTTCGGCGGCACGATCGTCTTGTAATGGATCGCGAAGCCGTGGCTGAAGAGGAGGGTCTTGCCCTTGGTCAGGTTGGGCGCGATGTCCTTTTCGTAGCAGGCGGGCTGCTTGGTGTCGGGCAACGCCACGAAGATCACGTCGGCGCGTTTCACGGCTTCCGCCGTAGTCAGCACTTCGAAGCCCTTTTCGCGGGCGACCGCGATAGACTTCGAGCCTTCGTAGAGGCCGATGATGACGTTGCAGCCAGACTCCTTGAGGTTCAGCGCGTGGGCGTGACCTTGTGAGCCGAAGCCGAGGACTGCGAGGGTTTTGCCTTTGAAGACGCTCAAGTCGGCGTCCTTGTCAGTATAGACTTTTGCCATATTCGGAACGGGAGAGGATTTCAGATTTAGGGAAAGAGAAGCAAGCGCCCGGTGAACGACTCAGGTTTCGTGTTGGTGCCTTTGAGTTCGTTCACTGCGGTTTCGTTTAAGGACCCCGAAGCGACCCGTTACAAGCAGGGAGGCGCGGGGAGATAGGCACCAAGCACTCATTCTTCGCCTTGATGCCACCCGTCCAGAGATGGGAACTTGGAGCACTGCGCATCCCAGCAAGGCCATTGCTCCAGCCTTTACCCACCAGACTAAGTAAGAAGTTGGGAGGGGCTCCAGCAAGATGCCCATGCTGACAATAGATCTGCCTGCAAATATCACCACAGTTGGCAAGACCCCGGCGGCTATAGAATCACTGTCACGTGCCGCCATCATACAATGATCAGGCGCGCGGCAGTGCCACGACCCCGGTCCGGGTCAGGTCAAGGATGCCGAAGTCCTTCATCAGCGTGATGAATTTCTCCAGCTTTCCTTCAGCCCCAGTGATCTCGATGGTCAGGCTTTCGGGTTGAACATCTACGACCTTGGCGCGGAAGAGTTCCGCCATCTGACAGATTTCGGCGCGGTTTTGGGGCTCAGCCTTCACTTTCAAAAGGACCAACTCGCGATCGATATAATCACCTTGGTGGTAATCAATGACCTTTACGGTATCCACCAGCTTGTCGAGTTGCTTGACGATCTGCTCGACCGTCGAGTCATCCCCGCGGGTGACGATGGACATCCGCGAGAGCGAGGGATCGTGGGTGGGGGCGACGTTGAGCGAGTCGATGTTGTAGCCGCGGCCGGAAAAGAGGCCGGCGACGCGCGTGAGCACGCCGAACTTGTTTTCGACCAAGACCGAGATGGTGTGGCGCATGTTCTTTTGGTAGCGCGTGAAACGAAGAGGTTGATCTCGATTGATCTTCCGGAACTCGTTTCACGCTTCACTTGCTGCTTCCGGAAAATCAAAAACCCGCGGTTGGGACCGCGGGCGATCCGGAAGCCAGTCAGACCACCCGGAGGCCACATCAGTCCCGCACCGGCGGGGCTACGAGTCCTACGAGGAAATCTACTGGAATCATCGGCCGCGGACGCTAATGGAGTTGTCGGCCGGGTCAACGGGTTTTTGCCCCTCACCCGCGCAAAGCGGCTAAATTTCGAGGCGGTGCCCCGGGGCTTCGCCAGCACCGAGTGAACCTAAACACCGTTGCTGACAGCGTCGCGTGGGCCGCCTCAAACTTTCGCCGTGCCTGTCTCCACCTCTCAACTATGGCGCGCCTTGAACGACCGGCGGCGCCTATTTTTGCTCGCAGGTCCCTGCGTGATCGAGTCGGAAGAACTCTGCCTAGCTATTGCCCGCAAACTGAAGCAGACCTGCGCCCGCTTGGGCATCACCTTCGTTTTCAAGGCCAGCTTCGACAAAGCGAACCGTTCTTCCGGCAAATCATTTCGCGGGCCCGGTTTGGTCGAGGGCTTGGGGGTGCTGGCGCGGGTGCGGGATCAGTTGCAAATCCCCGTGGTCACCGACGTGCACACCGAAGAGCAGGCCCAACTGGCGGGCGAGGTGTGCGACATGTTGCAGATCCCCGCGTTTCTCTGCCGCCAGACCGACCTGATCCAAGCGGCCGTGGCGACCGGGCGGATTGTGAATCTCAAAAAGGGACAATTCCTAGCCCCCTTGGAGATGCGCAACGTCGTCGCCAAGGCGGCTGAATCAGCTCCCAGCGGGCGGGCGCGCCTCCTCCTCACCGAGCGTGGCACCACTTTCGGCTACAACAATCTGGTCGTGGACATGCGCGCCTTGCCGCTGCTGAGCGAACTGGGCTACCCCGTGGTGTTTGACGCGACGCATTCGGTGCAGTTGCCCGGCGGCGCAGGCGATAAGTCGGCCGGCCAGCGTGAGTTTGCCCCGGTGCTGGCCCGTTGCGCCGTGGTCGCCGGCGCCAACGGCCTTTTCATCGAGACTCATCCCGAGCCAGACCAAGCGCTGAGTGATGGTCCAAACATGATTCCGCTCGCGGAAATGCCGAAGCTGCTTGCGCAGTTGGTCCGCCTGAAAAAGGCATTGTAACGCCAACCGAATTCAGCGGCGTTCCCGTGGTTGGCGAACGAACGCTACCGGCAGGGCAGGCGCGGCGTCTCGCCGGGCTCGGGAGGACCGAGCCAACGCTTCGGACGCCATGAGCGTCATTGCCATTTCGGCCTAAGTTTCTAGCGTGCCCTCAATGCGCAGCGGGGTAGCAGTCTTTGAGTGGGCCACCGGCTTAATCGGGCTCTCGCTGCTGCGCTTTGTCGAAAACGTCCGCCGCATCGGCGCGTTTTCCCTCATCACCTTGGGCGTGGCCGTGACCAAGGCGTTGGTGGCCCACCGGGTGATGCTGCCGGCAGCTCAGCAGCAATTGGCTCGGGCCGGGGTGCGTTTGCTGCCGATCATCGCCTTCATCGGTGTAGCCGTTGGTTTGGTGATCGTGGGCCAGACTTTAAGCCTCTTGGCTCAAGTGGGGCAGGTCGCCCTCACCGGCCAGTTGCTGGTGACCGTCATTATCCGGGAGGTCGCGCCGTTTGTGGCTGCGATGGTGGTGCTTGCCCGAGTGGGCACCGCCACGGTCGTGGAATTGGGCACGGCGCGCGCACTGGGTGAAGTCGAAACGCTCGAAGCCCTGGGGATTGATCCCATCCATTTCCTAGTCGTGCCGCGGGTCGTCGGGTTAACGTGCTCGGTAGCCGCGCTAACGGTTTACCTCACCGTCATCACCTTGGCTTCCGGTTGGATATTTGCGGTGCTCGCCGACCTGCCCTATCCGCTCTCGGAATACCTCGGGCATATTGCTGGGGCGCTGCAATGGCATGATTTTGTGTTGGTGGGCGCCAAAACGGTAACCTTCGGCGCCGTGAGTGCCTTGACGGTCTGCTACCACGGACTGGCTCGCCCCATCCGCTTGGAGGAAGTTTCCCTCGCTACGACGCGAACGGTCGCCCACTGCGTCGTCGCCTTCGGCCTGATTGATGGTTTTTTTCTCATTCTAACCCTGTTGTTCCTGTGAGTGTGGAACACCTCATCGAATTGATCGCCGCCGACGTGGCCCCTGGGTTGGCCCGGGAGATTTCGGTCAACGACGTCTCGTGGACTGTTAATCGGGGAGACTGGTGGGTGCTCGCCGGCCCGCCCAATTCGGGAAAAAGCGCCCTGTTGATGACGCTTGGGATTCTGAATCCAGCGGCCCGCGGCGAGTTGCGGTTGTTTGGCCAGGCAGTCACGCAATCCATGGGGGACGAATTAACCTCGATCCGCCGCCGGATCGGCATGTTATTCGAAGATGGAGGGCACCTGTTCGATCAATCGACCGTTTTGGAAAACGTCGCGTTGCCGCTTCGCTACCACCACAACCTCTCGCTCGCGGATGCCGTCGAGCGGGTCATGCCCTTTCTGGAAGCCTGTGGTATCGCCGCCTTTGCCGCCCAGAACACCCGCGGCGTCGGCCGTGCCAACCGCCGCCGGGTCGCCTTGGCGCGCGCTCTAGCGCTCCAGCCAGAACTGCTATTGATCGACAACCCGGTGGCCGGATTGGACCCCAGCCAGATTCGCTGGTGGCGAGGATTCCTTTCCCAATTGAATGCGGGGCATCCGGTGCTGGAAAACCGCCCCGTCACGCTGGTGCTCGCGACGGACGATCTGCGTCCCTGGTTACCCTTGGCCCGCCAGTTCGCCCTAGTGCGCGACCGCAAGCTGCAAGCTCTCGGGGGACGCGAGGAACTCGAGTCCAAGCACGGAGATTTGCTGGCTGAACTGCTTTCCGAAGAGCACCGCTGAACTCGGACCCTCCACATGCTGGCGCCGCTGCTTGAAGAATTCCTCATCCACCTGCGCCACGAGCGCGGACAGGCGGACCATACCCAGAAAACCTACGCCCACGCCTTACAGCAGTTTGTGACCTGGGCCGAGACCAAGAAGCTGGACCATTGGCACGACGTCCAGTTCGCCGACTTGATGGCGTATTTGGAGCACCAACGAAACCGTCCCCGGAAAGACGAAGCCAAGGATTCGCCGGCGCCCACCAAATTGAGTGCCGCGACTCTCTATCTTCACGTCGCCGCGTTGCGCTCGCTCTTCCGTTTCGCGGAACAGGAAAAATTTGTCCCGCGAAATCCGGCTGAAAACTTAACCCTGCCCCGACGCTGGAAGACCCTGCCCAAAGCCCTCAGCGAAGCGGAAATCGTTCGCCTCCTCTTGCCGCCGAACCCAGCGACAGCAGCCGAACTCTGCACCCACGCGGTATTGGAGGTGGCATATGCGAGCGGATTGCGCTTGGCGGAATTGCGCGGCCTGCGCCTCGAACAGCTACACTTGGACGCCGGCTTCCTCAGCGTGATCGGAAAAGGGAACAAACAGCGAGTCGTGCCCATCGGCACCAAAGCCAAGGAGGCTTTGACCCATTATCTCGCCACTGGCCGTCCCGAGTTAGTTCGGCCGCGCTCCCCGGCCCAGGTTTTTTTGACCCAACGCGGCACTGCGTTCGCCCATGTAACCATGTGGAAACGCATCACCGACTGGGCCCGGCGCTCGGGCGTCGAAAAAAAAGTCACGCCCCATATGCTGCGGCACAGCTTTGCGACCCACCTGATGGAACACGGCGCCGACTTGCGGGTGATCCAAGAGTTGCTCGGCCATTCGAGCATCAATACGACGGAGATTTACACGCATGTAGCTGGCCAACGGTTGCGCGACGTGCACGAGCAGTTTCATCCGCGTGCAACTTGAAAACAAAAACGGCGGCCCCGTGGGGCCGCCGTGAATTTACCGCCGGAGCGGGATTGGTCAGATCACTTCACCGATCTGGAACCGGAGGAAACGACGCACCGTGATGGTGTCACCCAGCGCCTTACTGACCGAGGCCACATGCGCCTCCAGTTTCAGGTCGGGATTCTTCACGAAGCCCTGTTCGAGCAGGCAGTTAGTTTCGAAGAACTTGTTCAGCTTGCCTTTGAGAATGCCTTCCATCGCCGCGGCCGGCTTGCCCTTGAGCGCATCCGACTGGGCAGCGATCTCGCGCTCCTTTTCGACGACTGCCGCCGGGACGTCATCACGGCTCACCGAGACCGGACTCGCGGCCGCGATCTGAAGGGTGACGTCGCGCAACAACTGCCGAAACTCTTCACGAGCCACGGTCGCCTCATTCGTGGCGCCCACTTCCACCAGCACACCGACTTTGCCACCGGTGTGAATGTAAGCCGCCACCGCGCCGACGCCGGAAACTTCCAGCCGTTGGGAACGGCGGACTTGGATGTTTTCACCAATCTTGGCCACGGCCGCCACCCGGTCGGCTTCGAGATTCACCTCGGGCGTCGAAGCGACCTTGGTTGCCAGCTCAGCAACGAACGCCTTGAAGTCTTCGTTGCGAGCCACGAAGTCCGTCTCGCAGTTAACTTCGATCAAGGCGCCGACCTTGCCACCGTTGAGCACCGCTTGGCCGATAAGCCCTTCATTGGCGGCTCGGTCAGCCTTCTTGACGGCCGCAGCGGCGCCCTGCTTGCGCAGGAGATCGACGGCTGCGTTCAGTTCACCCTTGGTTTCATCAAGGGCCTTTTTGCAAGCCATCAGTCCGGCGCCAGTCATAGCGCGGAGCTGGCCCACGAGTGCGGGAGTGATTTCAGCCATGGAATTTGGAAATCTGTTTACAGAAGTTAATCGCTGCCACCCGAGGGCGGTAGCGAGTGGCATCACGCAACCGGAGCGGGAGCCGGGGCGGACTCAACCGCCGGGCTGACTTCGGCTACAGGAGCCGCCTCGGTCGCGTTGATCCGACGTGACTTCTTGGCGTCCGCCTCGGCCTTACCGGTCGCAATGGCGGCGACGATTGTCTGCAAAATGAGTTTGACTGAGCGGATCGCGTCATCGTTGCCGACGATGGGGTAATCCACCAATTCAGGATCGCAGTTGGTGTCAACGATGGCCGCGATGGGGATATTGAGCCGGCGAGCTTCGGCGACCGCGTTGTGTTCACGCTTGAGATCGATGATGAACATCGCATCGGGCTGGGCATCAATCGTGCGCAAACCGTCAAGGTTCTTAAGCATCCGGGCGTGTTCGCGGCGGATCATGGACTGCTCCTGCTTGACGTATTGGTTGATGGAACCGTCCAGCTCCATCTTCTCAATTTCCTTCATCCGCTTGAGCGACCGGCGGAGGGTCTTGAGGTTGGTCAGGGTGCCACCAAGCCAGCGGCCGGTGACGAAAGGCTGGCCGCAGGAGAGGGCAGATTCCCGAACCGCTTCTTGAGCCTGCTTCTTGGTGCCGACAAACAGGATGTTGCCGCCCTTGGCTGCGACCTGACTCAGAAATTGGGCTGCGCCATCGAGTTGGGGCAGGGTTTTGCTGAGATCAATGACATGGATGCCGTTGCGGGCCTCGAAGATGAACTTCTTCATCTTGGGGTTCCAGCGCCGGGTCTGGTGGCCGAAGTGGACGCCTGCTTCGAGGAGTTCTTTAATTCCAACGTTGATCATATTGCCTATGCGCTTCCGATGGTTCTGACGTTGTCCGAGCGATTGGCCCGACGTCATCCGGCGGAAGGACCGGATTCATTTCGATGTTGTTGTGGCCGCCGACTGCCCTCGCAGTTGGCATCTTTGAGGCCGTGTTCCCTATCCTCTCGGAAAAGGGAGGCGGAAGCTGCCAAACTGAGAACCGGGGGGCAACTGCGAAGTTTTCCATGCCTTAGACCTCGCCAGTGCCGTTCAGCAAAATTGACTTTCCTCGGGGCCCTTTTCGATTTCCGCTGGAGCTTCGCAGACGGGGAATCACCCGTGACTGTCATCATCGCACAAGCCAGCCGCAATCCACATGCCTACGCCAATTCGTGTTTCAACGCCTCGAACCCGCTTCCAGGGGGCGCTGCTGGGGATTTTCCTGACGGCGCTCGCAGGCGGCACTGGGGCGCGCGCTCAAGCGCCAATTTTCAGTGGCGGTCCGAATGACGGGGTCGCCTCGTCCGGGGAATCGTTTGAGTTGAGCGCCGGGGTCAGCGGAGCCGAGCCCATTTTTTTCCAGTGGTCGGTGGGCGGCGTGCCAATCCTCAACGCCACCAATCGCTCACTCCTGCTGACGGATCTCTCGGTCACCAACACGGGAGTTTATCAACTCACGGCCACCAATTCGGTCGGGACGCTCTCGACCAACGTGACCCTGATCGTAAATGACGTGCCCGCCCGCACGATTTACGTCGGCTCGGTTTCAACCAACGAAGACGTGGTTCGAGTGCCTATTCGGCTCCGTCCCAATGGAGTCGAAAATTCAGTGGGGTTTTCCCTCCGTTTCGATCCGGAAGTGCTGTCTGAACCTGTTTTTGAGCCGGCACTGGGTTCGGCTGACCTCCTAACGCTCGATGAAGGCACGGTGGGCACAACCATCCGGCTCCCAAATGCAACGCGCTTTGCGCCGACCGATACCCTTTTAGGTGATTTCCGGTTTAAGCTGGCGGCGGGAAAATCCCCGTGGAATGGCCGGCTCGGGTTAACCAATCACCCCGTCGGTTTGGGGGCCAAAACCGCGACCAATTCATCGTTGGGTCTGACCGCCACGGCTTGGCCCCAACTCCGGCGGCTCGATCCCCTGCCCGTTTTATCCCGCCAGACGGGCTTGTTTCACCAACGGGTCGAAGTCGCGAATGCCACGGCCACGGAATTTCCCAACATCAACTTGCTGGTGTTGGAGTTGCAGGCTGATTCGCTGGGCAAGGGAGTCACCGTCTACAATGCGGTGGCCTCCCAACGAGTCGACACGGACTTGGATGGGGATGCGGACTTGGAGTTCGGAGTCGACTGCGTCCGGAACGACGGCACCCCGTGCGAAGCCGGCACTGAAGGCTGTCGTTGCGAATTCAACCCGGACATTAACGGGGACGGAATCATCGACTTGGCCCCCCTGTATTCAATCGACAATCTCGCCGCCGGTGAAGTCCGGGAGCTCCTTTTGGAATATTTCGTGACCGATTTGCAATCGGCGCCACACCCCCGGTATGCCTTTCAACTGGGTTTGCCGATTACCGTTACTGTGTCCCGGCGTAACACCGCCATCGCCTTCAACACCAACGGGATCGTGGATGGACACACGATGCTGGGTTTCCGCACGACGAAGACCAACCGGTATTTCATCCAATACGCAGCCACCGCGGAAGGCCTCGGCACGCCGGCCGAAGTCAAGACAGCCCGCCCCTCGATCATGGGCAACGGCAGCCAATTTCAATGGATCGACTACGGTCCGCCCAAAACCGATCCCCTCCCCAGCAACGGTCACCGCTTCTACCGGATCGTTGAAGGTTTCTAAGCTTCCCTCCTCTTAGCCATGACATCAGGAATTACTGCTACCTCACTTCGGTGTGTTTCCTTAGCGACCCTCGGCTTGGCCGCGACGCTTTCTGCGGCCGCCGACCCGAATTTGGACGACGAACGCGAACCTCTAGGCGTATCCGCTCGCATCGGCGGGCTCGGGCTTTTCAACCTCAAGGCGGCCGTCCTCGACACCCAGGTTCCACTCAACCCGGCCACCGGTTATTTTGACGACGGTTATGTGGTCGCGGGCAGCAGCGGCACCGGCGCAGGCCTAACTTGGAACTGGGGTTATGAGAGCGCGGCGCAAGTGGCCGGCAACCAGTTGGCGTTGCACCGCTTGGACAATTCGCCGCGGCCCGGCAACTTCGACCTCGACGGCAGCAATCCCCTGTTTGGCGGCGAATTAGTGTTGGGGTTTGAGGGATTTCGGTTCGACTGGGGAAAACGGGAAGCGCGTTTCGGAGTCGAAATCGGGTATGGCTACCTGCCATATTCAAGCTCGGGAAGCAGCCGCGTCACCCGCACCGCCACCTACACCACGACCCTGCATGACGTGGCGGGAATCATCGTTCCCGACGCGCCTTATGCCGGTTCGTTCGAGGGCCCCGGGGCCGTGATTCCCTTGGCCCCGATTGGCTCGAGCGTGGAGACGGGAACGGGCACCGGGGCAGTCGATTCCTCGTTTGACGTCGATTTCCATGCCCTGCGGCTCGGGCTGTGGATCGAATACCCGGTTACGACAAAACTATCGGTCACCGCCAGCTTCGGTTACGCCGCGCTGTTTGCGGACGGCGAGCTGACGCTTACGGAAAGCCTGACCTTTGCTAGCCCGACCATGCCGTCCGTCGCCACGGCGACCACCATTAACTCGAAAACGGACTGGCTTCAGGGCGTGTATCTGGAAGTCCGTGGCAATTGGAAATTGACCGAATCCATCGCCGTCTTTGTGGGCGGCCTGATCCGTTACCAAACCGACTTCACCATTCCGGCGGCCGGCCGCCAAGGGGAGCTCGAATTTGGCTTCGGCCTAGGCGCGACGGCGGGGATTCAGTTTGAGTTCTGACCCCGCCGATTAGTCAGTGCCGGTCGAGTTGCTCAATCGCCTCCTTCAAGCGGCGGATCACTTCTTCTTGGCGTTTGACATCCGTGAGTTTGCCGCCCTTTCGATCACTCAGGTAGAAGGTGTCGATAGCTGCCCCCTTCTCCGTCAGAATTTTGGCCAAGGCGATATCGAGTCCAAGCTCTGAAAGCGTCCGCGTGACGGCGAACAAAAGCCCCACGCGGTCTTCTGCCTCCAGATCCATGATGGTCCGGTTGTCGGCGCTGGCGTTGTCGAACCGGACCGTGGTCGGAATGAATTCTTCGCCCGCCGCGAGGTAGAGCGGTTGGTAAATCGGGGACCGGGCGAGAAACCGTTTCGGGTCCACCCCCTTGGCCAAAACCTCGACCACAATGCGCTCGAAACGCTCGCGAGCACCGGCCTCGGGTAACTGCCCAGTGCGGGCGTCCACCACGAAAAAATCGTCCAGCACGACCCCGTCCGGACGCGTGTAAATCTGAGCCGCGAGAATGTTCAACCCCGCCGCGGCAAAGGCCCCGGTGAGTTTGGAAAAAAGGCCCGGCCGGTCCCACGTGCAGACGTGGACGCCGGAGTAGCCCCGGTCGGGCGCATCCTGCCACAAGATAGCCGGCTCCAGCGCTCGTTCATCCACCGTGATCTGCAAGTGCATGAAGCGATGCGCCAACGTCAGGTCGCGCGCAATGGCCCGGGCTTCATGCAGTTGAAAATAACGTGCCGGCATCCCGTTGAAATGCGCGTCAATCTCGTCGGGCGCGAACGTCTTCGGCAACATAGCGCGAACATCCTCCTTCAGTTGCTCCCGCTGGCGCACCTCTGCCCGGATGAACTCGGTTCCGCCCAACAGCACTTCCCGGGTTTTGCGATAAAGTTGCCACAGCAACGAATCCTTGAAGCCGTTCCATAGCGTATCACTCGTGCCCATCGAGTCGGCGAACGTATGCAACATCAGCATGTCCATCGTCTCGATTCGCCCCACTTGATTAGCCACCTGCCGGATGACTTCCTGATCTTCCAAGTCTCGCCGCTGGGACACTTGAACCAACAGCAGGTGCAGCTCGATCAACAGGCGCAGCGCCTGCGTCGTGGACGCGTTCAGCCGCAACCGTTTGGCCGCCTTGAGGGCCAACTCACCGCCAACGATCTCATGCCGTCGCCCCGGAACCGCCTTGCCAGAATCATGCAGCAACAGCGCAAGATAGAGCACGTAGGGACGCTCGATGCCTTGGAAAATTTCGGCGTAGTGCTTGAAGGGGGATTCCGTGGCATCCCAAACCCGATCGAGCTTTTCTAGGCACACCAGTGTGTGTTCATCCACCGCGTATTGATGATAGAACTCGTGCTGCACCAGATTGGTGAGCTTGGCGAATTCTGGCACCAATCGGCCGAGAAAACCGACCTCGTGCATCGCCCTCAGCGAAGGCGCGACATTGCCCCGCTGGTTTAAGATTTCGAGGAACGTCTCCGCCACGCCTTCGTCCCGGAGGAACCGCCCGTCCACCATCCCGCCCGCGACCAACTGGCGGAGCATCTGGGCCAAATCTGGATGCAGCGAAAGACCCCGCTGCTGGGCGTAAAGGAAACAGCGGACCAAGCGATTGGGGTCCTCGCGGAAAACAGTGCGCGAGACGGCCGCCAACTGGTTATCCACGATTTGAAAACCATCAATCTCCTGGTCAACCGCCGACACCACCTTGCGCCCCTTGAGCAACGACCGGGCGCCCCGCTTCGGCGTCTGGACCAGCGCCAACCGTTGTTCGAGCGTCCGGGTGATCAGATAGAGATTCCGAGCGTGCGTGTAGTAGTCGCGCATGAAGTGCTCTACCCGCAGCCGCGGCGAACGCTCTGGGTAATCCAACCCCAGTGAAACCGGCGGTTTGACATTGGCGCTCAAGACATCAATCGCCGAACCCGCCGTGTAGTGCAGTTCGTTGCGCGTCCGCAGCAGGAAATCGTAGGCCGCTTCCAACTGCCGTCGCTCAGCCCTATCAATCAGGTCGGCCGCCTGCATTTCCTCCAGCGTCCGCACCCCGAGCTTGAAAAAAGTCATCCACAGCAGGTTTTGGAAATCCCGCAGCCCCCCGCAGCCATTCTTGATGTTGGGCTCCTGCATCGCCGCCGAGTTGCCGTGTTTGGCGCGACGCTTGGCTTGGTCGGCCAGGCGCTGGGAGATGTATTCGTCCTCGTGCCCACGCACGCACTTCGCGAGAAACTTTTTCTGAAAGTTGGCAAACAGCGCCGCATCACCGTCGATCAAGCGGGCTTCGAGCAACGACGTCTTCGACTGCATGTCGGTATTCGCCACCGTGAGGCAATCATCCAAGGTGCGGACCGCATTACCGACTTTCAGACCGATGTCCCACAGCGTATAAAGCACCGCGCTTGTCCACTCGGTAAACGTGACTTGAGCCTCGCCTCGAAGGTCAGCCCCGCCCCCCTGAAGGAACATCAGGTCGATGTCGCTGCACGGATTCAACTCGGCCCGGCCATAGCCACCGTAAGCCACCAGCGCGAGCCGCGGCACTCGCCCCTTGGCAGGCAGGACCTGCCGAGTGGAGGCGTAAATGTGCCGGATCAGTTGATCCAAAACCGCCGCCCGTGCCCGGCAAACCACCAAGCCGCTTTCGCCCCCGCGATGCAGGATTTTTAACCGGGCCGACTCTTCCTTGAGGAAGCCGCGGTAACGCGCGAGTTCCTCGGTCGGCTTTCGTCCCGGCGGAAGCGGAAGCCGTTTCGCGGCGTTGGACTCGATCTTGGCAAGCAGGGCTTTCAAAACGCGCCCCGACGGTGCCGACGCCGGTTAGCAATTGGCAATTACCTTCGCGCAACCTTGTTGCCGCCGTGGTGTTTCGCAAAGCTGCCCATCCCCATGGCGCCTGCGCCTCCCGTCGATCCTGATGTCGAATTGATGCTCCGCGTAAAACGCGGCGGCCAAGCCGCGCACGCGGCGTTCGCCACCTTGGTCGAACGCTGGCAGCAGCCGGTCATCAGCTTTGTTTACCGCTCTCTGCCCGATGAAATGGAGGCCGAAGACCTCGCCCAAGCCGTCTTCGTCCAAGTGTGGCGGACGGCGGAACGGTATCAGCCGTCGGCCAAATTCAGCACCTTCCTCTTCACCGTCGCCCGCAATCTGTGCCTGAACGAAATCCGCCGCCGCACCCGACACCCAGCCGATTCCTTGGATGAACCGCATCCCGACGACGAGGCGCATCCCTACCGTCAGCTCGAAGATCGGCGCGAACTCTCCGCGGCCGACGCCACCCAGCGGGCTGAGATTTTCCACAAGGTCGACGCGGCTCTCGCCGAACTGCCCGAAAAACAGCGCACTGCCATCCTGCTCTGCCGCGAAGGCGAATTGAGCTACGAAGAAATCGCCGAAGTCCTCGGAACTTCCATTCCGGCCACCAAATCCCTGATTCACCGCGGCCGCGAACAATTGAAAGCCCGGCTGAAGCCTTACCTAACTTCAGGCACTTGGAATGAGCCGGCATGAAACTTTCCTCGCCCCGCGGTTTTAACCCCATCAGCCACGATGAATCCGGCGCCTGATCACAACGACTGGCTCGACGAAGTGGAGCGTCGCCGCCTTGGCAGCGAAGCAGTGTCCGCTCTTCGCCAGCAACTCGCAAACCGTCCTCGGGAAGCCGCCCGACTGGAGGCGGAGTTGGCTCTGAACCAATTGCTCGACGCTCAGCCCTGCCCCCGCGCCGCCAGCAATTTTACTCACCGCGTGCTCGCCGAGATCGTCGCCCAGGAATCTCGGTCGCCGGCTCGCTCGGGCCGCCGGCTCGCTTGGCTGCGACTGCCCCGATTCGCCATTTACGCCACCGCCGTCGCCGCGCTGGAGGGCGGTTGGTGGCAATTTCAACTGCATAAACGCGGCCAGTTGGCCGCCACGGTCTCCGAAGTCTCCCAAGTCGCGGCGATTCCCGGCGTCGCTTGGTTGCAGGATTTTGAAGCCATCCAATCCTTCCGCACGGAACCGCAACCGGGCGATGTAGCCCTATTGGCCGCCTTGAACGAGTGAGCCATGCGTCGCTTCTGTCTCAGCGTTGGTCTTCTGGCCTTGGGCTCCAGCCTCGCGTTCACCGCGCCGACACCCCTCGATCCGGCCGCCCCACCGTGGCCGCCGCAACGCTCTCCCGTGCAAACTTTCCGGGAGTTGCTGGTGGCCTCGGAAAGCCAACGGGAGGCGTATCTCGCCCGAAAATCACCGCCTGCCCGGGCCTTGATCGCAGCCAAGTTGCGCGAGTTTGAGACCCTGTCCCCGGCCCAGCGCGAACTCCGCCTACGGGTTGCCCAGTTGCAGTTTTTTCTTTCCCCGCTGCTCACCCGTGGATTGGCCGAGCGTGCGAACCTGCTTGCCACCCTGCCGGAAGAAGATCGGCCAATGATCGAAGAACGGCTCCGGGCATGGGATGCGTTACCCGCCGCCGCCCGGCTTGAATTGCTGGAGAGCCAGCAGTCGCTCTCGTTTTTTATCCGCTTGGAAACGACCGATCCCAAACAATTGGCCGATGTCGTCGCGCAGGCTCCGGTCGGAGCCCGCCCCGAAGTCGAGACCCAACTCCAGCGGTGGTTGGCCTTATCCCCGGAGGAACGCGCCCGCAAGACCGCCCGTTTTCAACGCTTCTTCAACCTGACGGAAGCCGAGCAAACGCGCACCTTGCAGCAGCTTTCCGCAACGGATCGCGCGCAGATGGCGGCGACGCTGGCCGCCTTTGAAGCCCTGCCCCCGGCCAAGCGCCAGCACTGCGTCAATGCGTTCCGGAAATTCGCCAGCCTGTCCCCGGAACAACGGGCTGAATTCTTGCAGGATGCCGAACGCTGGCAGTCGCTCAGCGCCGCCGAACGCGCCGCGTGGCGCCGCGTGGTGCAACGGGTGATCGAACAGCCGCCGCTGCCGATGGACTGGGATTTGTCCGGCCGCGCCCTGCTCGCCCAAACGAACAATCCAGCGCGCTGAAGTCGATCACACGACCGCTAATTGGGCTCTACCAGCTCTTTACCCACCACAAATAGGGGTGCTGCCAGAATTCGACTTGAGAATGCCAACCTGCTTCGCATTGTCCGCGCGTGCTCGATAACGTGCTGGATCCCGCCGGCGCCGCTTCTTCCAAGAAGCCGGCTCATCCCCCCGCCAAAGCGTCCAAAAAAGTCCCCCAAGCAGCCACAAGCTCGGCTGCCGTCCGGATCAAAAACTACGTGCTCGACACCAATGTGCTCCTGCACGACCCGGATGCGTTGCTGAATTTTAAGGACAATCACGTCCTCTTGCCGATCGAGGTCATCGAGGAGATCGACAAATTCAAACGCGAAACCACCGAGCGGGGTCAGAACGCCCGGACCGTCAGCCGGTTGCTCGACAAGTTACGCGCTCAAGGTTCCCTCAGCGACGGCGTGCCGCTGGCCCACGGCGGACGTCTCCGAATCATTTTCGCCCACCAATTGGCAGGCGCAGGCGCCAAGGCCCCGAAGGAGACCGCGACGCTGGAGCGCGGTTCGGTGGACAACCGGATTCTCGCCCTCGCGCTCGACGTTCGCCGCGCCGACCGCAAGACCCCGACGATTCTCGTCACCAAGGACATCAACCTCCGACTGAAGGCCGATGCTTGGGGCTTGGCGGCCGAGGATTACGAGACGGACCGGGTCAACCTAAAGGATCTTTACACCGGCCGGTTCGACCTCGTGTTGCCGTCGGCCAAACTCGCCGAATTTCGTTCCTTGGGAGAACTGGCTCTGCCCGCCTCGCCGCGCCGATTTCCCAACGAATATTGCCGGCTGAGCTGCGATACCGATCCCAAACGAGTCATGCTCGGTCGGGTCGATTCCACCGCCACCAAACTCGTCCCGCTGCACGAGTGCGGCCAGGTCTGGGGCATCAAACCGCGCAACCAAGAGCAGCACTTCGCACTCGATGCCCTACTCGACGAACGGATCAAGTGCGTTTCCCTCATGGGCAAAGCCGGCACCGGCAAGACGCTGATCGCCCTTGCCGCCGGCCTCAAACGCACGGTCACCGACCGGGATTTCCGCCGCCTCATCGTGGCGCGCCCCACCATCTCCATGGGCAAAGAGTTGGGCTTTCTGCCCGGTTCACTCGAAGAAAAACTCGGTCCTTGGATGCAACCGATCCACGACGCCTTGGAAATGCTGGGCGACCTCAACATGGGGCACGAGTCCCGCCGCAGTTCGGACCTGTTGCGCAACGGCACCATTGTGGTCGAAGCACTCAGCTACATCCGCGGACGCAGCATCGCCAATCAGTTCATGATTGTGGACGAGGCCCAAAATCTGACCCCGCTCGAAGCCAAAACCATTCTCACCCGCGCGGGCAATGGCACGAAGATCATCCTGACCGGCGACCCATACCAGATCGACAACCCCTACGTGGATGCTGCCAGCAATGGCTTTACCTACGTGGTGAACCGTTTTCGCGACCAAGCGATTGCAGCCCATGTGGAGCTTTCTCAAGGCGAACGCAGCGAACTCGCGGAAGTCGCCGCGAACGTTCTCTGAGCCACTGGGCCAGCTGGCTTTAGTTACCGCTCAATGGGCGCGCCCAGCGGCAGAGACATTCCTCCAGTTCGGAGCGGCGGACCGGCTTAAAGAAGCAATCGTCCATGCCGACCTGCCGACACCGTTCCCGAATCGTTGGCAGAGTGTCCGCCGTGACGCCGACAATCGGGGTGCGCTTGCGCCGGTTGTTCTTCTCCTCCGTGCGGATCTGCCGGGTGGATTCAAAGCCGCTCATGTTCGGCATGTGGCAGTCCATGAGGACGAGCGAGTAATTTTTGTTCGTGGCCGCCGCGACCGCCGCGGCCCCGTCGTTGACCACGTCGCACGCCCAGCCGAGGCGGCGGAGCAGTTCCACCATCACCCGCCGATTCACGTCGTTGTCTTCCGCGAGCAGGACAAACCCCTTGGGCACCCAGATCGCCTGCTTCGGCGGTTCGACGATCGCGGTGGGCACTTTCCCGGCGGCCCAAGTCGCCTCTTGGCTGTGAATCACCCCGATGACCGTGTTGAGAAACGGCGCGGCGCGCAGCACCGGCTTCGTGACTTCCACGACCCCGAGCGTCGCCAAGACGGCGCCATTGGCAGTCAGTCCCTGCCGGCGGAGGCAAATCAGGGCAACCCGGCCAAACGCCGCTTCCGAACGCACCGACTGGGCAAACGTCCGCCCACTGGCATCGGCCAGTGCTTCCGAAAAAACGACCGCATTCACGGGCGGCCGACCCGCCGACACCGCGCGCAGGCGATCCGTCACCCCGATCACCGACGTGATCGTTTCGACAGTGAATCCGCCAGCCTCAAGATGCCGCACCACCAACTGCCGGCTGGCGGAAGAGGGTTCAATGACGAGCACGCGAAAGCCCGTGCCCACCAGCGGCAATTTGGCGGTCATCCGCACGGTGCCCTCATCGGCCAACGGGAGCGTAAACCAAACTTCACTCGCGTCATTATCGCCGTCTCCCACGCCCACTTCCCCCCCCATCCGCTCCACGATCTTGCGCGTAATCAGCAGGCTCAGGGACGGTTCTTCGCGGCCTTTAACCGCGGCCGGGCTCGGATCGAGCCCCAACAGGCGGGCCAGGGTCTGCCGGGTGGCGCCTTCGCCGCTGCGATGAATGAGGCAACGAACCCGGAAACGGCTCGCTTCTTCGACTGGTTCCAAGCGGATGGAGAGATGCCCATCGGTGCTGAGTTTGATCAGGGAAGCAATCAGGCTGACCAACACTTGGCGGCTCCGCACGGGGTCCGCCTCCACCATCACCGCCCGCGCTTGGTTCGATTCAAACCCCAGTTCGATCCCCTTCTCCGCCGCGTGCCCGGAAAGCAGTTCCAAAACATCCACCACGTGCTCCCCGAGATCGAACACGGCCGGGGACAATTGCAACTGCCCCGCTTCCAATCGGGTGTAGTCGAACAAGTCATTCAGGCTGAGGAGCAGCACTTCGGCCGAACGGCCGCCGGCGAGCGCCAACTCGCGCTGATCAAAGGCCAGCGGCGTCTCCAGCAACATGTCGAGGTAACCCATCAGGCTGTGGAGCGGTGTGCGGATTTCCTGATTCACCACCCCGACCAACTCCTCGCGCGAGGCCGCCACCGATTCTTGCGCCCGTTTTACTTCGTTACCGACTTCGGAGGTGATGCGATCGCGCTCCGACTGAAATTCTTGCCGCAGGCGCAATTCCTTCTGGCGGGCTCGATTCTCGCGCAGTCGCCAGCCCAAGCCGGCCCCGGCCAAGAGGGTCGGCACCGCGATGGCCACCGCCATCGTGAGCACGCCACTCGCCTCGCCCAACAGCGGCAAGGCGCCAAAAATGGCGTCGTTCCACCCGCTTTGTGTGCCCACCGAAAGTGCAGTTGCCGAGAAAATCATAAACCAGCGGACGGATACCCGAATGGCTTCCAGCCCAAAGGCGTATCGGTGGAAAATGAAACCGGCTTAAACCGGTGGCATTCGTCAGCGCGGCCCGCCGGCACCGGCCCCCGCTCGGGTCGCACCGGGAGCGACCGGCGACGGCCATTGCAGTTGCCGCTTCGCCTCGGCGAGTAGGAATTTCACATCGGTAAACGGCTCATGGCTGATGTCCTGCCAGCGAATCATACCGGCGCCATCCACGAGAAACACGCCGTGCAATGGCTCCCGCTCAAACCCGTCGTAGGCGCGGTAGGCGCGGAAGACCGCTCGCCCGCCATCAGCGACGAGCGGAAAGGGAAAGCCCCCGCTCACCTTCGCTTTTTCGACCGTTTTGCCGAGGGCCGACGGGGAATCGGCGCTGACCGCCAGTAGCTTGATTCCCGCCGCCTGAAAATCTTGGGCGACCGGGGCAAAGACCTTGAGCTGCTCTAAACAATGAACACACCCGTGGCCGAGGTAGAAGAGCACGAGCACCGGCTGGCCGCGGTAGTCACTTAGCGACACCGGTTGGCCGGCCGCGGTGGGTAGCGCAAATTCTGGCGCCGGGGACGGTTGCCAAAGCAAGGGCCCGAGGGAACTCAACTCCGGGCGGATTCCGACATCGGCTCGCGGCTCCGGCTGCGCCCGCCAGTCGGCGGGCCAACCCAGTTCGGTCGCCAACGGTCGGAGCCGCTGAAACACGGGCAGATCCAAATCCAGAAACGCGGAACGCTCCCGCAGCTTCGTGAAGGCCGCCGTGGCCTCATTGGTTTTGCCCAAGCGCCACAGGACGTCGGCTTGGTTGGCCAACAATTGAACCTGATTGGTGCCGCCTTCGACGGCTTCTTGGGCAAGCTTTGCGGCCCGGTTGGTGTCGCCCACTTGTAGCCACAGCAGTGAAAGCCGTTCTTTGGAGACGCTTTTAAGCGCTTCCAACCGATGGGTCAGATCGGCCGTATCGGGTTGGGCGAGGGCCTCCAGCAGGCGGAGTTCGGCCAAGAATTCATCGACTTTATTCAGCGGGGACTGCGCCCCACGCAACGCCTCAGCCATCGCCTTGGACTGTTCGTCCGCGCCCATTTTCTCCGCCTTGGCCTTCGCCTCCGCGAAATCCACCCGGGCGGCGCGTTCGGCCCGCAACTGTTTCGCTGCCTGCTCGAGAATGGCGATCTGGGCGCGGCCTTCACTGACCTTACCGAGGGAGAAATTCGCCACCCCCAGCAACCGGGCGCGCCGGGACTGCTCTTCGCCCAGCTCTGTTGGTGGGAGATACGGGGTGTCGGCCAACCGCAGGGCTTCGTCCCAAAGTTCGTAGCGCAGGAGTGTCTCGACCAACCGTTGGCGACCATCGGTTGCGGTGCCGCCGGAGTGTTCGTAGGGCACTCCGTTGGTCTGGAGATTCAAGGTGTTGAACTTCGGGTGCCGCGGCATCTCGATCAGGTTGCGCGCGAGGGCGAGCGCGTCCTTGACTCGGCCGACGTAGTTCAGTGTCTGCACCAGCCATTCACTGTTGTGCGAGTAGTTGTGGATCTGGTCGGGCATCACGCGATCGCGCATGATCTGCGCGTTATCCACGCGCACGCTGGCCTCCTGCTGCCAAGCCATGTCCTCGTAGCGCTTCAGCTTGTTGAACGTGTGCCCGGGCATGTGCCACAGGTGCGCGATGCCGGGTCCGCTTGGGCCGCAGAGCGCCGCCGACGGCAGTGCCCGGACGGCCACGGGATCCGGCTCACCGTCCCAGAGATGCACGCGATAGTGGTGGGCCGGATGCATCGGCTGCGCGGCAAAGATCTCCTTCAGGAGCGATTCCACCGCCTGCGCACTGGAAAGGGGATGCCCCTTGTAGCCGTTGTCCCAGATGTGAAAGGCGAGGAAGGCCTTGGCCTCGATGTCATCGGGGAACTCGAAGACGAGGTGCTCCAGCGCCCGCACGTAGTCGCGCCGGCGTTCCTTCTCGTCGCGCTTGGGGTCCTTGAAGAACTCCGCCAAGGCTTCGATCCGCAGTTGCTCGCGCCGGCTGGTCTGGCCCTTGAGTTTGACCGCTTCGGCAATGAATTCCGGCGCCCGATTGGTGGTGGGGAAGTTCGCCATCGCCATGCCCCAATACGCCATCGCGCAATTGGGATCGTGGACAGCGGCTTGGCGGAACGAGCGCTCGGCTTCGAAGAACCAGAAGCCGTGCCACTGCCCCACGCCCTGCGTGAAGAATTTCTGCGCCAGTTCGTTCGTGGTCGTCACCGGAAATTCGATCCGAGGCATTCCAGCCATCAGGTAGGCGGGTTGACGCGGACCTTCGTTGAAGGCCTGACCATGCGCGGAATGCCCGGGTGCCAGAGCGGCGGGTGGTTTGTCGTCGGGCGCGGCCGGCGCGTTGGTCTGCGCTCCAGCGCGCAGCAGGCACAACCCAGCCAAGGCCCACCGCCACGAGAGAATCCGGTAGAACATGATGCGGGCACGTTAGGCAAACCCCGTCGGCGACCAAGCAGTTTCCCCCCTTGGGCAATGGCCGCCGGACATCGCGGTGTGACCTACAACCCTCGGTTTGCCGGTTAACCAACCGCCGTTCATTCCTTGTCGCCAACAGACGGCGGCGGATACTCCGCTCAGTGTTGGGCAGCAGGATGTATGACCCCAGAGGAAATGAAAAACTGTTGGAGAGACCCCAGCAATCGAAGGTGGGGTGTTTACTACTGCAAGGCTGACCCCCGAGTAATCGTGCCGCGGCGTTTCAAATGGATGGGGTGGACAGTCAACGCAGCCCGGCCGAGCGCGATTCCGGTGCTGACGTGTCTCGTAGCTCTACTCGCCGTCCCCATCATGCTGGTTACAGCAAACGGAGGCGGGAGTGTTGCCATCCTACTTACCGGCGCTGCGAGCATCGTGCTCGTGTGCTTGCTGTCCGCCTATTTGGCGTCACCGAAGCGGTGGAGGCACTGACGCCCTGCCTGCTTGCAGCCCCTAACGGCGGCGGCGTGCTCCTATTCCAATCACCGGGTCTGGCGGCCACCTTCGCTGGGCTGTCAAACCAGCAGCTTCTGCACGACCTCCCCATGCACATCCGTGAGCCGGTAGTCGCGCCCCTGAAAGCGGAAAGTGAGCTTCTCGTGATCGAAGCCGAGCAGGTGCATGATCGTGGCGTGCAAGTCGTGCACGTGGACCTTGTCCTTCACGATGTTGAAGCCGAAGTCGTCCGTCTCGCCCACCGTGATACCCGGCTTGGTGCCGCCCCCGGCCAGCCACATGGTGAAGGCTTGCGGATGATGATCGCGCCCGAGTGAGCGGCCCAGCTCCGTGCTGGCTTCGACCTGCGGCGTGCGACCGAATTCGCCGCCCCAGACCACCAAGGTGTCCTCCAGCAAACCGCGCGCCTTCAGGTCTTTGAGCAGTGCCGCGCACGCCTTGTCGGTGTTGCCGGCCTGCGCCTTCACGCCGCCCTTCACGTCGCTGTGATGATCCCACGCTTCGTGGTAAAGCTGCACAAAGCGCACCCCGCGTTCCACCAACCGCCGGGCCAGCAAACAGTTGTTGGCAAAGGACGCTTTGCCGGGTTCCGCGCCATACAGTTCCAGCGTCTCCTTCGACTCCTTGGAGATGTCCATCAACTCGGGCGCGCTGGACTGCATCCGGTAGGCCATTTCGAATGAGTTGATCCGCGTGGCGATTTCCGGATCCCCCATCACGCCGAGCCGCTGTTCATTCAACTCCTTCACCGCATCAAGCGTCTTGCGCTGGAGTGACGAACTCATGCCGGCCGGATTGGACAAATACAGCACCGGGTCGGCTCCCTTGCGAAACAACACGCCCTGATACGACGTGGGCAGGAAACCAGAACCATAGTTGCCGGCGCCGCCGCTCAAGCCGCCGGCGGAATTCATCACTACAAAACCGGGTAACTCCTGCGAATTGCTCCCCAGTCCATAGGTGGCCCAAGCCCCCAGACTCGGCCGGCCAAACTGTTGGGAGCCGGTGTTCATGAAAATCTGCCCCGGCGCGTGGTTAAACGCGTCGGTGTTCATGGAGCGGATGATCGTGAGTTCATCCGCGACCGTCGTGAGTTGCGGAAACGCTTCGCTGATCCACGCCCCGGACTGGCCGTGCTGGGCGAACTTGAACTCCGGCGCGTAGATCGCCGAATCCGGCTTGATGAAGGCGTAGGTCTGGCCGCCAAGCACGTCCTTGGGCACGGGCTGGCCGTTGTATTTCGCGAGCGTGGGTTTGTAGTCGAACAGTTCCAACTGGCTCGGCGCCCCTGCCATGAACAGATAGATCACCGACTTGGCCTTGCCGGCGAAGTGGCCCTGTTTGGGCGCGAGGGGATGGGTGACCTTGGCCGCGGCACTCGCCGCGGCCAGCGTTTTATCTCCGAGCAGCGACGCCAAGGCGATCGAACCTAAACCCAGGCCGCATTCGCGGAAGAACCATCGGCGGGACAGGAAACGCTTCCGTTCAAGATCAAGTTCGAGGGGGAGGTTCATGGGTTCATTCCTTCGTGATGGTTTCGTCGAGGTTGAGAATGGCGCGCGTGACGGTGCTCCACGCAGCGACATCGGTGGCGGTTGCGCCCGGAGGCAGTGGCGGCGGATTCTTTGGATCGGCGAAGGCGAATTGCGGGGCGTCCTGGGCTCGGCTGGCAAATTCAGCGCGGGCTTCCCCGAGCAACTTCAGCAACACGGAGACTTCTTGAGGGCTCGGTGGGCGACTGACGCATTGCCGAAAGGCCCACCGGGCTCGTTCCACGTCGCCGTTGGCCGCGCCCAACGCCCGCCACGCGAGCCAGCGGGCGGCTTGATTGAAGTTGGGGTCATTCAGGGTCACGAGCGCCTGCAGTGGGGTGTTCGAGCGCATCCGCCGCACGCAGCTTTGTTCCGCCGTCGGCGCGTCAAAGGTGAGCATCGCCGGATGCGGCACGCTGCGTTTCCAGAACGTATACATCGCGCGTCGGTAACGGTCGTCGCCTTCACTCACATTCCACGGGATCGGCCCATAGGCGAGGGACATCACTCCGTCGGGCAAGGGGGGGAATACGCTCGGTCCGCCAATCTTCGGCGACAGCAAGCCTGCTGCTTTGAAGGCAATATCCTGCACCACTTCGCTTTCCACCCGGACGCGCGGCCCCCGGGCGAGCAATCGATTGTAGGGATCCTGCTCCAGCAATTCCGGCGTCACCCGCGAGCTTTGTCGGTAGGTCGCCGAGTTCACGATGAGCCGATGCAGGTGTTTGAAGGACCACGCTGAAGCTTTGCTCGCGAGCGGCTGGGGCCTGCTGGTGGGAGCCATGAATTCGCCCGCCAGCCAGTCCAGCAATTCAGGATGCGACGGCGGATCGCTGCGCACGCCGAAGTCCTCGGGCGTCGTCACCAAGCCCGCGCCGAAGTAGTGCATCCACACGCGGTTCACGAGCACCCGCGCCGTCAGCGGATTATCCCGGCTCACCAACCAGCGCGCGAGGCCCAGACGATTGCGGGGCGCGGCCTCGGGTAGCGGGCTCAGCGAGGCCGGCACGGCGGCGGTGACGGAGGTCGTGGGCTTTTGCCAGTCGCCGCGCTTGAAGATCTTGGTATCGCGCCGTGGTTCGCGCAGTTGCAGCGCTAGGGTGGTGTTCTCTGCCCGCGGCCAATCCTGCCACGCCTCGTCCCACTGCTTCGCGGCGTTGGCCAAGCTGGGTTCCTGGAACAAGAAGACACGGAACAATTCCTGCCGGGCAGCGGCATTGCCCTGCTGGGCGGCGACCAACAGCGCCCGCTGTCGCTCGCTCAGCGGATCCACCGCTAGGGCGCCGGAATGCGTCGTAAAACTCAGCCGCAACCGACCGAGCACAAAACTGGAAACTTTGTCGCTGGAGTTGTTCAGGCCGCCGCCGGGTTTGGAGTTCACGGTGATCAACAGGCGGGAACCGCCTTCGAAGCCGACCGGTTGCTCCGCCTGGAACACCGCGCGGCGTTCCTGATTCTTGCGTCCCTGGGTAAAGGCCGCGCCCCAACCGCCGTTGGTGATCATGCCATCGATCATCAAGTTGGCCGGCAAACCCGTGGGTTCGACGTCCGCCAACGCCCGAATGAATTTGACTCGATTCGTCGTCGCCACAAACCCGGTGGCGCCGGCGTTGGGTGCGGCGAGCTCCTGGAGCGGGGTGAGTTCGACGGTGAATTCGTTCACCAAAAAGTCGCCGTTGCCGTCGAGGCCAGGCCCCTGGTTGGGCAGGTTGCCATGATTCAACGCCTCTAGGCGAAAGCCGGTGATGTTGGTCTGCGGCAGATCCACCCAGACGCGGATGATGGAGCTGTTATGGACATCACCACCGCCGAGTAGGGACAGGTCTTCTTGTTGCTCGAACTTCATCGGCGTCGAGTGCCACTCCTTGGCCGCGATGGGCTGCCAAGCCACCGGGATCTTCGCCACCGCGCCCAACCACGCGGTAAACTTTCCGCTCACGGCCGGATCGGCGAGCAGTTGGGCCTCCAGCGCCCGGGCTGTGGCCATGATGGCGCCGCGCTTCGCCCGCGTGGACGGGGAAAGCACATCGAGCTTGGGTTCCACGTCCTGATTCAGGAAGTCGTAGAACTGGAAATACTCCTTCTGCGAAACCGGGTCGTATTTGTGATTGTGACACTGAGCGCAGGCGATCGTCAGGCCCAGCCAGGTGCGGCCCACGGCATCCACGCGGTCGATGATCGTTTCCACACGGAATTTCTCCGGCTCGATGCCGCCTTCCATGTTCACCATCGAGTTGCGCAGGAAACCGGTGGCGATTTCCAACTCGGCCTTCCGGCTGCCGACTTCCGACTGGGCTAGGAGGTCGCCCGCCAACTGCTCGACGGTGAATTGATCAAACGGCAGGTCCGTGTTGAAGGCCCGGATGACCCAGTCGCGCCACGGCCAGATGGAACGAGTGCGATCCTTTTCGAAGCCGTTCGAGTCGGCGTAACGCGCCGCATCCAGCCAATGCCGCGCCCACTTTTCGCCGTAATGCGGCGAAGCCAGCAGTCGCTCGACGACCTTGGCGTAAGCGTCGGACGCCTTGTCGGCCACGAACGCATCCACCTCTTCCGGCGATGGCGGCAGGCCGGTCAAATCCAGCGAAACCCGGCGGATCAACGCGACGCGGTCCGCTTCGGGCGACGGCGCGAGCTTTTCCTGCTCCAGCTTGTGGAACACGAACTGGTCAATCGGGCTGCGGGCCAACTTACGGTTCTTGGAATTCAGCTTCGGCGGCTCGGGCCGGCGAACCGGCTGAAATGCCCAGTGTTGGGCCGGATTCTTGAGGTCTACCGGCTGCGTTTGCGTTTCAGGCCACGGGGCGCCCTGTTCGATCCACGTGTGTAGCAACGCAATTTGCTCCGGAGTCAGTGCTTCCCCCTTCTTCGGCATCTTCGCCACCTCGGCGTGAGTGCCCGCAACCGCCTGGAGCAGCACCGATTCGGGCGCCTTTCCGGGGACGATGGCCGCACCGTGGTCGCCGCCCTTCAGCGCGTCAGCCTTGCGATCAAGCCGGAGTCCCGATTCCTGCTTCTTCTCGCCGTGGCAGGAAAAACACCGGTCGGCCAGCAACGGGCGGATCTCCTTCGCGAAATCTACGTTCGCAGCCCAAGCGGCAGTCGGGCCGCCGAGCAGGCCGAGCAGGCCGAGCAGCCCGGTCAGCCCGGTCAGCGGCAGAAGAGTGAAGCGGGATTTCATGGCGTCAGCTTTCCAAGGACGATTCCACCCGGCGAGCCTTCAATTGGGGTGGTCTGATTCGGGCGGCTTTATCTTTCTCTGGCGCTCTGGCCGGAAAGCGTCCGGGACAAATGCAGGGGCACTTCCCGCGCCCCGCGTTGGCTTGAGCTCAGGCACGCACAATTTGACGCGTTCGCCCGAACGGGTCGCGGTAGCCCGGATAACGCCCACCGAGGTCAGCTCCATCCCGCCCGGCGCCCACACCATCGCACTGCGGCTTGCTTCCCACCCCCAAGCGGGGTGAACTCGCCACCATGAAGAAAGCGGCGTTGCTGGTGACGGTTGTCGTGGTGCTTGCCTTGATCGTTGGCGTGATCTTGCTGGGGTCAAACTTGGGCAAAGTGATCAAGGCCGGCATCGAGACCTTCGGCCCCAAGTTCACCCAAACCGCGGTCACGGTGGAGTCCGTGGAACTCTCCCCCAGCACCGGCACCGGCACGGTCAAAGGCCTCGTGATCGCCAATCCCCCACCTTACACCGCGCCCTTCGCGATCCGCTTGGGCGAGGCCAGCCTTACGGTCGATCCCGGTTCGCTGATGTCCGATAAGATCGTCGTGAAGTCGGTGCGGGTCATAAACACCGAGGTCACCCTCGAAGGCGGCCTAAAGGACAACAATCTCAAGCAACTGCTTGCGAACCTCCAGAACTTCACCGCCGCCGAGAAGTCGAAGCCTGCCGAGGAAACCGGCGCCCAGAAAAAGCTCCAAGTGGACGAATTCGTCCTGAGCGGCACCAAGGTGAACGTGAAGCTGAACCTGCCCGGCCTAGGCGCGGCTATTCCGCCGCTGACCCTGCCCGAGATCCGGTTGACTCACCTCGGCTCCGGCAACGAAGGCATCACCCCGGGTGAGCTGACCCAGCAAATGATCAACGAAATCGTGACCCAAGTAATTCCCGCGGTGGCCGCTCAAGCGGGGAATCTGCCCCAAGGCGTCCTCGACAAAGCAGGTGGAGCTCTCAAAAACGCCACCCAAGGTCTGGATTCGCTGTTTAAGAAGAAAAACTAGCGAACTGGTAACCCAGCGAGTCCAAGTCGAAGTTTGCCGCTTGCCGCGTTTCGACGCTTCGAGGGCACCTCGGCGACTCATAATTGCCCTTGTCTAAGCCCTCCAGCCATACCTCAAAACCGCGCCCAAATTTCAGGGTCCGCCGCTATTTCTCAGGAAACTCTTTGACTAAAATAGCCAATTTTAGGTAATCCTTTCCCTGCGGTAAGGAGGAGCTCAAACAAATGAATTTCAAAAACTATCTCGCATTATCTGTTCTCGCAGGCTCGTTAGGAGTCGTCCAAGCGGCCCTCCCGGCCACCATCGTCATCGACAACTACAACACGCCTGAATTCAATCTCGAGTCAACGGGTGCTTTGAACACTGGATCGGCTGTAGCCGTTCCCGGCACCGACACCACGTTGACTGGCACGGTGATGCGCACCGTCGCAATTGACGCAGACGGAGATGCCGCAAACGTTAAAAACAACCTAGCGAGGATTTCTTACAGCAACGACGACGGTATCAAAAGCTTCACTACCTTTTCCTACACCTTCGATGCTCAGGACCTTTCCAGCGGGACTGCCTTCAGTTTCCAGTTGGTGAACACCGATTCTGCCACGGTAAGTTATGCCTTCTCGGTGACGGACAGCTCGGATAATGTTTCCAACGAAACAGGGACGATTCCGATCGCCCCTGGCATTTTTAACATTCTCTTTGCTGATTTCACCGGCGGAGCAAGCTTTTCGGCCGTGAAGGCAATTAGTTTCACGCTTACGGCGGAAACGGCCGGCGCCGATGTCTCGATTGATGCGTTCGGCATCAACCTTCCCGAAGTTCCTGAGCCCAGCACCTATGCTGCCGGTGGCTTTGTGGCTTTGCTCGCCTTTGCCGGATATCGCCGCGCACGGAAGTAATTTTAGACGATTTTGAGCAAGCGACCACCTAGGTGGTCGCTTTTTTTGTATCCCTAGGCTAGGATCTGTTCGGTTTGCTGCGCCTTGCCGGCCGGCGAGCAAAACCCTAACTTTCGAGGCGGTAACCCATCACGCGTGGCCCCATGAAATTCATCAATCCCAAGGACGACCAGCCAGCCCCCCAGTTCGCGGACATTCGGGAAACGTCGCGGCGATTTTTTATTCTGCTGGTCGCTTTGGGCGTGCTCGCCTTGGTGGGCCTCTTGGGCGCCCGCCCGGCCTACCGCTGGTTCAAGATCCAGCGAGCACTATCCATGGTCACCAAAGGCGAAGCCGCGGCGGCGACGAACGACTGGGATCAAGTGGGCCGAGTGGTGCAAACGACTCTGCGCTTGGCTCCGGAGGAAGCGCGCGTGCTGCGCTTGGCCGCCCGCTATTGCACGGAAACTCGCACTCCGGCGGGCTTCAACTACTGGCAATCCACTCAAGCCAAGGTCGGTCTCACGCTGGATGATCAGTATGACTACGCTCGCCTCGCGGTGGATTTGGGTCGCACTGACCTCTCCGAGCAACTGCTGCAGCAACTCATCGCCACCAACAATATCGCCCCCAAAGTGCTCCGGTTGGTGGTCCTGCATTCCAAAGCGATCGGCAGCCAAGCGGAGGCGGTTGCCGCCGCCCGTCGGTGGGTCTCAGAGGCTCCCGGCGATGAAGATGCAGAATTCGCCCTCGGCACCCTGTTGTTCGGTGGGGTGGGTGAAACCGGACGGCGGGAAGGCCGGGGCCTGTTGTGGGGCTTGGCTCTGGGCACGAGCAAATACCGGTGGGAGGCGATTCAATCGCTGGCTGCCAGCGCTGAACTGAGTCAGGGCGAAAATTTGGTGCTCTTCAAACAGGTGGAAAATCAGCCCGATCAACTGGTTACGGCCTACGCACTGCGAATCAAACTCCGGCCGGCTCAACGAGCCGAATTGATCGACGCAATGATCAAAGCGGCCACGGAAGATGGCACAGCCAAACAACTGGCGCTGGCGGCAATGTGGCTGGCCGACAACCGAGAAGTCAGGCGCGTGCTTGATGTCTTGCCGGCCAAGCTCGCAGAGAAGGAACCCGTGCTGATGACTGGCCGCTTGCAGGCCCTGCTGGAACTTGGGGAAATCACCGAAGTTAAACGTTTTCTGGAGCTGGACACATCGAAGGTGGAGGCCTTCATGCTGCATTGCCTGCGGGCTTACGCGGCCAAATCCGAAAACAAGCCACAACTGATGGCCGGCCACTTTGAGAACGCGTTGGCGGCCGCTGGCAACAACCCATCCCGGCTGCGGTTCGTCGCGGGTTACGCCGAACGCATCGATCAACCGGCTGCCGCCGTCTCCGCGTATCGACGATTGATGACTTGGCCGCCGGCGACAGTGGAAGCGGCCCAAAGCATCCTCCGCTTGGCCACTGCGATGAACGATACTCGAACCCTTCGCGAAGCGATCAGCCAATTGGCCGGCTATCTGCCCGGGGATCGCGGGGTTGCGACGCTGAATGCCTACTTGGCGGCGCTGTTGAACGATACAAGCGTGCGGGCAAAGACTGATTTGCAGCGTTTTTTGAACGAAGACGCCAAAGATTTCGAAGCTTCCCTGACCTTGGCCTTGGTCGAGTATCGGCTTGGAGAAAACGCGACGGCTTTGTCGCGGATCGAAGGCGTGCCAGCCGAATGGCTCCAAGCAGCCCCCCGACGCTCCGCCGTTTACGCCGCCATCTTGGCCGCAAATGACCAACGTGAAGCCGCTCGCCGGGTGGCGCGGACCTTGGATCCGACCAAACTTCGACCCGAAGAATTGGATTTGGTCAGGGCGCTTCGGGAATAGCCCCACCAGTGACGGGCAACTAGTCCCCGATCAGTCGAGGGAATAGCGCCGCAAGCGCAAGCCTTGGCCGGCAACTTTCCAGACAAACAGGGGATTGTTTCGTAGGTAACGTTTCCAGAGGCGACGAGGTTCTTGGCAGAGGCGATAAAGCCATTCAAAGCCGCTGCGCTGCACCCAACGCGGGGCCTGCTTAACCCGACCCGCGTGAAAGTCGAACGCCGCCCCGACCCCCATCATTATCTTGGTGTCCAACAATTCTAGGTGCGCCGCCATGAACCGTTCTTGTTTGGGAGTGCTGAGTCCGACCCAGAAAAAATCCGGCTTTACCTGACTCACTTCCCCCCTCAGCGCGGCTAATTCCCCTGAATTCAAGGGGCGAAACGGCGGCGTATGAGTCCCCACAATGCGCACCCCGGGGAATCGAGCTTCCAAGCGGGCTTTGAGTTGTTCCGCCACGCCGTCTGCCCCGCCAAACAAGTAATGCGTGTGGCCGCTGTTTTGAGTCCAAGCAAAGACGCGTTCCATCAACTCCGGACCGTAGACCCGCCCCATCGTTCGGTGGCCCGCCAATCGCCCCAACCAGACCATCGGCATGCCGTCAGGGGTGCTCAGCAGGGAACGATTGTGGATCTGCCGCAACGCCTCATCGGCCTGCGATTCGATCACGCCATGCACACCGGTAACGGTAACGTATCCCCGTTTTCCGGCCGCGAGCGCGGCGGCGAGCGTGGCCAAGGCTGAATCGAGATTCAGGGCGGAAATCCCAACCCCGAGCACGTTCGTGCGGGGCGGTGGCGTGAACGACGACATGCCGAAGTTTAACCCGACCCGGTCGGGGACGGAAGTCACCAGCGAATCACGGGCACAACTTTACCGGCCTCAAGCGTGGTTTCAGGCGGGACATCAACCAACCCGTCGGCCATCGCCAACGAACCTATCAGGTGCGACGCCTGCGGACCGCTCAGCCTGACCGAGCCCGTCGGATCTGTCGCCACTCGCATAAAGTGCCGCCGCCGGTCGGAGTTGGTGATCGTTTCCGCCAGAACTCCGGGCATCGTTCGCAGCGCCGGATGAGAATTGCCCTGAAGTTTGCGTAATGCCGGCAACACCAACAGCACTCCAGTCACAAATGCAGAGACCGGATTTCCAGGCAGGCCGAAAAGGAACTTGCCTTCCAAGGTTCCGAAGAAAAACGGTTTCCCGGGCTTCAAGGCCAGCTTCCAGAAGTCGAGTCGCCCGCCCAGTTTCTCGAAAGTTGGGCGGATCAAATCATGCTCACCGACCGAAGCGCCCCCGATCGTGATCACCACTTCGGCCCGTTCAAATCCTTCGCGGAGACTACGCTCCACCCAGGCGGCCTCATCGGGTGGCGGTGAAAGACAGTCCACGAGACAGCCCGCTTGCGTGAACAATTCCCGCAACGCCAACGTGTTGCTCTCGTAAATCCGGCCAAAAGACAGCTCCGCACCTAGCTGGACCAGTTCCGACCCATTGGGAATTAATATCACCCGGGGGCGGGTAATCACACTTACCCGCTCCATTCCTTGGGCCGCCAACAACCCCAGCAATTGTGGCGTCAAAGCGGTCCCTGGCGGCGCGAGCACGGTTCCGCGACGAACGTCTTCGCCAGCAAACCTGATATTTTCCCAAGGGGTTACGCCGTCGGCGATTTCGACGAAACCCGGGGGCGTCGAGATCCGGGTATCTTCCTGCATGACGACCGCATCGGCCCCGTCCGGCAGGGGCGAGCCGGTAAAGACCCGAACACAGGTTCCCTCCGATACGTTGCCCACAAAAGGCCGTCCTGCCGGGGCAGTCCCGATCACTTCCAACCGTGAGCCCGTTTGAGCCTCAGCGGTTCGAACGGCATAACCATCCATCGCGGAGTTATCGAATGGCGGCAGATCAAGCTGCGCAGTTGCGGCGACAGCCAAAAACCGACCTCCGGCCTCGGTTAATGGGATGGTTTCGGAGGGCAAGGTCGTTACCGCTCCCAAGAGCAGGTCGACGCCAGTTTCGAGCGTCATCATCGGGCAGCTCCTAGCTGGATTCAATGTCCTCTTCAGCGAGGCGTCGAACCCGGATGCGCCACAAACCATAAGCTCCCACCGCAAGCGCCCCGAAGATAGCACTGACGATGATCTGCTGAACTCCGTCCAATAACGACAGCACGATGGCCAGCAACCCAGTCGAGCCCGCGACGCCGTAAAGGGTCCAAGCGGCTTGGCGATGATTCATCCCCAAGTCCAGCAACCGGTGATGCACATGGCTGCGGTCGGCCTGAAAAATTGAAACCCCTCGGGACAACCGGATAACCATCACCCTCAGAGTATCAAATAGCGGCAGACTAAAGAGGATCAGCGGCACCGTCAGAATCGAGCTGGCGGCGCCCCGGCCTTGGTTGAAAATGGAAATCACCCCGATGCAGGCCAACACGAGACCAATGCAAAGGCTGCCGGAATCGCCCAGAAAGATGTGGGCCGGGGCGTGGTTGTGGGCGAGGAAGCCGAGGCAGGCGCCCGCGAGCGCCAAGGTCAGCAGCGTGACCACAATGTTGCCGGAAAGGGCGTTGATGACGGCCAAAGAAAGCGCAATGCACGCCGTAACACCGGCGACCAAGCCGTCAATGCCGTCGAGCAGGTTGATTGCGTTCGTTACCCCGACGATCCAAAGCACGGTCACGGGCAGACTGAAAACACCAACCTCAATCGCCTCGAGCCCCCACGGATTGTCGATCGCCTCAATTCTGAAGCCCCCGATCCAAAGTCCGAGGGCGATGACGATTTGGGCGATAAATTTTTTCGAGGCATCGGCACCTTTACAATCGTCGTAAACGCCCAGCGCCAACATGGCAAAAACTCCCAACAGGAGTGTGCCGAAAAGGCGTTCGTAGTTTTGAAACGCCAGCGAAACGGGGTTGCGCAGCAGATAAAGCGCGATCCAAGGCAGGCAAAATCCGAGGACGACGGCCACGCCTCCGAGGCGAGGCGTCGGGCGGGCATGGACTTTGCGGGCATTGGGAAGATCAATCGCCCCGATGCGGTAAGCTAGCCACGCGGCAAACGGGGTGAGCCAAAAGGCTCCCATCGCGGCAATGAACAGCACCAACAGGTATGTTTTGTAACTCGTCATGCGCCGCCCCGGCCCAGTAGTTGGCCAAACAGTTTCAGATAGCGGTCCACCATCACGGATTCGGCAAATTCTTGCCGGGCTCGGAGCCGTGCCTGTTCGCCCAAAGTTCGCGCTAACTCCTTGTCGGACAAGAGACGCCGAATGGCTGCCGCCAAGCGAACGCTATCCCCCGGAGGAACGATCAGCCCCGTCTCGCCCTCCCGGCAAACATATGGCACGCCGGACCTTAGGTTGCAAGCCACGACCGGTTTGCCGCAGGCCATCGCCTCGACCTGCACCAACCCGAAGGCCTCGTTCGGGGTCTCGGAAGGAAACACAAACACATCGCACGCCTGGTAAAATACCGGCAACTCGCTATCGGCGACATCGCCGAAAAACCTAAGCCGATCCGAGACGCCTAAGGTCGCCGCTTGGTGCCGCAATGCCGCCTCCAGCGGCCCTTTTCCGACCAACCAAAGCTCCGCGTCGGGCAATGACGCCAACGCCGCCACCGCGTGTTTTTGGCCCTTGTAACCGACCAACCGGCCGACATTGAGCAAGATGGCCCGGCCACCCGCCCGAGCCCGCAACGCTTGCACCGCGGCAGACGCCGGATCAATGGCCAAAAACCGATCCAAATCCAACCCAAAGGGAATCACCTCGATCTTGTCGCGATAGGGCCCCAGCCACGCGGAGTATTCAAAGTGGAAGGGCGTGGCGACGACGATCTTGGTCGCCCGCCGGAGCAGCGCCTGCTGTAGCGGATTGTAGGCCCACATCAGCGCCTTTTGCCGAACGATGTCGCTGTGCCAACTAAGAACGACTGGGATGTGGGCCGGCGTCAACACACAGGCCAAGTCGGCCAACGGGTTCGGGAAATGGGCATGCACCACGTCCGGCTTAAACCGCCGCGAAGCCCCAAGGTAAGCCGGACACAGCGAGACCCCAAAGAGCTCCCGCGGACTCGGCAGGCGATGCACCCGAACCCCCGCCTGGGTTTCTCGCTGGGTGCGCCACCGCGACGCCGGCGTCTGGGGCCCGTGAGCCACAACACAATCCACCTCCGCACCCCGCCGAACAAAACCCTCCGACCACGATTTCAGGAGCGTCTCGATGCCCCCGCGCTCCGGGGCGTAGAATTTACCGAGCTCCAAGATTTTCATAGGGCCCGCCTCTCGGCCGGGGGAATCGCCCAGCGTGTGCCCGCCCGGTCACACGCGTCGGCCGGTCGCTCCCACCGAAATTGTTCCCGGGCGTAGGCCGCACAACGATCCCGACTCGGGAGCGACTGCGGTTCGCGCAGAATTTGTCGGAGTTTTGTCGCCAACGCCGCCACGTCGCCGGCGGGAAAAAGCAGGTCTGCCGAAAGCCCCTCGATCACTTCTGCATTGGCTCCCGCCCGGGAGGCGGCTACCGGCGTGCCGCAGGCCAAGGCTTCAGCGGTGACCAAACCAAATCCTTCCAGATCCAAGGACGGCATCAGCACACAATCCGCCGCCGCGTAAAGCTCGGCGAGTCGCTCCTCCGGCACAAAACCGAGTAACCGAACCCGTTCGCCCAACTGGTGAGCGTTGATCTGAGCCTCCAATTCTTGCTGCTGCCGCCCCCGCCCCGCCAACCACAGTCGAGCCGAGGGAAATTCCGCCGTCATTTCGGCAAAGGCCTCGAGCACCAGTTTTAAGCCCATGCGTGGGTCCAATCGGCGCACGGTGAGAAAAAGGAAATCTCCCGGAGCCAAACCCAAACTCGCCCGAACCGAGCCTCGATCCACAGCCGGACGAAAGCGAACGAGGTCAGCGCCGCCCCCAATCACCTCGGCCTGCACCCGCAATCCCGGGTGCCAATCCCGCAGTTTGAGCCGCGAATACTCGCTCGCGACCAAGACTTGTCGGGCGCCGGCGCAACTGCGCCGTTCCGTGCGCGCCATCAAACCGCACGCCCAGCGATCTACCCACCGTTGAACCCAACTGCGAGGGGTAGCCCGGCAGGCAAACCGATGCTCCAACGCCCACGGCCCATGCAACATCATCACGTAGGGCAAGCCCCGCAGCGCCGGCTCAAGATAGGCGTGGTGGGAGAACAGCAGGGTCGACTGCGAGCCGACACGCAGCAGTTCATTCACCCTCGTCCGGGCGGCCCGATTAGCGGCCCGCCAGCGACTCAGAAACCCACCTTTACCGCGGGATAGCCGGTGCAGTTCAACGCCGCGCCGCCGTTCACGGGTAGGCAGTTTTTCATCTGGATTGGGATAGAGGGCATGCACCTCGTGACCGCGCGCCGCTAACAACTCGGCGACTTCGGTAGCGTAGCGGTAGCCGCCGCCATCCAAGTCGGGCGTGTAGCCGAGGGTTAGGAAAACGAAACGCATCGTATGACCGTCCGCGGTTGCTAGCAGCCCATAGGGCGGCAAACAAGTCGCGGAACCGATTCTACCCCGATTATTCGCCGCCGCTGCCCGCCCCCCGATGAGCCTGCCGGGCTTTCCAGACTTCGATCACCATCGGCAGCACCGAGATGAAAATAATACCCAACACAACCAGTTCGAAATTCTTCTTCACCACGGGGATGTTCCCAAAAAACCAGCCCGCCGGGAGAATCAGCACCACCCACAGCAGCGCGCCCGCCACGTTGACCAACATGAAGCGGGAGTAATTCATCGCCCCCGAGCCGGCCACAAATGGAGCAAAAGTCCGGACGATCGGCACAAACCGAGCGAGCACAATCGTCTTACCCCCATAACGTCGGAAAAACTCGTTCGTCTTGGCCAAATAGATCGGCTTGATCACTCGGGGAAAGCGCCGCGTCAGTTGTTCCCCCGCAAACCGGCCGATCCAATAGTTCACTGTGTCGCCCAAAATAGCTGCCCCGACCATGAGCCCCCCGGCCAACCAGAAGTTGAGCCCGCTTTTCGGGTCGGCGGCCAGCGCGCCCACGGCGAACAGCAGCGAATCTCCCGGCAGAAACGGGGTCACCACCAAGCCGGTTTCGCAAAAAATGATCAGGAACAGGAGGCCGTAAACCCAGCCGCCATAGTCTTGCGTCAGTTGGAAGAGGTGGTCCTGCAGGTGCAGGATCACGTCGAGCGCTTGTTTCAACAGCTCCATTGGGTCGGAACGGTGCGGGAGCGACCGCGACCGGGCAAGCCCGCGGTCCCCGGGCACGGTGTGGGGACGCATGCAGGTGGGCGGTTGGGCCGGACGCGCGGCTGAAATTAGCGCCCCCTCCCGCATGATTGAGCGGGGGCCGGCCGTAAAGTGGCGCGGGGATTCAGGCGCAAATACCACCCCGGCCGCGCCCACATTTGCCAGCCCCGGTCCGGCCCCGCTAAGGTCCGCCCGCCGTCGTCACCATGCGCTCCCTCACTCAAGCCTTTGCTCGCGTCCGTCGTTTGGGGGGGCGTTTTTTGGCCTTAACCGTGTTGGCAACTTCCGGGCTGTTGGTGGTCGGTTGTAAACCGAAGGTGCCGGCGGCCCCGGGCTTGGCGATCGTCGCGCCCGGACTCGCCTACACCAATCACCAAATCCCGCAGGAACCTTGGTCGATCCACGTCGTGCGCATCGACCGCCATGATCCCTCGCTGACAGTCCGGGCTGTCCACGCCCGGAACGTGGCCGTGGGCCTTGCCCCGCTGTCGGCACACCTGCGGGAAGCGCCCCGGGCCTGGGGTTCGCCCGTGGCGGCGGTGAACGGTGACTTCTACCAACGCGACCGAGCTTTCGCCGGCGACACGCGTGGCCTCCAAGTCACCGCAGGGGAGCTGATCAGCGCCCCGAATGGCATCAGCTTCTGGCTGGATGCTGCCGGCCAAGCTCACCTCACGAACGTGCTCGCCCGCTTTGAACTGAAGTGGCCCGACGGCGCCCAGACTCCGTTCGGCCTCAACGAAGAGCGCCGACCGAATACCGCCGTGCTTTATACGCCCGCGATCGGCTTTTCGACCCGCACAGAAGGCGGCCGAGAGTATGTGCTCGAAGCGTCCGCGGAGGGCGGCCTGCCCACGCTGGTGCTGGACACTACTTTCAAGGTCCGCGTCAAAGCGGTCCACGACGGCGGCAACGCGCCGCTAAGCCCAGGCACTTGGGTGCTGTCCCTCGGCGGCACGTTCGCCAAACGCGCACCGACCCTGACCGTGGGCGCTCAGGTAACCCTCTCGACCACGACTTCAGCTAAGCTCCGTGACGTGGCGACGGGCATCGGCGGCGGCCCGGTGTTGGTGCGGGGCCGGCGGCCGATCCAGATTGAGGTGCCAGACGACGAAAATTATCAGACGAGTTCCATGCTGGAACAGCACCCGCGCTCGGCCGTGGGCTGGAACCACGACCACCTGTTCCTCGTGACTGTGGACGGCCGCCAGCGCGGCTCGATTGGCATGACCTTGGAAGAGCTTTCCACCTATCTCATTCAGCTCGGCTGCGACGAGGCGATGAACCTCGACGGTGGCGGTTCGGCGACGCTCTGGTGCCACGGCCAAACCCGCAACCAGCCTTGCGATGGCCGGGAACGCCCCATCGCCAATTCGCTGGTGATCCTGCGTAAAGCCGATTCCGGGAAATAACCGGCGGGGAAAATCCCGAAACTCGAACGCTCCGCAACGGGTCAAGTCTACGAACGTGCCCGTGCTCATTTCCACCCGCCCAATCCCCTCGCCCCTCGCCTCCGTGATTGCCGTGGCTCGGCGCCTGCTTAGCGTGCGCCAGATGCCCCTCGTCGGAATGACCCCGCCGGCCCCCGCTTTCACCAGCGGCGCCCCGGCCAATTCCGGGCGCCTAACAGGGATTTTGTTCGCCTTCGTGTTGGCTGGCAGCGCCGGCGCTCAAGCGGAAACAAATTCCCCAGCCCGCCCCGAGCGCGGTCTGAGCTATGGACATGACACTGCCATTGAGCCCCCACGCTCGGTGCATGTCGTGAAGCTAGACCGCGCGCGGCGAAATTTCGCCTTTGGCTCCACCCTCGGCGGCGGCGACGTCATCGGCCTGAACACCCTGTCGGACCAACTCAAGGCGCTCCCGACCGACTGGGGCACGCCAGTCGCGGCGTTGAACGCCGATTTCTACAACGACGAACGCAACTACGTGGGCGACCCGCGTGACCTCCAAATCCACCGCGGCGAGCTCCTCAGCGGCCCAACCGGCCATGCCTGCCTGTGGTTTGATGCAGCGGGCAATCCCCACGCCACGAACGTCACGGGCCAGTTCCAAGTGACGCTTCCCAGCGGCGAGGCGGCCGCGTTTGGACTCAACGAGCTCCGGCCGCATGACGGCGCAGTGCTCTATTCCGCCGCCAACGGCACCGCGACCCGCACCAAGGGCGGCCGCGAAATTGTCCTCGAACCGGTCGCTGGCCAGCCGTGGCTGCCCTTGCGCATCGGCCAGACTTTTCGCGCCCGCATCCGCGAGGTCCGGGAAACCGGGAACACCCCGCTCAGTCGGGATTCGCTGGTGCTGTCCCTCGGCTACAAACTCGCCGCGCGCACTCCCAGCCCAAGCGTCGGCGCGGAACTCACCCTCAGCACCGCCACGTTGCCCGACTTGGCCGGCGTAACGACGGCCTTGGGTGGCGGCCCGAAGCTGGTCACGGGCGGCAAAGCGTGGACCTGGTCCGGACTGCAATTTCGCCACCCGCGGTCGGCGATCGGCTGGAACCGGGACGACATCTTTCTTGTGGTCGTCGATGGCCGCCAGAGCACCTCAGCGGGCATGACCTTCCCCGAATTGGCCGCCTACCTGGTGAAGCTGGGCTGCGAAGAAGCGCTCAACTTCGACGGCGGCGGTTCCACCACGATGTGGTTGCTGGGCCAAGTGGTAAACCAACCTTCGGAAGGTCAGGAACGACCAGGCGCCAATTCACTCGTGCTCTTCCGGCGGCCCAGCGCGGAAACCAGCCAGCCGCCGCCGTGACCGCTTCGGGCCAACATTTTTTCCCGCACTCGGTCAACCGGGAGTCCGAGGAGCGGCGACGTTTCAGCCAGGCTCTCCGCCTGGCACTCGCGCTCCTTGGGTTGCTCACCCGCCTCACGGTGACCGGAGCCGCCCCGCTCTTCGCCCCCAACAGCCCGACCGTTCACGAGTTTCGGCTGCAACTTTCCCCGGCCGCCGCCGCGTCATTACGCACCGAACCCCGGACCTATGTCCGCGCTGAGCTGCGACTGGACGACGTCCGCCACGTCGAACTCGGCGTCCACCTGAAGGGCTCCACGGGTAGCTTCCGGCCGTTCGACGACCGGCCCAGCCTGACGCTTGATTTCGACCGCTTCGTGCCAGGACAAAACGTCGGCGGACTCACCAAACTGCACCTCAACAACTCCGCCGAAGACCCTAGCCGGCTGCGCGAATGGCTCGGCCACGAGTTGTTTCGCCAAGCAGGTTTGCCGAGTCCGCGGGTCGATCATGCGCGGGTCTGGCTGAACGACCGAGACCTCGGCCTCTACGTGCTCAAGGAAGGCTTCACCGACGAGTTCCTGCGGCGGGAATTTCCCCAAACCCCGGGCAGCCTGTGGGAACCAGAGCCCGGCGCCGATGTGTCCGGCCACTTCCGGCTAGACGCCCACACGGCCCACGCCGACGACAATCCGGGGCTGCGCGCACTTGCCGAAGCGACGGCCGAAACCGATCTGGAACACCGCTGGCAACGGCTGGACGAAGTGCTCGACGGGAACCGTTTCTGCACCTTTCTCGCCGTCGAAGTCTTGCTCGCCCACCGGGACGGATATGCGCTCGCCCGCAACAATTATCGCGTCTTCCGAGCCACCCAATCCGGCCGCATTCAGTTCCTGCCCCACGGCTTGGACTCACTTTTCAGCGCCCCACAAACGCCATGGCAACCCCAACTCGCAGGCGCCACCGCCGCGGCTTGGATGAGCGTGCCGGAGGGCCGGCGCCGCTACGAAACCCGGTTCCGGGAACTTCTGCCCCAATTGCTTTCCGGACCGAAGTTGACCCGCCGAATTGATGACGTCAGCGGCCGACTTCGACCCGCTTTGACCTCGGGCGAATGGGCGGAGGTGAGCGCCGGGGTCGACGACTTGAAGGCTCAGCTTGAACGGCGCTTGGTGGCGTTGGGAGCCCAACTCAAGGAACCGCTGTGCCTCCAGTTGGCGGCGGGTGAAACGGCCACCCTGAGCGCTTGGGAGCCAGAATTGGCGCCCGCCAAGACCACGCTGGACACTCCGGCAGTCGCGGGTCGGGCCACGCTGCGGATCGTGGCCGGCCCGGCGACGGCGGCCGCATGGCGCTGCCGGGTGCAACTGGCCCCGGGGCGTTACCGCTTGGCAACGCAAGCCCTGACGCGCGGCGTCATTCCTTTGCCGTTTGGCCGCAATCAAGGGGCCGCCTTGCGACTCGCGGGCGGAACGCCCCGCTCCGTCGAGTTGACGGGTGACTCGGCTTGGCGGGTATTGGAACTCGAATTCGAGGTCTCGCCCACGGACGAAACGACGCAACTCAACGCCGAACTCCGCGCCCGCGGCGGCACGGCTTGGTTTGCCCGCGACGACTTCCGGCTTCAACGCCTCCGCTAAACCGGCTCAACTCCTGCTTACTAACCGGAACCATGTTGCTACCCTGTCGCTTGTTCGCGTGTGTTTGGGTGCACGTCCCCACTAGCGCGGCAAATCAATGAGCACCGCTCCGACACAACGCGCCTTTACGCTGATCGAACTGCTGGTGGTGATCGCCATCATCGCGATCCTTGCCGGCATGCTCCTGCCCGCGTTGGCCAAGGCCAAAGCGAAGGCCAAACAAACCCTCTGCCTCAACAACTTGCGCCAAGTTGGACTCGGCTTCCGGCTCTGGTCCGGCGACAACCGGGACAAGTTCCCCTGGCAACTCACGGTCGCGCAGGGCGGCAGCCAAGATTCCGGGGATTGGACGGATCATTTCCGCGTCTGCTCGAACGAACTGGCTTCCCCCAAGATCCTGCTGTGCCCGACCGAAACCAAGGTGAAGCTGGGCGCCAACACCATGACCCTGAAGCCCGGCACGAACTGGGTGAACCTAGATGGCTTGGCCAACGTGACCTATTTCGTCGGCACCCGGGCAGAAGAGAGCAAACCGCTCACGATGGTGGCCGGCGATGCCAATGTCGCCGGCGGCGGCGGCGGCTTAGACGCCCAGTGGAGCGTCTTCCTCGGCACCTCGATTGACGCCGCTTGGGAAAAGACCTTCCACGTCCGCAACGGCAACCTGCTGTTCGCCGACGGCAGCGTGCAGAATACCAAGACGCCCACGCTCCGAGCCGCCATCAGCCAAGCCATTGCCACCGGCCTGACCAACGTTGTTTTCTCCAAGCCCCGCGGCGTCCTATAACCGTCCTTTTGGCCATGTTTGCCCCTGTGCACTTTGCGCTTCGCACCCTGCTGTGCGTGCTCGCCATCAGCCCGCTGCTGGCCACCCCCGTGGTCACGGCGTGGCAACCACTGTTCAAGGGAATCGACTATCTTACTGGCACCAACAGCCAGTCCGGCGGCGACTTCAACAGCCGAATGGTTGCCCACGTGCTGCGCATCAATCTCGCCGATCCCGATATCCGCCTGTTCCCCACGCCGCGGCACACCAACTACGTGGCCAACTCGGCCGAAACCCAAGGCCGGACTGTCAGCCAGTTTGTAAAAGCCTACAGCGTTCAGGTAGCGGTAAACGCCAATTTTTTCTCGCCGCAGGAATACTACCTGCCCGAAGGCACCGCCATGCGCCTCGACGGACTCGCCATCAGTGAAGGTAATCCGGTTTCACCCGCCAATTTCGCCGAAGCAGCCTGCGTGTTGTTCGACTCCGCCAACGTCGGCCAGATCATTCACACGAACTGGCCCGCGGCCGCCACCAACGGCGTCCTCAATGCCGTGGCCGGTGATTATCCCCTCTTGGTTCGGGGGGTGAATATCGGCCGCAGCTACGGCTTCAGCGGCATCCATGGCAACCACCCCCGCACCGCGCTCGGCCTTTCGCAGGATGGGAAAACCCTGTTCCTCATGTGCATCGATGGGCGGCAGTCGCACAGCAGCGGCGCCTACGATTATGAGACCGGCGCCTGGCTGCTGCTGGTCGGCGCCCATGACGCCGTGAACCTCGACGGCGGTGGTTCCACCACCATGGCCACGCTCACCAGCACTGGCACAACGCGGCGTCTCAACTACTCCAGTGCCGTCGCAGATTCCGGCAAAGAACGCACCGTCGGCAGCCATTTCGGGGTTTTCGCCAAGCCGTTGGAAACCTTCGTCCGCAACCTCGCGGTGAGCCCCGAGGACGAAGCCGCCACGGTGACTTGGAACACCCCGACGCCCGCCACCGCGTCCATCGAATTCGGTTTCACCGAAACCCTCGACCAAACCAGCGCGATCAACGCCCCACCCACCACCAGCCATTCCGTCCGCCTCACCAGCCTGACGCCCGGCACCGGCTATTATTTTCGCGCCGTGTCCGAAGAGAACGGCCAACGGCACGAATCCACGCTCCAGTTTTTCACCACGACTCGCACGGTCACCGCCGCCGAAGTCATCCCGCTCAATGGCCGCTGGCGCTACACCCCCGCCGCCACCGTGAGTGGCAGCACTTGGACTGCCCCCACCTTCAACGACACCGGTTGGAATGGCCCCGGCGCCGGTGTGCTCTGGGCCTACACCCGCGCCGGCGATCCGCCGCTGGATCTTGGCCTTTTGGGCGAACGGTTGGCGGGCGACCCTGCTACCAGCTTTCCCTACGTGACCTATTACTTCCGCACCCACTTCACCGCAACGACCACCGGCACTGGCACGGCTCTCGCCTTCAGCGGTTATCTCGACGACGGCGCGGTGTTCTATTTGAACGGCCACGAACTCTACCGCCTCCGCGTGCCGGCGGCGCCCGAGGAAATCGCTCCCACGACGATTGCCAACGGCTTTCCGTGCGGCGGCGACGCGGACTGCCTAGATACCTTCACCGTGCAGGATGGCGTGAGCGAACACCTTGTGGTCGGAGACAACGTGCTGGCGGTCGAGGTCCACAATTACACCCCCCGTAGCCCGGACATCACATTCGGCTTCGCGGTGACCCTGGAGCAGCTCATCCCCAGCACGGCGCCCACGCTCGGCATCACGCTCAACAACGGCCAACCCGTGCTGAACTGGACCGACGGCAACGTCACACTTGAGCAGGCGGACTCGCCCGCCGGCCCGTGGACCCACGTGCCCGGCCCAGTAACCGGCGGACTATTTCCCGTCACCGACACTGCGGGGCCGCGCTTCTACCGGTTGAGCCGATGACCGCCGCCGGCAGGAATTCGCTGCGTAGATCCTGACGGAAGCATGAGCGGCACTGCCGCGGAGCCCTGATTTCCGCTCCCGCGGGAATCAACGCGGAACAAACGAGCCGGCAATTCACTTCTGTGCGACTTCACCCGACTCCAGCGTGAGGTCGGCCCAGTAGCCAAATTCCCACGACCAATTGTTCGCCGCGTTTTCGAGGCGCAACACCACGCGGCGGCCGGCGAGGGCGCTGAGGTTGAGCTTCACGTCCTGCCAGCGCGGGCCGTCGTGTGTCACGGTCTGCTTATGGAGCAGTTCGCCGTCGGCCTGCACGCGGAGTTCCCAGTCGCCCTGTTCGTGTGCGGCCACGGAGAAGCGGAGCGTCGCCTTGCTGTCCGGCGGCAACACCAGCGAACGCACGAGCGCGGCGGGCTTCTTTTCGTCGTAGGGATGCGTCAGCAGCACGTTTCGGCGACCGGCGAACTCGGGTAGTTTTGCGGGCGCGCCCTCGAAGTCCGGCGCGTCGATCTGCCAACCGGGCGCCCACAACGCAAGGCTTTCGCCATCGCGGGCGGGCACTTTGACGGCGGCTTGGTCAGGATTCGCACCAATGAGCTCCTTGCGGCGTTCGTCGTTGAGCGGCTTGCCGTCCTGCGGCGGGGCGAGGATGAACCAGATCAGGTTCCGAAAATCGTCGTCCGGCAATTGTTCCAAGCCTTCGGGCATGGCCGAATTCTCGGTCACCCGCTGGGACTTGATGTCGGATTTTGCCACAACGACTTCCGCCGGGCCGGCCATGACCAACTTCACGATGCTGTCGGTGTTCTCGACCATGCGGCCGCTCAGCGTGCGTTCGTCCTTGGTCTCGATCTCCACGTTCTCGTAGCCCGCGCCGATGATCTCGTTCGGGTTGATGACGTTGTGGAGCAGCGCGTCGAGGGAACTGCGGCCTACGCCCGTCAGGTCGGGCCCGATGTCCGCGCCTTCGCCGTGCAGTTTGTGGCAGATGAAGCAGGACTTCTTGGCGACCTCGTGCCCCTTGGCCAAGTCCACCGGACCAGTGGCGACCACCTTTCGCTTCTCGGCGATGAGCTTGAGCTTCTCCGCGTTGGAGGCCTGCACTTTGCCGAAGATCTGCACCGCCACGGCGCGTTCGCCGTCGTCCTTCGTGGTGGCCAAGGTGCGCACGACGGTCGGCGGCAGGTCGCCGCGCTTGATTTTACCGGCCTGCAATGCCCGAAGCAGCGCATGGCGCCATTGCCAACGCGTGGTGCTGAGTTCAGCCACCGCGGCCTTCACGGCGGGAGTGAGCGAATCCCAGCGCTCCAGCAGGGCCGGGCCGGTGTCATCCTTACCGACCTGCTGCAACGCGCGCACGGCCTCGACCTTGAGCCGGTCGGAGTTGGCACCGCCCAAGGCCGTGAGCAGCGCGAGCCGCGAGTCATCGCTCTTTTGCTGCACGGAGGCCTTGATCGCGGCTAGGCGGTCGGCTTCGGGCACGGAGGCGTCGTTGATGCGCGCGAGCATCGCCTTCAACGACGAGGCGTCACCCCAGAGCGTGCCGAGCTGCTGGGCAGCGTTGGCGACGCCCTTGTCGGTTGAAGTCACCAGCTTGGAAATCACCGCCACAGCATCGGGATTGGGCACCAGCGCCTTGCCGCGCTGACCTTCGATCAGGCCCTGAAGACCGGCGACGATGGCCGCGGTGGCTTCCGCCGGGATCTTGCCGAACTCCAGCACGGCGCGGCTGAGCATCACCTCGTCGCGCAGGTCGCAGGTGCGGCGCATGATCTTGCGGAGCACCCCGTCGGAGAACGGTTGCGACCCCTTGGCGCCGTCTTGCTTGTAAAAACCGATCGCGTGAACCGGGTCAAAGGCAATGATCGGTTCGAGCGCCATCCAGAACAGGAAGTCGAAGGTCGGATCGGTTCCCAGCGTCGCGGCATTCAGGAACAGCCCGCTCAGGACGCCGCCGGTGACGACCTCGTGGATCGGCACCCTAGGCTGCGTATCTACCGTCAAGGACCCAGAAACAAACTGCCGCGCCGCAACCGCCACCCCCAATCGCACCGTCAGGTCGGGGTCCTTGGACAGCTTGTAGAGCAGCTCGAACGAATCCTTCAGCAGGAAGCCGCGTTCGCCGATCAACCGCGCCACCCACGCCCGGACGGCGGGTTCCTTGTCCTCCGCCGCCGTTTCCAGCCAGCCGTCATCCAGCAACCCCGTGCTGTGCAGCGTCCACAGAGCTGCCAACCGCGACTCCACGGTCGGGCCCGATTTCAGCAGGGTATGCAGCGGCGTGGAGGCGTGCAGTTCGCGGGGGCCGAAGGCGGCAATGCCCCGTCCGCTCAGGATCCGCTGGGCCATGCGGCGCTGCCACACGTTGGGATGCGCAAGCAGCTTCGCGAGGTCGGCCGAAGGCAGCTTCGCCAAATCCAAGTTCACTTCGGGCCGCGACGCCACGGGTTTGCCCGGCTGGTCGCCGGTCCACACCACGCGCCAGATGCGGCCGCGTTCGCGGTCCACACCGGCAGGGTCGGCGTTGGCGTTCTGGTAGCAGGGATACTTGTCATACCAGTCCATCACCCACAGCGCGCCGTCGGGACCGGTCTGAAAATTCACCGGCATGAACCAGCCGTCCTTCGTCGTGAGGAAGTCGCCCGAGGCGTTCCACTTCGACGCTTTGAATGTCGAACCACTGGGCGCGATCCGGTCGATATTCAGCGCGTTCTGGTGGATATTGCCGTGCAGCGCCGCGCCCTGCCATTCCGAGGGCCACTGGTGGCCCTGGTAGAGGTTGATGCCCGCGTAGGCGGCCATGTGGTGCTTGTGGTCCACGATGCTCGGCAATTCGGCGTAGGCATACGGGAAGGGCGGCTGGCCAGCTTGACGATTATAGAGGCCACCGGGCGCGAGGTGGAACAGGTGGTCAATGACACACGCGCTGACGAAGGCGTTGCCTTTCGCATCGAAGTCCACGCCCCAGGGATTACTGGTGCCCTCGGCGAAGACCTCGAACCGCTTTGTCTGCGGATTCAGCCGGGCAACACCTGCGGTAAGGACGACCGGTTCGGCGTTGGGATTGTTCGGGTCCTTGGCCTTCGAAACCGTGAAGACCCCGTGGGTCATGTAGAGCTGGCCGTCCGGTCCCCAGGTGAAGCCGTTGAGCAACTCGTGCCGGTCTTCTTGGCCAAAGCCGGTGAGCACCGCCGTCTTCTTGTCCGCCCGGCCGTCGCCGTCGGTGTCTTCCATGAACCACAGGTTCGGTGTCTCACCGACATACACGCCGCCGTTGGCTACCAGGATGCCGGTGGCGAGCGTCATGCCGTCGGCGAACACGCTCACCTTGTCCGCCACGCCGTCCGCGTCGGTGTCTTCCAAGATCTTGATGCGATCGCGCCCCTTCTCGCCGGGTTTGCCCGACGGGTATTCGTAGAGTTCCACGACCCAGAGCCGGCCGCGTTCGTCGAAGCTCATCGCTACGGGATTCACCACCTCCGGTTCGCTGGCGAAGAGGCGGACTTCAAAGCCCGGCGGCACGTGGAACGCCTTCTGCGCGTCGGTCGGCGAATACGCCTCGTTGCTCGCGGGCTGGTGCTGGCCAGCGAGTTGTTTGCCCGAGGCGGCATTGGTGTAAACGGGGAACCCGAATTGGGGGTGCAGCGGCACCGCCGCGAACGCGGGGACCGCCAGACCGAGAACAGCGGCGAGCGACAGGGGGCGATTCATGGAAGCGTGTGCGTGACGTTGACGACGAAGCCCCGGCGGTCAATTCACGACTCACCGGGGCTGGGGCAAAAAGGGTTCCAACTAGGCTCACCACCAGAAACTGGGCTCGCCATCGGTGCGGACCTTCATCTTGGCAAATTTGGTCCACTCAGAATGGCCATCCAGCAGCAACCGATTACCGCCCGAAGCGATTTTACCCTCCAGATGCGGGGCCTGATGCCCCTTCCAGCCACCATCGATCTTGGTGTAACGGTTTTTGGATCGGTCCGCCTCGTTCGTGCCGATGGAAATGGTGCCATCCGCCACGACGGTTCGTTCGCTGGGGCCGGGATCGACATCCACGCCCGCGATCCGCCAAGGCTTGGGATTGTAGCCTTCCGTGAGGTTGGTCGCCCGGATACGGCCGGAGCCCTGGAAAGCCACGGCGTAGCCGATCACGCGGTAGCCGGTGGCGTTGTCGTTGTTGATGACTTCATTGGTGACCCCGGTAGTGAAGGACCAAAGCTCGTTGTTGTTCTGCTTCGAGAACGACGGGCAGTAAAGGATCGAGCGCGTGCCGCCGTTCTTCACGAAGGCGTTGGCCGCCCGGGCCGGCAGGTCCCACGGCCAAGCCGCGCCGGTGCAGTCGGGAAACTTGTCCTTGTTGTCGTCAGCATACATCCGGATGGCGATGCCGAGCTGCCGGAGGTTGCTGTTGCACTTCACCTGGATGGCCTTGGATTTGGCCTTGCCCAGCGCGGGCAGCAACATGCCGGCGAGGATCGCGATGATGGCGATCACCACCAGCAGTTCGATCAAAGTGAAGCCGGCGCGGCGGACGTTTGAAAAGGCATTCATGTTCTAGTCGGCCACGGCTGGACGCAACGCAGCCCAGTGCAGGCGCGTCGAAACCGGGAGCTGGAAGATAAAAAAGCATGGAATCGCCCAAGCGTCCATGAAGTCGCACGCGAAGCGGGTTAGGTTTTTCACCGCCGGAGTCAGGTGCGTAGGGTTTGCCGCTGAGTTCCCGCTCGCCCTTGGGCCGCCGTTTGTGCCAGACCCGTCGGGATGTCCGAACTCTGGCCCACCCTGCTCCGGATCGCCCAGGAAGAGGTCGCCGCCGCCCGCCATCGGCTGCCCGACGACCTGCGCCAACACGCCGAAACACTGGCCGTGACCTTCGAGGCCGAGCCAGCCGAAGACCTCCTCAACGAAGGGCTGGACCAAGACCTGTTGGGGCTCTTCGTCGGTGACCCGCTGGCAGTCGGATTTCAGGAAACCAGCCCCACTCCGCGGCAAATCATCCTGTTTTTGGAAAACTTGTGGGCTTTTGCCGAAGAGGAAGAGGAGCTCTATCGCGAGGAAGTCTGGATCACCTACATCCACGAATTCGGCCACTACCTCGGCTTGGACGAAGAGGAACTCGAAGAACGCGGCCTGCTGTAAAGTAGGCAAGCACCTTGAGCGGTCGCGTTCCAAATTGTTTTCGGAGGCCGGTTCGCTCCCGTCGCGGGGGACCGCTGCGCTTCAGGCCTTGGGAAACACCTTCCGCAGCTCGAGACCTTCGAGCTGGCCCCGAGTGACGCCGAGTTGGCTGTGGAGTTTGAGCTGTTGCCAGAGTTGCTGGCCGGTCAATTCGCCCCGCAGGAGCGCCCGGTAAGCCGCCAGGGTGCGCTGCACTTCCTCGGGCGATTCCCCCACGAATTCCACGCGGAAGGCCCGGGCGCCCAAGGCCTGAAAGCGGGTGAGATATTCGGCGCCCGTCTGGGCCCGCGCATTAAACACCGTGTTGCGGCAGCCAGCATCCGCCTTGAGCGGATGTTCCAAGCCCACCCGGTCGCGCAGCTTCACTTCGTGCCGGTCGCACGGCCGACCGCAATCGCGGTAATCTTTGCCCGTGGATAGAAATGCACAAAACACACAGTGCTCCATGTGAAACATGGGCATGTGCTGGTGCAGCGTCAGCTCAAACCACGCCGCGGGAGCCGCGCCCAACAGGGCTTCGACCTGCGTGGCGTTCAGGTCATAGCTGATCGTCACACGCTCCACCCCCTGTTGCTGGATGAAGTATTCGGCGGTCAGCGGGTTGGCGATGTTGAGCGAAAAATCTCCCCGTCGCCGGCCGTCGGCAAAAAACTTTAAGTGGTCGTAATTGCGACACAACACGCCGTCGGCGTTGGCCGACCGGACCAAATTCAAAATCCACTCCTCACCCGGCTTGGTGATTCGCGGCGGGGCAACAAAGATTCCGGCTTCGGGATTTTGCGCGCCGGAACACCCTCGGGCGGTGTGATAGGTCGTGACGGCCTCGCGATACCTTTTCGGATCTTCGAAGTCGCAGTAGATCGTCTCCACGCCGCAATCGAGCGCGGCGGTCAACTGCGCCACGCTTCGCACCAAGACAATCAGTTCGGACTTCGCCGCCGCCGCCGCGCTGGCGGGGGCGGCGGCGGCGGACGCGCTGGCGGTCAAATTTACTCCGGGCTCCACGAGTTGCCACCGCCGTGGGGCGGCCCGCTGGGCATCGAGCTGCGCCACAGCCTCCCGGCGGAGCCGGTTGAGTTCGCTCATCGGCAACATCACTTCGCCCTCGAGCCGATTTTCCAATGGACCGAGGCAAAAGGGCGTGCCGCCGAGGCGCCCCAACTGATCTCGCAACGAAGCCGGTGTCAGGGGGCGTTTTTCCGCGACCGCGAGCGGCACCGCCGACTGGACCTGTGCGACGTGGCCGGCGGCATCGCTCAGGATGAGCGTCATCAGTCCGCCGGCATGGCCATGCACCTCTGCCCGAAGGGGACGCTGAAACCGCGGGGCTTCACCCTCAAAGGTCTTCCGCAATTCGCGATTCAGTTCCGGATCATCCGTTTTCCAAACGAGATCGCTCGGCTTGATTCGGG
>CAIJLV010000087.1 GCA_903821635.1 uncultured Verrucomicrobiota bacterium | reverse complement strand
TATTGGCGGGTCGTGAAGACGGCTCCGGGCAACAGCGGAACGACATGATGCAGGGCGCCGAACAGCACTAAGGCGTTCCACAGCACTAGAAATAGAACCGGCGTTAACAGCCCGCGCAGTGCCCACGACACCAGTTCCCGTCGAGCGGTCAGGTTGTCTTCGCCAAAGGCCCGCAACCAGTAATGGACCGTAAGGGCGAGCAGCAGCGCGGTAAGCGCAATTCCCGAGGCGAAGATGGCGGCACTCTGGGGCACGGGTGCCATGACACCACACCTTGGGCGGCGCTCAAGCCTGTTTCCGCTGGTCACCGACTCCAGGGTGGCCAACCGTGCGCTGGAGCTCGTCCTAAACGAGGTCAGAGTGGTCGTTTAGCCAACCCACCGGCGAACTTGGGGTTGGGTTGGATAATTCGGCTTGGGTGGTCGCTCGTTTGCGCGCCCGTTTTGGCCTTACACGTTGCCATCACCGGCTGCACCGCCCCGCAGCAGTTTGCGGTAGGTCGAGAGCGCGAGCAGTGGCCAAGAATTCCGATACATGTCGTATTTCAGGTAAAACACCTTGGGAAAGCCGGTGCCGGTGATTTCGTCCTCAGTCCAAGAGCCGTCTTCGTTCTGGTTCTTGACCAACCATTCGATGCCTCGTTGCAGCCCGGGGTCGTGGGCATCGCCCATGGCGCACAAGCCCATGATAGCCCACGCCGTCTGGGAAGGGGTGCTAGGGCCTTGCGCTTTGAAGACAGGGTCGTCGTAGGTGTTGCAGCGTTCGCCCCAGCCACCGTCAGGTCGTTGCACCTGACGCAACCATTCGGCCCCGCGTTGGAGCCACGGCTCCTGCATATCGAGTTGGAGGGCCTTCATGCCGCGGAGGACCTGCCAGGTTCCGTAAATGTAGTTCACACCCCAGCGGCCATACCAAGAGCCGTCGGGTTCCTGTTGCCGGCGGACGTAATCAATGGCGTCCACGATCTGGGGGTGGCGGACGTCCCAGCCTTCGTAACCGAGCAGTTCGAGGATGCGGGCCGTGATGTCGGCGCATTCCGGATCGAGCATCGCGTTGTGGTCAGCGAAGGGGACTTTTTCGAGAATGCTCTTCGTGCAGTCTTTGTCGAAGGCTGCCCAGCCACCGTCGCGGCATTGAAACGTCATCATCCACTTGATCGCCCGGGCGCAGCATTCGTCGCGGCGCCGGCGGTCGTCCGTGGGCACCTGGCGCAGGGCGAGGATGACCATCGCGGTGTCATCTACGTCGGGATTCCACTTGTTGGCGAATTCAAACACCCAGCCGGACGCCTCGACGTTGGCGGGATTCTTGTGAATCCAGTCACCACGGAAGCGGATTTCTTTGTCCATCAGCCACGTGCCCGCCTTTTTAATCTTCGGATGGTCGTGGGGCACTCCGGATTCCCGCAGGCAAATTTGCACTATGGCCGTGTCCCAAACCGGCGAGAAGCAGGGTTCGATTCGGACCGAGTCCGGCTCGATGTGCATGAGTTTGAGCAGCTCACGGTGGGCCCGGATGACTTGGGGGTGGTCGTCAGGGTAGCCGAGGGCGATGAGCGCGATGAGCGCGTTGAGCATCGCCGGGAAGATGGCGGCCAAGCCGTCGCTGCCTTCAAACCGGTCGAGCATCCATGTCTCGGCCCGTTTCAGGGCCGTCTGGCGAAACGGATGAAAACCTTTCCGGCTGAACCACTCGGCCAGTTTGTGTAGGCGGTCCAGCCACAGGAACATGTTCCGAATACTGAAGTCGAAATAACGCGGCCGCAGGGCTTCATCGAGTTCCAGTTTCCCGTTTGGGAACAGTTCGTCGAGATTGACGCCATTCTGGAGCGGGCGGGTGGGCCGAAAATGGTTGATGATTGCCAGCGGAATGAGCATCGCGCGGGACCAGTTGCTCATTTCCCAAAAGTTGACGTGAAACCATTTGCCAATCAGCAGCACCTCGCAGGGGATGGTCGGCACGTGCCCCCACTTCACCAAGCCAAGGAGGGCGAGGTAGAGCTTGGAAAACGTATTCATCCGCGGCACTCCGCCCAAGGCATCGGCCATTTCGCGGGCCTTCAGCATGCGTGGGTCGGTGACCGCAACGCCGCAGAGTTTGAGCGCAAGGTAAGCCTTGATCGTGGCGTTCACCTCGGCCGGTCCATTGGGATAAATGTTCCAACCGCCATCGGGCAGTTGTTTGCCGAACATATGGTTGACGGCCTTGCGCTCCCATTCTCGGTCGATCTTTCCCCACCAGTGGTAGAAGGCGACCATGTCGGCCACCAACGTCACATCCACCATCAATTCACCCACCCAATAGCCTTCAGGCTTCTGCTCCGAGAGCAGAAAAGCTTGCGAACGGGTGATGGCTTCTTCCAAGGGAGCGGCGGATTTCGCCTTAGGGGCGAGTGAATCCGCCGGTGCAGCCGATAAAGCGGCTGCCGGAACCGACGTGACGGACATGGGCGGTAGAATGAAACCGACCGCGAGGGTGTAAAGGCGATGTTTCCAAGAAGTCTGCCCTAGCGGCGCCGGCCCCTAGGCGGCGATTCGAGGCGTCGTTTGAACGGCTGAGCCACCGCGTCGTCGAAGCGAGGCGATGCGCACAAAATCTTGCCGCCCGGCCCTCATTACTACCGAAACTGCCGCCCGATTGGCCCTCCTGTGCGCGGTCCAAATCGCCTTGGGCACCACGATGCGGGCCATCTGGCAGGCTCATCAAGCCGCGCCCGCGGTGGCCCGCGTCCTGCGCGTCGAGCCGCAGCGGGCCTTGGCGACTTGGGTGGGGCTTCCTCAGGGGACCTTGGCAGTCGAACTCCAGTGTGTCGCCGGCACGAATGGGCCGACGCCTCAGGACCCGGTGAAAATCTAAAACCGCGGCGGGCGCGCCCGAATTTTCGCCTTACTTGGCGGTTTGGGGTGGGGTCGGCGGCGGTCCTCCGGGCCCCCGGTGCTCGCGTTCGCGGAATTTCTTTTCCCGTTCCCGTTCCCGCGCCTCAAATTTTTCCCGTTGCTCGGCGGTCAGAATGGCGGAGATGCGTTCGCGCCCTTTCTTCATCGACTCATGGACCCGCGCCATGTTTTCCCGCTGACACAGGCCGAAGTCATCCATGTTCAACTGGATAATCGGCTCCAATTGGCGCTGCTGGTCGTCGGACAACTGCAAATCGCGGGTCAAATCAGCGAAAATTTTCCGCTTTATCCCGGCGGGATCAAACTTGGGCGCCTTGGGCCGCCGATCGGCCGAATAACCCACTGCGAGACCGGCGGCGGCGCCCACGATGAAGGTGGCCACTAGGTAAAAAACGGCGGCTTTGCGAGTCAACGGGTTCATCGGGCAAGGGCAAGGGTGATGGCGTCGGCCGAAAGGGCGAACTCCTCCACGGTCAGGCTAGCGCCGGCCGGCTCTCGGCCGAACCAGCACAGCGTGGTAACCAGCATGGCGACGCCGCAGGCGCAGGCGAGTCCCCGGCGGAACAGGGAGACGAGGGCGGCCAGTTCGGAATCTGGCTCGCCTCGCCGCCAAGCGGCCAGAACGCGGGCCTCGACTGCGAAGGGCAGGGGCGAGGCGGTCGGTTTCGGGGCGGCGGCGGCCGCTTTCAGCAGCCGGTCCAAGGGATCGTTTGCGGGCCTCATGGGTGAGCCTCTTTCAGTAACTGTGCCAAATGTTTCTTCATCTTCTGGCGGGCCCGGAAGGCGCGCACTTTGACCAACGGCAGACTCCAGCCGGTCGTGGTCCGGATTTCGTCCACGCTTCGACCCTCCAAATGCAACAGCGTGATCACTAGCCGATCTTCTGGATTTAGCTTCGCGAGCATTTTCTCCACCAGTTCGCGCGAGGCAACGCTCTGTTCCGCCGGCAGGTCGGACGAATTGCCGGCCAAATTTTGCAGCACCGCCTCTTCGTCTTCCGACATATCGGCGAAGCGCACTTCCGGCCGAACTTTTTCCCGGCTAATTTCATTCAGGCACGTGTTCACGGCCACCCGCGCGACCCAGTGTTCCAGCGGCACTTCGCCGCGGAATTGGTCCAATCGGGTGAACACTTTAATGAAAACTGCCTGCATCAAATCTTCCTCGCTCGTGCGCCGGGGCAGGTGGGACCGGACGATTTTCGTGACCAACGGCGTCAAGTGCACGATGAGCGACCGAGCGGCTTGTTCCTCGCCCGCCCGCACCCGTGTCACACACGCCGCCACGTCCAGCCCCGGCTCTTCCATGCTTATGGCGCCATTGTTTCCTGAAGGGCTGACCGCTGGCAATTGCGCTGGTTACGCGGAACTGCGCCGGCTTTGAACGGGTGGTCTTGGGAATGTTCCCAGTTCCGGTTTGCGCCCGTTCCCGTCGGCCGCGTAGAAGACCGGCCAGCAACGTCACCCATGAAGCCTCGCTTGCCCTTTTTCCGTCTGACCCAGTTGGGGGCAGCGCTGCTGGTCGCGCTGCTGAGTGCACTCCCAGCCGTGGCCAAGATCCAGTTCGATGTATTTGCCGGCTACGGTGACGCCAGTTCCGGTTACGTGCGCACCGGCGGCTGGTTTCCGATTGGCTTCGAAGTGATGAATGACGGCCCCAGTTTTGACGCCGTGATCGAGGTTTCCTCGGGCCAATTATCCGGCCAGACCCTGCGGGTGTCGGTCGAGTTGCCGACCAACACCCGCAAACGCTTAGTAATCCCGGCGTTTTCCACCGCGAGTTCGGTGCTCATGCTGGATGGTCGGCTGCTCGATACCAGTGGTCGGGTTCGCGCCGAAGCCCCGCAACTCCGGTTGAACCTCGCCACTTGGGAGATGCCGATGCTGGGCGCGCTGCCCGCCAGCCACGCAGGCTTGCCGACACTGCCGACGGACCGTAACCGGCGGTCGGATTTTCAACCGGTGGTGGCGCGGCTGCAGCCGGCGTTCATGCCGGACAACCCGATCGCGCTCGAAGGACTCAACGCGCTTTACCTCAATTCGCAGCGCGCCTTGGAGCTCAAGGAGCCGCAGGTCAACGCCCTCTTGGCGTGGGTGTTTTCCGGTGGTCACTTGATTGTGGCGGTGGATCAGGCGGCTGATTTCAATTCCGCCCCTTGGCTGCGCGGAATTTTGCCCGGTGAAGTGAGTGGCGTGGCTAATCAGATTGCAGGTCCGGCCCTGTCCCGCTGGACGAAGTCCGATGCGTTTCGTCCCCGCCACGGCTTTGAACCGCCGACTGGTGGCCTCGAAACGCACCAAGCCTCGGGCGCTCAAAACGACGTTGAGGATGACGATCAGGATCCGTATCGGCGGCTCGACCTCGATGCCCGTTTCAATGCGGCTGAACAACCGGTGCTGGCGCTCCGGAACCGCGACGGGCGCATCACTATTGGCGCTCCGGACGCGCCGCTGGCCCTCACGGCGAATCGGGGGCGTGGCTTGGTCACGTTGCTCGCCGTCAATCCGGAGCGGGAACCGTTCAAGTCGTGGCAGTTGCGCCCTTGGTTTTTCGCCAAGCTCATCGGTGTTTCGCCGGCGCTCTTGCGAAATGACGAACTCAACCTGTGGGGCGGTCGGGGCCTCGATTCAGTGTTTGGGGCCATGATCGAGACCCAGCAGATCCGCAAATTGCCCGTCGGCTTCCTCCTGTTGTTGCTCCTCGTTTATCTGGTGGTCATCGGCCCGTTTGACCAGTGGTGGCTGAAGAAGATCAATCGGCCGATGCTGACTTGGATTACGTTCCCGTCCTACGTCGCCCTGTTCTCGCTCTTGATCTATTTCATCGGCTTCAAGTTGCGGTCCGGTCAGCGCGAATGGAACGAGCTTCACGTGGTGGACGTGATTCCCCAAGGCAATGGCAGCCAGGTCGCCCTGCGGGGGCACTCTTTTGCCAGCATCTATTCGCCCGCCAACGAAACGTATCGGTTCGAGACCAAAACCCCTTTGGCGGCGGTCCGGTCTGAGTTTGGCAATGTCATCGGGGCTTCGATCGACAGCGGCCGGGTGGCTGTGCGCGTGAAAGCCACGGGTGTGGAAGCCGACGTCTTTGTGCCCGTCTGGACGAGCCAGCTCAACGTCGCGGAATGGTTGGACTTTGACACCCCGCCGCTCACCGCCGTGAGTGGGGCCGCGGGTAATCCTGCGTCCGTGCGGGTGTCCAATCAGACCAAGAACCGGTTCACCACGGTCTGGGTGGTGGATGACGCCGGTTACCTCCACCGGTTCGGTGAACTCGCCGCCGGCGCCACGGTGGATCATTCGCTGCAGCGCGGTCGCGGGGAGGTGGCGCTGCAAGCGTTCACGGCCGAGCGGACCAGCGATTTCCAAGCGGCCGTATCCCGTCGCGATTCCGCCTTCGGCAGCAATGAGCGGGCCCGCCTTGACGACTGGCCGGGCGCGTCCGTCGCGGCGTCCTTTGGGGCGTATCTTTCCCTAAACAACGGCGAATCGCGTGACTTCGTCTGGCCCAACGGACTCGACCTGACCGGGGTGGTTCGACGGGGCGACCTCGTGGTGCTCGCTTGGATGGAGAATGCCTCGCTGATCCCGCCGCTGAATCAGTTTTCCGTCACCCACCAGAAACAAGGCACGTTGCTCCGCCTCGTCATTCCCGCTCGCTGAACGAACCGTTGCCTCAATTCGCACCTCGAACTTCGTCACTCGAATTTTCCATGCCCCCTCCCGCCCTCCCCGCCGTCCAAACCCGTGACCTCAGCCGCGCTTTCGACAACATGGTCGCGCTCAGCTCCCTCAACCTCACGGTGGAAAAGGGAGACCTCTTCGGCTTCATCGGCTCCAACGGTGCCGGGAAGACGACCACGCTGCGCATCCTCGCCACGTTCCTCACGCCTTCCAGCGGCACGGCGGAAGTGCTGGGGCACGACGTCGTGCGCGACGCCGACCGGGTCCGCCACCTCATCGGCTACATGCCCGACTTCTTCGGCGTGTATAAGGACATGGAGGTGACCGAATACCTCGATTTCTTCGGCGCCTGCTACAAGATCCCCGCCTCCCAGCGCGAAAAAACCATTGCCGACGTCTTGGAACTCGTCGGCCTCAGCGAAAAGCAGGGCGCACTGATCGGCGCCTTGAGCCGCGGCATGCAACAGCGCCTAGGGCTCGCCCGCGTGCTGATCCACGACCCGCAACTCCTGCTCCTCGACGAACCGGCGTCCGGCCTCGATCCGCGGGCCCGCATTGAGATGATGGCCATCCTCCAAGAGCTCCAGCGGATGGGCAAAACGATCATCATTTCGTCGCACATTCTCTCCGAACTCCAGTCGCTCTGTAACCGCTGCTGCATCATCGAAAAGGGCAAGCTCATCTACAGCGGCCCGATCAAGGGCGTAAAGTCCGAGCTCAGCGACGCCCACGCCTGGTGGGTCCGCGTGGTCGGTTCCTCGGTGCAGGCCCGGGAACTCCTGGCCGCGCGGCCCGAGGTGGCCCGGGTTGAGCTCGTGGACGAACGCCTCAAGGTGGTCCTGAACGACCTCAACGGCGACGGCAGCTTCATCGCGGACACGCTGGTGCCCGCCGGCGTGAAATTGCTCGAACTCCGCGAGGACGAAATCGGCCTCGAAGAAGTGTTCCTCCGGGTGACCAAGGGCGAGACGCAGTAGTCCTCGTCCGCCGCCAAGGGCATGTCTGGCCCGCATCCACAACTCCATCGGTGAACGCCGTCCTCCAACGCGAGCTGATCGTCCAGGCACGGTCGCAAAGCACGACTTGGCTTCGCCTCCTGGCTGGCGGATTGGCGGTCCTTGGGTTCTATCTTGGGTCCAGCGCCATCGGCATGTTTGGCCGGTCTGGGGGGCATGAGCTGTTCATGCTGCTCCATGGGGCCACCTGCTTTTTCGCGATGCTATTGTGCCCTTTGCTGACTGCGGATTCGTTTCTGTCCGAGCGGAAGGAAGGCACGCTGCCCCTGCTATTTCTGACCCCGTTGTCGGCCAACGATATCGTCGCCGGAAAATTCCTGTCGCACCTGCTCCGTGCCGGATCACTGTGGTTGGCAGCCTTGCCGGTCCTGCTCTTCCCGCTGTTACTGGGTGGTGTCGAGGCTCGGCTGGCCTTGGGAATGTTCCTGCTTGAGAGCGTTCTCGTGGTGCTCTCTCTCGTGATCGGCCTTGCTGTTTCGGCCAGTGCAGAATCCACCCTTGGCGTTGTTTTCACGAGTTACTTGGTGCTGGGGCTGCTGGCGCTGTTCGGGGGCTTACCACTTGTGGGGGCACTCAATTCGCTTCCGACTGTCACTGACTTTCCCATTGCCGGACTGGTGATGGCTGGGTTGGCGGTGCTAGCGCTGTTGGCTTTGTTTTTTTGGGCGGCCTTTGGCTCGGCTGCTACCCAGATTCGACAGTGCTGGCGCCGAACGGATTACGCCGCGGAACGGCCGCCGGCGCCGGATTCCCACGTGGTTCCGGCCTATCAGCCGACTTGGTATGAACGTGCAGTGCAACGCCGGCAGCGCCGAGGCACTCCCGGCGAAACTCCGAAAGAGCAACGGCCGACAGCAGCCTTCCCCGAAAATTCGCAAGTTCTTCCCGTCGTCGCAGCGAGCCGGCCGCGCTGGATTCATCGAGGCCGGCCGGCGTTGGATTGGCTGTGGGCCCGGAGAGGCCTGGTTCCTGGTTTAGCCACAGTCCATGCGGTGTTGGTGGGATTCCTGTCACTCCTGACCTTCGGCAATGAGTTTCGTCCAGGACCGGGCTGGGGCATCGCCACCCTCCAACTCCTGATCGCCTGCTTTCCGTCGGCTCAGGCGCTCCGCCGCGAACGACAATCCGGCGCATTGGAACTGCTGCTCATCACGCCGCTGCGCCCGAAGGACTTTCTGCTCAGCCACTGCCGCTGGATTGGGCAACTGTGCGGTCCGGGAGCCGCGATCTACGCCGCCTTTGTTGTCGGCACGGGGGTTGTGACCGGCAAATGGCATGGATTGCCGGCGCTGATTTGGTGTGTGGCCTGCTTGGTGGCGCTGCCGGTCATCGGATTTTGGCTCAGCCTTTTGACCCGCAGCATTGTGGTCAGTCTTGTGGCGCTCATCGTTTCCACCTTGATTCTTCCCTTCTGGACAGTGGGTATCATCGCGTTTTTGCTGGATTTGGGCGACCTCGAATGGCTGACGCCGGCGTTGGTGCCAGTATTGGTCGGCCTGTTGGCGTGGCCGGCTTGGCGGTGGTCACTGAGTTGGCTCCGGCGACGCACCTTTCCGGGCCAACGCGCCGCAGCGAACTCCCCATGAACGCCGTCCTCCAACGGGAATTGGTCGTGCAGGCGCGCCAGCGGCGGACCTACTGGTTCCGCTTCCTGACCGGCTTGGCGCTCGCGCTGGCGCTGGGGCTGCAGCTCATTTCCCTCGGCGACCTGGCCCGGGCGATGGGCCTGTGGCGGGCCGGACCCACCGGCGCGGAACTCTTCGCCTCGGTCCACACGATCATCAGCGTCCTGCTGCTATTCACCGCGCCGCTGATCGCCGCGGACAGCATCGCCCGCGAGCGGCGGGAAGGCACGCTGGGCCTGCTGGCGCTGACGCCGTTGCGGCCCTCGGAAATCGTCCTCGGCAAGGTAGGGGCGCACGTCATCCGGCTGTTCTCGCTCTGGCTCGTAAGCGTGCCGGTGCTGATGATTCCCGTGCTCATGGGCGGCGTGAACTGGGTGGACGTGAAGTGCGCCCTCGCCATCGAGTTGTCCGTGCTGTGCGGCGGACTGGGGGCTGGCCTGATCGCCACGAGCATCGCCAAACGCTGGAACGTCGCCGCCGTGCTGGCCCTCGGGCTGACCCTGCTGTTCGGTCAATTCATCGCCACCACGGCGGGGCTGACCGTTTACCTTCAAGGCCCGCCACTATTGCGAAGCATGGATGGGGTGCCTTGGCTGGGAATTCTGGCGCCAGCTTCCGGGTATCCGTGGGCAGTGGCCACCGGACTCACCGACGGAGGCTTCGGCCCCATGTTCTCGAAGGCCGGACAGTGGCCCGCGGGAGTGCCCGATTTCATCCTCATTGGCGCCGTGCTCGCGACCGCCACGCTCCTGCTCCTCTCGGTGTTGGTCGCGGGCTGGCGAGTTCAGCGGGTGCTGCGGATTGAGGCCGCGGGCATTCCCGAACGGTCCGCCTTGCGGGCGACGACGGTCGGCCGACGCCTGTTTGGCCGCGTGCGGGAATATCAGCGCCGCCGCTGGCTGTTTGAGAACCCGGCCCGGTGGCTATTTGCCTACGCGAATTTCGCCGGCCTGATCCGCTGGGGCTGGGGCGCCTTTGTGGTGCTGACCGGCACGCTGGCCCTCGTGGTCGGCGGCCCCGGCGAAGGCAGCGACTGGAGCGTGCTCGTGGCGGCCCAACCCATGCTGATGGCCATCGGCACCAGTTTGGCGGCGGCGGCAAGTTTCCGCCGGGAAATCGAGGAAGGAACCCTCGAACTGCTGCTGGTCACGGGCCTGCCTGCCCGCAAGCTGGTGGCTGGGCGCATCGGGCAGCTTTGGTCCGATTCTTGGCCGGCCGTGTTGCTCAGCGGTCTGCTCCTGGCCGCGATGCTGGTCGGCGGCAGCGCCAATGGATTCGCCGGCGACGCGCTGGTTCTGTGGCTGGCCGGCGCCGTGTCCGTCTTCGGCGCTGTGCCCATCGGCGTGCGTTACGCGGTGCGCCGGCTCAGTCCGCTGCACGGCTGGCTGTGGACGAACCTCACCACTGGTTTCCCGCCGCTGCTCTTGGGCGGCGCGACTGCGACGATGTTCTGGGGCTTCCGCCGTGGCGGCGACCTGAGCGACGCCGGCAGCCAGTTCGCATTCGTGCTCGGCTTCGTGGTCACCCAGTTCGCCTTGGCGCGGACCTGGTTCTGGCTGGCCGCCAACGACCTCCACACCCGGCTCTACATGCTGAAACCGTTTCAACGGCGGGCACGGTAAAGTTCGCCATGTGGTCAATCATCCAGCGTGAACTTCGCGAGCAGGCCCGACTGGCGAGCAACTACTGGCTGCGGCTGCTTGGGGCGATGGTTTTGCTCGTCCTGTTCTGGCTGGTGTGGCGCTCGGAAATCGCTCGGAGCATACCGAATGGGCGCGGCTATTTCGTGGGCCTGAACCGGTTGTTGTTTCTCACGCTTTGGCTCGTCGGGCCGGTGCTGACCGCGGACTGCCTCAGCCGCGAAAAACGCGAAGGCACGCTCGGACTGCTCTTTCTTACGCCGTTGAGCGCGCTCGCGATCGTGCTCGGCAAAAGTTTTGTCAGCGGGCTGCGGGCGGGTTCCGTGCTGCTGGCTGCGATTCCGATCCTGGTCATTCCCCTGTTGCTGGGCGGGGTGAATTGGCCGGATGCCGTGCGCATGGGGCTGTTGCACTGCGCGGCGCTGGGACTCGCCCTGAGTGCGGGCTTGGTCGCTTCGTCGTGCACGACTCATTGGTTGCGTGCCCGGCTGCTTGCGTTGGTCCTGGCCGTGTTGGCGGCGGGGACTTTTTTGCTACTGCACACAGGCCTGACCTCGATGGCGGTTTGGTTGACCGACCCGGCCGTGGTGCCCGCGCAGCCGCTGGCCCAAATCTTCGCGCGCCAGTTTGAGACGTTCTGGTTCCGGAGTAGTCTGATGCTGCGAAATTCCGCCTACTTCTGGCGCGACTTTGGTCTGGGCTCCAGCGGTTGGTATTCGGTCCGGTTTGCGGCGCTGGTATTTGCGGCCGCCGGGATTTTGGTGCTGGGGTCGGTCGGGCTGGCGACCCGCGTGATGCAGCGCACTTGGCAGGCCGCGCCGCCGTCGCCCGCGTGGCAAAAACGAATCCGCTTCTTCACCGACGTGCGGGTGCCGCAAAGCTGGTTTCGCCGCTGGATGCGCCGGCTGCTGGACTTTAACCCGATCTGGTGGCGGCACTCGTCCACGTGGTCGGCGCGGGTGACTACCCTGGGCTGGCTGGGGCTTACGTTGGGGTTGCTCACCGCCGCGTTCAGCGGGTTGGGCTTAGCCGCAACCCAAGCCAACTGGGTCTTGGAAAAATTACTACTCGTGGGGGTGGCGTTCAGTGCCGCGGCGAGCTTTCGCCAGGAACGGGAGTCGGGCGCCCTCGAGTTGCTGTTGGTCACGGGATTGGAGCCGGCCCAGATGTTGCGCGGGCGACTCCTTGCGCTCGCCGTGCAGGTGGGGCCCGCGGTGCTGCTCGTGTGGGGTCTGCCGGTGGTGCTTGCTCTGGCCGGTGGAGTGCCTTGGGTGCCGGAATCGTTCTGGGGCTTGCCCTGGTTGTTGGCGACGGCGTTGCTGGGTATGGCTTTGTCGTTGTCACGGTTTTCCTTTCTCACGGCTTTTCTCCTGGCGGCGGTCGCGCACCACGTGCCGTCGTTCCTACAGTTGGCTTTGGGCTGGCTGGGGGAATGGGGCGGGCGCGGATTGGCCTGGCTTGGGCACTTGAACCGGGCAGCCCCCGGCTCCCCTCGGCCGCCTTTTGAAGGCCTCCGTTTTGTCTTTGAGCTCGCGCTGTTGATGCCGGTCGCGGTGCAAAGCTGGCGCCGCGCCGTGGGTAGTCTCGTGCACCGGACGTTTCTGGTGCCCGGCGCGGCGCCCGGACGGCGCGGTCCAAGCTCGCCCAAACCCGTGGAGCCACCTCGTCCATGACGCTGCTTCCCATCGTGGCCCGTGAGCTCCGGGTTGAGGCTCGCCGGCGGGCCTCTTACTGGGGCCGATCCGCGGCGGGGTTGGTGGCGATCGCGGTGTTTGCCTGGTTATTTCTGGTGGAACGCCACGCGGCGGCCAGCCGCCTAGGCCAGACGCTGTTCGCCGTGCTCTCGACGCTGGCTTATGTTTTTGCCGCCCTCGCCGGTGTGGGGTTCAGCGCGGACAGTATCAGCCGCGAGCGGCGCGAGGGCACGCTCGGGTTGCTCTTTCTCACCGACCTGCGCGGGGTCGATGTCGCCCTGGGCAAACTTACGGCGTCGTCGCTGTCGGCGATCTACGGGTTGCTCGCCAGCTTTCCCGTGCTGGGGCTCTGCCTGCTTTTGGGCGGCGTCACCGGTGCGGAATACAGTCGGGTCGTCGGGGTGCTTGTCGTCGTTTTACTGACGTCGCTGGCGCTGGGCCTGTTGGCCTCGACGTGGGTGGCCGAACCGGTGTCGGCTGCGGTGACTGCGCTGGCGCTGATCGGGGGGTGGCAATTGGGCGGCCCGGTAGTGGCTGGGCTGAGTGAGCTGGTGTTCAAGCGTTTCGGCTGGGCTTGGGCTGACCTCGGCGTGCGCCTTGGCGAAGGTAAATGGCTCACGCCAATCAGCGCGCTGACCGGGGCTGGAGCTGGGCCCTACCAAGCGGCGCCGGGGGCCTATGGGCAGGCGCTGGTTTTTTGCGCTCTCATCGGGGTGGCGGCTGTCGCTAGCGCCAGCGCTCGTTTACCCCGGATTTGGCAGCATTCCGACCGAAAAACTGGGGTGAACTGGACCGGTTGGGGGCGACGCGGGCGCGACCACTCTGCCGCCGGGATGGACGCTCACCGGACTCGTCTGCTGGAACTGCACCCCGTCGTCTGGCTGGCGAGCCGACCCGGGGTTCGCGAATGGATCCCTTGGTTGGTTCTCCTTGGCGGCGGACTGCTTTACACCCTCTTGGCGATGCTTTCGGGCGCCCCCGAGTGGTGGGCGGATGAGCTCCTCCTCGCGCTGTCTTTTCCGGTGAATGGCCTGCTGAAATGCGGGATGGCGCTCGCGGCTCCCCGACAGTTTTTTGATGACCGGCGCAGCGGGGCGATGGAACTCCTGCTTACGACTCCGGTCACCATCCCGGGACTCGTCCGCGGGCGTTTGCGGGCGTTACAACGACAATTCTTCGGGCCGACAGTGGCGGTGGCGGTGGTCGAGCTGTTCTTGGGTATTCGCCTGTTCCTCGCGGAGGCGCAGGCGGCCGATTTTTTCGTGTGGCCACTGCTCCTGACGGGCCATGTGGCCCTGCTGTTCTTCGATCTCGTGACGATTGCTTGGCTCGGTAATTGGATCGGGCTTTCGGCCACCGGCACTCGGAGCACGGGGCCGGTCATTTTCCGGGTCTTGGTCTTGCCGTGGGTGCTCTTGTTGGGAGGAATGTCGGCATTGGCCTTCGCGTGGCGTCCGACTCTGTTCAATCAGGATCATTGGGTCGAAGCCTTACTGGTGGCTTGGCTCGGCGGGTCCTCGTTGAACAATCTATTCTGGCTCCGGCGGGCCCGGGTCGGTTTGCTCGGATCCTTCCGGGAGATTGCCGCGGGTCCCCTCCGCAGCCGGAGTTAAGTGCTGAGCGGTGATTCAGCGGCTGGGTTTGCGCGGACGGCTGCCGCAATTCGCCAGCCTTCGCGACCCGCAAGCAGCCGGAGGAACCGCTGGGCAACAACCTCAATCACCCGAACGACTTCGGGCATGGGCTCGATTTCCGCGAGCCGTCTACGCCAGTTGCGTGTCCGGCAGCAGCGGTTGGCCGGCGCCGGCACGGATCAGGTTTTCCGTGGTGACGCGCGCGATCTCGTGGAGTGCCTCGCGGGTCAGAAACGCCTGATGGGCGGTGACCAGCACGTTGGGGAAGGTGAGCAGCAGGTTCAGTTCGTCGTCCGGCAGCACTTGGGCGGACAAGTCTTCAAAGAACACGCCTTCTTCTTCCTCGTAAACGTCCAGGGCCACGCCGCCGAGGTGTCCGGACTTGAGGGCTTCTAGCAGCGCCGTGGTGTCCACCAGTTTGCCGCGGCTGGTGTTGAGCAGGAAGGCGCCGGGTTTCATCGCCGCCAGCGTGGCGCGGTTCAGCAGGTGGTGGGATTCCGGCGTGAGCGGTAGGTGCAGCGACACGACGTCGCTGGCTGCCAGCAACTCAGCGAGAGGGGAATACCGGACTCCGTTTTCGGCCGCCCATGCGTTGGCGGGAATGGGATCGTAGGCCCAGACATGGCAGCCGAAGCCCCGGAAAATCTGCGCGGCAATACGGCCAATGCGGCCCGTGCCGACGATGCCGATCGTCTTGCCGAAGAGGTCGAAACCAGTGAGGCCGGTGAGCGAAAAGTTGTGTTCGCGCACCCGGTTGTAGGCCCGGTGAATCCTGCGGTTGAGCGTCAGCAGCAGGGCGACGGCGTGTTCCGCCACCGCGTGCGGCGAGTAGGCGGGCACCCGGCTGACGGTGAGGCCGGCAGTTCGCGCGGCGGCGAGGTCCACGTTGTTGAAGCCCGCGCAGCGCAGGGCGACATGCCGGACCCCGAGCTGAGCGAGGCGTCGGACACAGGCGTCGTCCAGCCGGTCGTTGACGAACACGCATACGGACGTGGCCCCCCGCGCGGCTTCGGACGTTTCGGCGGTTAGGCGGAATTCGTGGAACCGCCAGCCGACGTCAGGTGCGCCGGCCGCGGTTTCCAAGAATTGGCGGTCGTAAGGTTTGGTATCGAAGACGGAGACTTTCATTGGCCGTGCTGGTTTACCCGGACGTCACGACGTTGCCCGCGGAGCGGCCGAATCGGAGGCGTTTCTCCAACTCGATGAGGACGAACACAACCAACCCGACGAGGGTGACATGCAGCCACGCTTCCGCACGCACCGGGGCCGAATGAAACAAGCGGTTCATAAACGGCAGGTAGTTGAAGAGCAATTGCACCCCCAGCATGACCGCGATGCCGCCCCAAATCCATGCATTGCTGAACCAACCAAGGCGGAAGAAGGGCTGCGTGAGCGAACGGCAGTTGAGCAGGTAGAAACACTCGGCCACGACGATCAGGTTGACCACAATGGTCCGGGCTTCGTTTATCGAAGCGCCGTGGACGCGCTGCTCCCAGAGGAAAAGGCCGTAGCCGCCCAACTGCATGAGCAGCGAGACTAACAGGGTGCGCATCACCAGCGGCCGGGAGAGGAGTGGTTGTTTGGGGTCGCGAGGGGGGCGGTCCATCAGTCCGGGTTCCTTGGGCTCGAAGACGAGCATCAGCCCGAGGAAGATGGCCGTAGTCAGGTTGATCCAGAGCAACTGAACCGGGAGCACGGGCAGCTCGGCCCCGAGGATGATCGCGGTCAGCAGGAGCAGGCCTTCTCCACCGTTGGTGGGCAGTGTCCAGACGATGAATTTCACGAGGTTATCGAAGACGTTCCGGCCTTCTTCGACCGCTGCCTTGATGGAGGCGAAGTTGTCGTCGGTCAGCACCATCGCCGCGGCCCCCTTGGCGACGTCCGTGCCGGTGATGCCCATTGCGACTCCGATGTCGGCCTGCTTGAGCGCCGGAGCGTCGTTCACCCCATCGCCGGTCATGGCCACGACGTGGCCGCGGGACTGGAGCGCACGCACTAGGCGGAGCTTCTGTTCGGGGGCGACCCGGGCGAAGACGGCCGTGTCTTCCGCCAATTGGGAAAGCGCCTCGTCACTGGTCTGTGTAAGCTCATTCCCGGTGATGGCCCGCAGCGAACCGTCCGGCTGGGTGGCGCCCTGGAGGCCGAGCTGGCGGGCAATGGTAGCCGCTGTGACCGCGTGGTCACCGGTGATCATCTTGACCAACACGCCTGCGCGGAGGCAGTCCCGCACGGCGTCGGCCGCCTCCGGTCGCGGCGGATCCATCATGCCTTGCAGGCCGAGGAAGGTCAGGCCCCCGGCCACATGGCTGGGAGCCAGTTGGCCGTGGTCGGCGGTGACTTGGCGGCGCACGAACGCCAGCACGCGCAGGCCTTGGGCCGCGAGGTGGTCGCCGGCGGCATGGACTGTGGCGGCGTCCAGCGCGACCTCGGTCCCGTCGGCAAGCAGGGCGCGATCGCAACGCGCCAACAGGCGGTCGAGCGCCCCCTTCTTATAGATCACCCGCGGTTCCGCATCATGGAGCGTGGCCATAAACATGTGCTCTGATTCGAAGGGAATCACATCCAGCCTAGGGTTGATGGCGTGGGTAGCCACCTGGGCGAAGCCGGCTTTCTGCCCCGCCACGAGCAGGGCCGCCTCGGTCGGATCGCCCTGCACCTTGGGCCGTCCCGCCTCGTCTGTTACGAGTAGCGTGTCGTTGCAAAGCACGCCGGCGCGCAGGGTTTCTGCGAGGGCCTGATGGCTGCTGGGTATCACCGGTTGACCGTTGCGGCGCAGCTCGCCGGCTTGGGCATAGCCGCTGCCAGTCACTTCGAACCAGTCCCCGCCCGCAAAGATGGAACGCACGGTCATCTGGTTCTCGGTGAGCGTGCCGGTCTTGTCCGAGCAGATCACGGTGGTGCTGCCCAGCGTCTCAACCGCCGGCAGTTTGCGGATGATGGCGCGGCGGCGGGCCATGCGGCTAACCCCGATCGCTAGGGTGATGGTAACGGCGGCCGGCAGCCCCTCGGGAATAGCGCCCACGGCCAGCGCGATGGCCGCCATAAACATCTCGTCGGCCGGTTTGCCCCGCAGCCAGCCGATCAGGAAAGTGATCACCGCAAGGCCGAGGATGAGGTAGACGAGGCGCTGGCTGAAGGCTTGGATTTTCTGCGTCAGCGGAGTCATCAGGTCCACCGCCTCAGCGATCAGTGTCGCGATGCGGCCGGTCTCAGTGCGGTCCCCCGTGGCGATGACGACCCCTTCTCCCTGGCCGTAGGTGACCATAGTGCCGGCAAACGCCAGATTGCGGCGGTCGCCCAGACCAGTGGTTTCCGGCAGGGGATTCACGGACTTCTCGGCCGGCACGGATTCGCCGGTGAGCGCGGCCTCCTCACATTGCAGGCTGCGCACCATGAACAGGCGCAGGTCGGCCGGCACCCGGTCACCCGACTGGAGCAAAACGATATCGCCCGGCACCAACTGTGCGGCCGGCACGCGCTGCTTGCGACCATCCCTCCGCACTGTGGCCTCGGCGGACAGCAGTTTGGACAAGGCACCGATCGCCCGTTCCGCCTTGTCCTCCTGCAGGTAGCCGACCACGGCGTTGATGAACACGACGGCAAAGATCACGCCCGCGTCCACGTATTCGCCGAGCATGGCCGCCTTGGCCGACGCGACCAGCAGCACGTAAACGAGCACTTGATGGAACTGGAGCAGGAAGCGTTTCCAAGCCGGAATGCCGGGCTGGGCCGACAATTCGTTCGGTCCGTGCTCGCCCAACCGGGCGGCGATCTCGCCGGATAAAAGGCCTTGGGTTGCGGATGTGCCTAGAGAACTAAGGATTTGGCCAACGGTGAGAGCGTGCCACGGAAGAGCATTTTTCGCAGTCATCAGAGCACACTCTAACACAGTCAACGGTCCTGCCAAACGGGGGCGGACCTAGCGGAACGGTTCCCCCCTAATCCGGCCCAGTGGTTCAGTAAGGAAAACCACGGTCACCCGCGATTTGACCGCGCCCGCAATACCCAGCAAAAGTCGTCCTCGCTTCTCCCTTCGCCTCGTTCCTGCTTACCCACCCGCCGCATGAAAAAGATCAACACCCGCGACTTGGCCGAATCCAGCTACGCCTCGCCCAAGGGCAAATACGCGAGCTGCGACCGTGAAATCTCCGAAGCCCTCGGCCGGGAAGACGGTTCGACGGACCTGCTCAAACGCCACCCGTTCGACGTCGAGATCTGCCGCATTCCCGCCGGCAAGGCAATGTGCCCCTATCATTCCCACAGCGCCCAGTGGGAGTTCTACCATGTCCTCAGCGGTCGCGGCCAAGTCCGGCACGAAGGCGGCTTCACACCCATCGAACCGGGCGACGCGTTCCTGTTCGAGCCCGGCCAACCGCACCAACTCCTGAGCGACCCCGCGGAAGACCTCGTGCTCTACATCGTCGCCGACAACCCCATCGGCGAAAGTTGCCACTACCCCGACAGCGGCAAATGGATGGTCCGCTCTCCGGCGCGCCGCCTGCTGCGCTCCGAGCCGCTGGATTATTTCGACGGGGAGGAGTGAGCACCGCGCCAAGGATCGCTGAACCTTGTTCCATCACTTGACCGGACACACGCGGCCGTGGGGGCGGTTCCATCCTGCCTGCGAAAAACATGACCCTTTACCTCGCCGCCTACACCTGTGGACTTCTCCGAATGCTCCGCACGCCAGTTCTGGCGCGGCCATGACATCCGTTGGTTGGGTTTCAACGTTTCCGTGAACCGCTGGCCGGCCGGCTCATCCAGGCTAGAACAGCCCCGCGGCAATCAATCGGCGACGGGCGTCCAGCCGCTTGGGCGCATTCATGTCGCAGACCCAGACGGTAGTCCGGCCGACCGCGGTAATACCAACGACCCGTCCCTCGATGACTCGGAAGTGTTCATTCCAAGACTGTTTTCGCGGATGAAACAACGGCGTGAGTTCGCCGGTGTCCGGGTCTATGCCGGCCAAGTTGGTTCCCTTGCGGTTGTTGCAGGCGGGGCAGGCTAAGGCCAAGTTTTCCTCCAAGGTCGGGCCTTGGTGGAACTGGCTGACAATGTGGTCGGCGTGGAACGAGACGAACTGAAACGCCTGTTGTGCCCGGTAGTATTCGCAGCGGTTACCGGCGCGCTGGCGGACCCGATCCGCCAGCCCATCTGGAACCCGGTCAGCCACGCGAGACCACGGTGGCGGCGTGCGACTTGAAGAGGCTCACGAGATCGTTGAACTCCACGGTCGCGTCCAATTCCCGACGCTCAGCCTCGGTGAGGGAACCGGCGTTGCATTTCGAGGCGAGTTCATCGTAGCGGGCCTGTGCTTTTGGTTCGGCCCGCAGGGCAAGGATGGCTCGCGCGGCTTCGGGCGTAAGCTGGCCCTGCCACGACTCTAGCGTCAGGCTGATGCTGGGAAGTTCAGCGGTCGCACTCATGGCGGAAAAGTATCCGACGAACTGGCGGTGGCGAGGGGCAAGTTAGCGACCCGACATCAACGGTCATGCATGTAAACCCAAACGGCCTTATCGTGTTCCGGAGTGGTGAACAGATAACGCCGAGTGCTGAAGTTGAACTCCTGCCAGAGGTTCAGATAGCAGACGGAATAGTTCGACTCCGGAACTTGAGTGGGAATGCTGGTATTGCTGATTTCGCGATCGCCGTTCAGGAGGCGGTGCAGGCTGAGTCCATTAGTGGCGACCAGTTCTTTGACCTGCACCAGGTTCCTGAGGTCGGCCGGTTCCATTTCAAACCAAGCGACGTGACGGCTCCACATCAACCCCATGCCGTGTGCGTAATGAAACCGGCGTAAGGACGTGGGTGCTTTCACGCCGGTGGCCGCTTCAAACCCGATGCTGGGGCGTTGGTTGTTGAGCGGATTCAAGACGATGGCGGCCAACGCCAGGAGGGGCGGTCCCAGCAACCAGCGACGGCGAACAATCGGTGAACAACGAGTTCGCTTTAGGATGATCGTGGTGATGCCAGCGAAGGCCAGATACCCAGGCATCACGAAGACCATGCTGATTGCGGCGGTGAAAAGGCCAAACAACAGGGAGTTTGGCCAGAATTCTAAAGTTCCACTATCCAACGCGAGCAACATCGCGGCAGAGACCAACACAATGACGAGGCCGAATCCTATCCATCGACCATAGGTCACTGGTGGCTCTGGCTTGCCCGCTGGTTCCGTAGTTGCGGAATTCACTTCGGCAGTTCCAGCCCCACCTTCGGCGCGACTTGGGCCACGTCTTTGTCGCCGCGGCCGGAGAGGTTCACGATGATGAGGCTGTCCGCCGGCATCTGCGGGGCGCGCTTGAGGCATTCGGCGACGGCGTGGCTGCTCTCCAAAGCGGGGATGATGCCTTCGAGGCGGGCCAGCTTCATGAAGGCGCCCAGCGCTTCCTCGTCGGTGGCGTAGTTGTATTCCACGCGGCCGACATCGTGCAGCCAAGCGTGCTCGGGGCCGACGGCGGCGTAGTCTAGGCCTGCGCTGACGCTGTGGGTGAGTTGGATCTGGCCATCGGCGTCTTGCAGGATGTAGCTGCGGGTTCCTTGGAGCACGCCGAGCGAGCCACCGTGGAAGCGCGCCGCGTGTTGTTCCGGCAGGATGCCGTGGCCGCCGGCTTCGACGCCGCACATCTTCACCGTTGGGTCGTTGAGGAACGGATAGAATAAACCGATGGCGTTCGAACCGCCGCCGACGCAGGCGAGCAGCAGGTCGGGCAGCCGACCTTCCTTTTCCAAGATTTGCCGTCTGGCTTCGTCTCCGATGATGCGATGGAAATTGCGGACCATGAGCGGATACGGGTGGGCACCGTAGGCCGTGCCGAGGATGTAGTGGGTGCTGCGAACGTGGGTGACCCAGTCGCGCATGGCTTCGTTGACCGCTTCCTTGAGGGTCTTCTGACCGGCATGCACGGACACCACGTCGGCCCCGAGCATCTTCATGCGATAGACGTTCAGCGCTTGGCGTTCGCAGTCCACCGCGCCCATGTAGATGACGCACTTGAGGCCAAACATCGCCGCGACGGTGGCAGTGGCGACGCCGTGCTGGCCGGCACCGGTCTCGGCGATCACGCGGGTCTTG
>CAIJLV010000086.1 GCA_903821635.1 uncultured Verrucomicrobiota bacterium | reverse complement strand
CTCGATGAGATCGGCCTCGATGAGCTTGCGGCGCATCTCCGCCTCCTCCTGCCGGAAGAGGACGCCGTGGGGCCAGAGGACGGCGCAGCGGCCGGTCTTGGGCTTGAGGCTTTGCAGGATGTGCTGCTGGAAGGCGTAGTCGGCGCGGCCCTGCGGCGGACGCCGAAGACATTGCGACCCCAGGGATCGGCGGCGAAGGCTTCGCGGTTCCACTGCTTGATGGAGTAGGGCGGATTGGCCAGCACGACATCGAAGCGCTGGAGGCGGTCGCCTTCGACGAGCTTCGGCTCGGCCAGGGTGTCGCCGCGCTCGATGCGGAAGTCCTCAATGCCGTGGAGGAAGCAATTCATCCGGGCGATGGAGGAGGTTTGATTGCTTGATGGTCTTGATGTCCACCTTGCGCTCAATCCAGTTCGCGCACTCCTTGGCGACGCGTTTCTGCTGAAGCTTGTTCGAGAGCTCCAAGCCAGTGGCGTCGATGATGAATGCTTTTTTCTCGGTCTTGCTCGGGTCGAGCCGGTTCACAAACGACGGTTCCCCGAAGAGGAAGTCGAGGTTACCAATTTGGTCGAGCTCCGCTTTGAGCGCGTCGTAGGCGTAGATGGTGAAGTAGGCAGAGACGATGGAGAGTTTGGATCCGCTCTGCGTTTTCGCTCGCAGGAAGTCGGCGACCGTTCCCCTGGTGTGGTTGTCGCGCAGGCCGGAGTTGTTGGATGGCGTGGGCATTTAGTTGAGGGAAAAAGGATAGATGGGCAGGAAACGGTTATCCTTTGGCGCGCTCAGGCTCCGCAGTGAGGCTTCGCGTGGAGGGATTGCGCTGTCGCGCATGGCGGTGTCGGCATTGAAGGCGAAGTGGCGGGCGTTGTTGTTCGCGGCGTCGTAGGTGCGGTCGCGGTTGCTGACGATGAAGATCTGCATGAAGCAGAGCAGCGTCTTGGTGTAGCCGTTGCCGGGGGCGTTCTTGTATTCGACGATCTGCTCCATGGCCCGGCCGGGATTCACGCCGAGGGTCTTTAGTTCGATCTGCACGCAGGGCACCCCGTTGATCAGCAGGATGACATCGTAATGGTGGTGGCTGTGGTCCGTGTTGATGCGGAGCTGGTTGATGACCTCGAAGTGGTTTTTGCACCAGTCTTTGAGGTTCACCAAGGTGTAGTTCAACGGCGTGCCGTCGTCGCGGGTGAAGCTGTTGATGCTGCGGAGGGTCTTCGAGGCGGTGAAGACATCCGGGGTGACGATTTCATCTAGCAGGCGGGCAAACCTCGGCGTCCGTCAGCCGGACGCGGTTCAAAGCCTCGAACTTCTCGCGGAAGTTCTGCTCCAGCGTGGCGCGGTTGGTGATGTCCCGCCGGTATTCGTATTTGAGGCCCTGGAGCTTGCCGATGAAGCCGGATTCGATGGTGTCTTCCCGCAGGACCGAACTCGGGGCGTCAGCGGGCTGGTCGTAGGTGAACTTGGATGGAGGCATGGGTAGCGGGAGGTGATGTTACCGCGTTTTGGCGGAGAGAGTGCGCAGTCGCTGCCATGGGGTTAAGGCCTTGCTGATTTCGCCCGTGCGGGGACCTGCCGCAAACGCCCGGCTTCCTCCACTTCGCTTCGGTTGGCTCGCCTCCCTCAGCTCGTCCGAATCTTTGGCCTTGGCCCCGGCGTCGTCGCGCTGACCCGCGAGGCGCTTGGTGCGGTCTTCCGCGAAGGTGTCCGGGATGTATTTGAGGAAGGTGAGGCCGAGTATGGCGGGCTTGTATTTCGCCGCTTCCAGGCGTTGGCAGAGCTTGCCCGCGAGGTCGAGATCCCGGCCGGGGCTGGGCGCAAGCGGGGTAAAGTCGGCGCAATCCATGGTGGGTGGCTGACACCCAAGCTAGGGGCCCGTGGGGGCGACTGCCAAGCGGGCAAACGCGGAACCCGGGCCGCAGTGCGTCGCGAGCGTGGGCGAGGTAAAACGGACGGTCGAAAAGTGTGCCAGCGAGGGTGGGGTTCTAGCACACTCAGCGAAACGGGCCTAAAATGAGGGTTTATCGGCGAAATTGGACCGTAAGTAGGCACACTCACGTCGTAAGTGGTCAGACTTGTGGCACAGTTGGCGACGTGAGCGCTCCCGTTCAGGAGCGGCAAAAAGATCGCGGGGGGCTGGGCTCGGTCGTCGGCAACCCGCACGGTCAGCCTCCCGCTTCCGGCCAATACCCCGATCAAACTCAACGTCTGGACCCGCTGAGCCGCTGAGCCGCGGGGCAAGCCTACCCGTCCCGCTCCGTCCTCAATACTGCTGTGTGGACTCGTTTTCGTGGATCGGTTGCTCGAACTGGTCGCTGATCAAGTCCACTTGGAACCGGGCGTCGTCCGCTGCCAGCGCCTTCACCACCACGCGCCAAGTGGCGACGCCCTTGGCTTCCAAACTCGGCAGCGGCTCGATGTTCAGGGTGCCGTCTTTCAGCGCCATCGAGGTGCTACCGCTGCCGGTGACAAACTGCTGACTCGCCGGCAAGTTGCAGCGGAGGCGCAGGTTGGTGCCGGTGGCTGAGCCTTGGTTGGTGACCCGGATCTCGTAGGTTACGTCTTGCTCCACTTGGATGGGATCTTCGAGGTCCACCACTTCGAGCAGAATGGCCGCGATGCCGGCAATGCGGCTGGCACAGGCGCTCTCCACCAAGGAACCGCAGACACCTTGCACGGTCGGCTTGAAATTCACCGGCCCGAGTTCCCGCCGGCTGAGGCGCGCACAAACCTCCCGGGCGGCGCCCGGGGCCAAATCGGTCAGTTCCCAAACCACCGCCCCGTCCACCCAAGTTCCGCCTTCGGTGGCGCTGACGAAGGTGGCGCCCTCGGGCACCGGCAATTTTGCCACCGCCTTGGCTTCGGCGCCGTCCCCAGTGTTGCGGATCGTCAGGCAAACGTTCAGCGGTCGCCCGGCAAACACTTGGGCGGGCACCGCGCAGTCGAGAGCCAGCGCCGGGGCTAGTAGCGTGGTCACGGCGGTGGCTTCCACGGCGATCCCCTCCGCACAGGTGAGGCGGGCCTGGTTGGTGAAGCTGCCGGCCCGACTGGCCAGCACGGGGAGGCGCACTTCGCGGCCCTGCCCGGGTTGCAGCGTGCCGAGGTCCAGCGCCACCTCGGAAGCTCCGTTGGTGGTTTTCCAACCCGCGGGCAGCCGGTCCACTAGGCGCACTTGCGTCGCGGGCACGCCCCCGGTGTTGCGGTAGATGAGCTTGAGTTCGAACGGGGCGCACACGCCCGCCTCGGCCGGCGCCGATTTGACCAACAGCAGTTCCGGTTTCGCGACGCCCAGGTCTTCCAGGTAGAAGTTGCTGCACGGCTTGGGGGTCACGCAGCGGTAACGGCGGCCCTTGGAGGCGAAGTTGAAGGCGTAGGCTTCCACAGGTTCCGACCCGACCCAAACGACGTCCTTGAGGCAGACCGGACGGCCCTTTTCGCGCGACGACATGAAGGGCATGCGCGTGCCGTAGGGGAGCCGAACTTCGGTGATTTCGGCCCGCTGGGCGGCGGCGTGCAGGTCGGCGAGGTCGCCGGTCCAGCCCCACTGCCGCAGGATTTCAGCGATGTCGGGCCGGAGGGCTTCGCTTTGGAAACGGGCGCGCAAATCTTCCGGCGTGTGCAGGGGCGGGGCAAAGCGGAAGGCGGGATTGCCCAAGCGGGTGGCCCGGTGTTCGGCTCGGGCGCCGAGCGGGGAAGACAGGAAAAATGCCAGCGTGAGGAGCAGCCGCAGTGGCACCTTGGATTTCATGCGCCCAAGGTCGGGAACGGGCCGGGCCTAGACCAGCGAATTGTTCCACCCTGAGCGCGCTTACTTTGCGGCGGGGAGCAGGAACAGGCGGCCGTCGCCGGGGCCGAACGAGAGTTGGAGGCCGGGCAGTTCCGGGCTGTCGTCCACCACGACCGACTCGGCGCCGGTCGCCTTGTCCACTTCGCGCACCTGGGTGGGGTCGGCGTCAAAGGTCACGGTGGGCCAAGCCGTGTAGGCGTAGTCATGGTTCACCAGCAAGGCCGCGCGGCGGCCGTCGGCGTGCCGAAAACTGCCCGCGATGAACTCGGCGCGCGGGTCATTGCGGACCCGTTCCAACTGGCGAATCGGGGCCGGCGAAGGGGCGACCGCGGGGGCCGAGTCCAACCCGATTCGCCGCACGCCTTCGCTCGTCAGTTGCAGCAGAGTCGGGCCCAGTTGGAGGAGTTCCGCGTTGATCCGTTTTGCCTCTCCGTAGTGCCGCGTGCGCCGGCCTTCCGCCGTGAGCAGGGCGCCGCCCTTGGGAAATTCGCCGGTGCCGCCGTTCCCTTGGCCGGGGGTCCAATAGCAGAAGTAGAGGACGCCCTTCGCCCCGTAGGCCAACGCCGTGTAGATCTGCCAGCGAATCTGCGCCTCGGTCGGATCGATCCGGTCGGCGAACGGCAGGGCGTAAAAGAAGTTCCAGAACGGCACCCCGGCGGCGAGTGAGTGGCGGCGAAACGTCTCCAGGTTTTCGCAGTAGGCGGCGCGTGAATCGCCGTCCGGCCGCATGCGTGGGTAGTGGTCCATCGAGAGCACCTCGGGCTTCACCTGGGCCATGAATTGAGCGACGTGTTCCTCGTAGGTCGGCACGCCGAGTTGGGCGGCGTTGGCGTAGTTCGGAAAAAGATTGATGTAGCCGAAACGCCCCGGGTGGACGCGGCGGATCTCGGCCGCGGTCTGGGCCAATTCAGGGAAGGCCGCCGCACTGGGTTCATCCTGCAGCAGGTAGCCCCAGCACGAGGTGTTGGTCGGCCAGCTTGCCACCGGGCCCGGCGCGGCCACCAGGGCGCGCAGCCCCAACTGGTCGCAGAGTTGGAGTTGGTCGGCGACGGGGAGCGGCGAGTTGCCGATCACGAGGTTGAAGTTGGCCTCCGCGATTTCCTGATACCGGAACGCAAGGTCGCCCCGGGACTGGGGCGGCACCCACATGCCGATGGCGAAGCGGTCCTGCCGGAACGGGGCCGCCGGAGCACGGAATTGCGCGAGCCCGCTGCCGCAGAGCAGCAGGAGCCCCAACGCTCGAATACAGGACGGAGTCATGGCTGGGGCCCACCTTGGGGGACAACCAGCCCGACCTTCAAGCGCCCGGGCCGCGGGGTCACCGGAGCAATTCCAAACGCAGGAATCCGGACTCCCGGCGCAGGCTCCCCACCGGGGCCCGCACAGTGATTTCGAGGTGGGTGCCGCGGTCCACCGGAGGCCCCAGCGTGACGGTGTCGGTTTGGCCCGCCCACGGACTAAGTTCGCCCGACCAAGTGGTGCGGTAGCGCAGGTCGCTCGGCGAGTTGGGGGGCTGGCGATAGGTCAGGGTCAGGTAGTCCTGTCCAGCCACGCGGATCAGGGCGGCCTGCGGGACTGACAGCGTGCGGTCGGCCACCAACGGATTCAGCGCGTAGGCGTATTCCCCGAAGTTGCTCAGCCCATCTTGATCGGCGTCGTCGTCTGGACCGCGGGCTTGGGCGGGCAGGTTTTGGCCGGCGGCCCAAGTGGCATACGTGTAGCCGCCGGCCACCGTGGTGACGGCGTCGGGCGTGGCCGGGGTGGTCTCGGTATTGCCCGCGAAGTCGCGCGCCACGCTGTAGAAGTGGTAGGTCCAACCGGGCTCACCGGTGAACGTGGCGGACGGTTCCGTCGTCGCCAGTTGCCACACTTGGAAGGGCTCCCCCGCCCGCGCCACATAGACGTCAAAGGAGGCGATGCCGGAGCTGCCAGCGGCGTCCGCGCCGAACCATTGCACGACCAGGGGGCCGTTGATTTCAAGCGGCAGGGCCTGCACCTGGCTGGTCGGCCGCGACGTGTCCAGAGCGTTGGTCACTTGGGGCGTGAGGATCGGCAGATTTGCCCCGTAGGTGGGGTCGAACAGGATGGTCGCGCGATTGGTCAGGCGCGTGCCATCGGCGAGGTCCGCCCGGGGCCGGACCACGTAGCTGAGCGAGCCTTCGCCGCGGTGGCTGGCGTCGTTCGGCGGCAGGAAGCCGGCAAACGGATCTTCCGGCAGTTCGCCGGTGGCGGCGTCGCGCGAGCGGAGCAGCCAAGTGATCCGGCCGGTGGCGGGATTGAAGCTCACGTCTACGTCCACCGCGTTGGGGTCAGTGCCGACCGTCGTGGTGGTGGTGAACCGCTGAAGGCCCGGCGGCACCGTGAGGTGAGCGTCGTTAAAGGCGAGGCTCTTCAGTTCAAAGGTGGACCAGTCGAGTTGCGGATCCAATTGGTCGAACACCAAGACCTCCTGCGCTGGGGCGGCGGCGTTGGTCTTGTTCTCAAAGACGATTTCAAACGGCAACGCCTGGCCGACCTGCACCCAGTGCTCGGGGCCTGCCCCGGCGAGCGCGTATTTATCGTTGGGATCCACGCTGCCCACGAGGCTGAGCAAGGTTTGTGACCACGGGTGATAGGGGAGTTGGTTCAGGCCTTGCTCCAACTCTTGCCAGAAGCCGCTGGGATCGTTCCAAGGCTTGCCGGTGAGGGCTTCGGCCGAGGGATTGGTCAGCACGGGCGCCTGCTGCTCCACCACGTTGGTCTGGGTGGCATACTTGTCGGTGACGATTTTCCGGGTGCGTTCAAACGCTTCCCCCAGACCGTGGCACTTGCGCAACTGCCCCTTGAGGTGGGTGATCAGTTCCCCCCCGCTGGCCGTATCCCACGAGATGCGGTCGGCCTGCGTGCCGGCCAAGCCGACCCACGTCGTGTTGACCGGGTGCACGTTTTCGTTGAACGCCTCCGAGTGGCACGAATCGTTGATCAGATACGTCGTGCCGGCTCCGACTTCATCCACGGCATGGGCAAAGGCGGCGGGGGAAACGTAGCCGCCGTTGGCGCAGAAGTAGCCGATGCCGCTGCGGGGATTCCAGCCCCCGTGGCCACTGAACACGACGACCAGATTGTCATCCGCGTCTACCTTGCCCTTGAAGCTGCGGATCGTGTTCAAGATGTGGTCGCGGGTCCACGCGGCGTTGTCCGTCGGCGAATCGTGCCCGACGTATTGCTGCTCCGGGGGCACGCGCAGGTCTTGCTCCAAATACTGCTGCAAGTCGGCCGAGTCTTGGCGGGTGCCGGGCAGATCATTGGTGTGGGTGTGGCCCCACATGCCGGAGTAGTCCTCGATGGAAATGACCACGAAGTAAGTCTTCCGCAGGCCGTCGCCCGGGAGTTTTGCCGCGGGCCCGGCGTGCCGTTGCGCGGCCGTGGGTTCGTTTAGCACGTCGTCCGGCACCAGGATGCTGGGGTTCGGCGTGGCCACACCGGCGGGTTCATCGCCAAATAACCACTGGCCGTTCACGTTGGCCACGTAGGCGTGACGCAGTTCGCTCGCGGCCAATTGTTCGAGGTCGGCCTGTAGTTTGGCGGCGTAATCGCCCGCCGTCGCGCCGAGGCGGGCGGGCAGTGTCGCGAGCAGCGCGGTCCACGGCGCCGCCGCGACCCCAGCGGGGGCGGGCAGGGCGGACCAGTTGAACGGTAGCGGTGACGACGTGAACGCCTCGCCGGGGAGGACGTCCAGATTCACCGTCGTGGCCGCCGTCGTCTTCAACCGCACCGGCAGGGTGACCTCCTGGCCCGGGCCGAGGGTGGGCAGGAAATGCTCGGCATTCAGCCCGAGAAAGACGAACGAGTCGGCCCAGTTTAAGGTGTGATCGAACAACCGAATTTCGCTCGCACCGGGTGCCCGAAAGCGCAGCAGCGGCAACGGTTGATCTACCGAACCACGGTTGCCGTAGGTCACAAACCACGTCGTGGTGCGGCCCGCGCGGGTGGTGGTGGGCCCGCTGAGGTTGACGTAGAAGTCCGGGGCGCCGCCCGGCTGGATGTCTACCGCGGCGGTGAGGCTGACGGTCAAGCCGTCGCGCTCGGCTGCCACGTCGGCTTGGCCCGGAGGTAGTCCCGTGAGGTCAAACGTGGCGAACGCCCGGCCACTCCCGCGCACGCTTTGGCGGATCGCCAGGCGGCGTTCCGTGCCGGCGCGGAGGGCGAAGCGGGTGCCCGCAGAGAATTTCGCGCCGTTGATTTCCAGAGTGACCACGCCGGCATTGCCTACGGCGGCGGGCGACACCCGCTCCACGGTGAAATCCGCCGTGCTGGCCTGAAGGGTGTAGCGCTCGGGCTGCGTCGTCAGCACGCGGCCGACGGCGAGCACGTAGAACACATTTTGGTTGCCCGGGCCGGTGGGCGCTCCCGCACCGGAAACAATCACCGAGGTGTCGGCGGCGCTCCATTCCCGTTGCCGCGAGGTGAAGTTGTCCGGCGTCGGCATAAAGCCACGGCCCGCATACAGTTCGGTGCTGCCGTTGGCGGCGAGCAGATCAAGTTGCAGGCGCACGTCCTGACCGGGCGGCGCCGTCACCACAAACCAGTGGTGCTCTTCTTGGGCGTTGAACTGCCCGCCCAGCGGCCCACCCGCCAGTGTCAGCGCGGGCACTTGAAGCGTCGCCGGCACGCGGGTGGTCGCCTCGTTGTTCGTCGCGTTGGCGGCCTCAAACAGCTCACCGCGGCTGTTACCGGTGACGACCCATTGGTAGCTCCCGTTGATGCCGCCCGGCACGCGCACGTCGGCGCTCATACGGAAGCTTTGCCCGGGCCCGAGCGTCACGTTGTGGCCGACCAAAAGTTCGGCGACCGGCAGCTGGGCGTTGGAGCCGGCCAACCGCAGCGCCAGCGCGTCGTGCCATGGACCGGCGAACGCGTCGTGGCCGCGGTTCACGATCGTCCATTCGACGTGCGCGAGGCTGCCCGCGATCAATTGCGTGGGCGCCACCACCGCTTCGACTACCAGATCAAGTTGGGACGGCGCCGCGTCGGCGAACTCGAAGGCGCCCATATCCGGCACCGCCCCGTTGGCCGCCGGAACGCCCGTGTTGCCGGTCCGCGGATCGTCGAAGCGGGCGTTGCCGGCGAAGTCGGTATCGGGCGCCACGGGGCCGCTCGCGGCATCAATGCCGGGTGAGACGAAGTTCAGCCGGAAGTTGTCCCCGGCGTGGTTTCGGTAGCGCGGCGCGAGGGACACGTTGCCCGCCTGGCCGGTGCGGTCGGGGGTGCCGTGGTAATTGCCGCGCGGGGCGTCGGGATTCCAGAGGTTGCAATGGGTCACCACCGGCACGCCGCCGCCGAGGTCGTGCTCGATGCCGACGTCCAGGGAGTTTGCCACGATGGAATTGCGCACGATCAATTGGCCGACGTGTTCCAGCAGGCCGATGCGGTTGCCGTCCAAGGTGCAGTTGAGCACCGTCATTTCACCCACCGCGGTCAGGCCGCGATCGCAGCGCAGGACGAGACAGTTTTCAAAGCGCGTCGTGCCGTAGCAGAAGGCGCCGTCCTTCAGTGCGTCCGCGATTACCGAGCGCCGCACGGTGAGTGGACCGCCCAGAGCTTCCAGCGCGCCGCCGGCGCCCCACGGGTTGCCCGTCGAATTACCGCCGTAACGAATCTCGGCGTGGTGGATCAACCCGCTCGCCCCATCCTGAAAACGCAGGCTACGCCAGTCGCCGGCGGACGGCCGCGTGCGCGTGCCGTCGTCGTTGGTGTCGCCGCCGTAGGTATCGTCCCGCAGGGAAGTGAAGATCACCGGTTGGGCCAGCGTGCCGTTCACGACCAAGTGGCTGCCGCCGGCTAAGTCGAGGCCGACGCCGGCGGCAAACTTCAGGATCACGCCGGCTTCCAGCGTGAGGGTGGCGCCGGCGGGCACGACGACGGTTTTGGTGATTTCCCGGAGCGTGTCGCCGGTCCACAGCGTGTCGCCGGTCAAGGCGCCGCCGAAGGTTTGGCTGTGGAAGCGGAAGTGCGTGTGAGCGTTTTGCTCCACCGTGGCGCCGGCCTTCAGCGCGAACCGCCACGAGCCGGGCTGGGGCTGGGAGTTGGCGGCGTCGAGATTGCTGTCGCCCCCGACGCTGTCGTCGAGGAACGAGGTGAGCACCACGGGACTGCCGGGGACACCTGCCGCCCGCAACGTCGCGCCGCTTTGAAGTGTTAGCCGGCCGCCGCTGACGAACTTCACGACCGCGCCGGGCTCAAGAGTTAGGGCCCCGGTCGGGCCGAGCACGAACTCGCCGTCCACGACATGGACCTGGTCCGCCGACCACCTCTCCGCGCCCGTCAGGGCCCCGCGATGCCAGACCACTGAGTTGTTCACCTGAACCCGCCGGGTGCTCGTCGTCAGCGTCCGACCGGCGGCGTCGCGCACCACCACTTGCAGGTCGTAGGTGTCATCGGGCACGGACCGGGTGTTCCACTCGGTCGCGGCCGTGAGGGTTCCGGGCACGGTCGCGATCGGGGTGACGACGCCGGCGCGGACTTGGCTAAACTCCATCGCCGCCGGGCTGCTGCTGGCGCCGAGCGCAACGACTTGCAGGGGAAGCGAGCCGTCCACCCAACCCTCCGCCGGCGAGAGCCAGATCACGGTGGGGGCTTCCGCCTCGTGAAGGGTTCCGGGCTCGCCCATGGCCGAGCCCCCTGCGCCGCCCACGGCGAAGGTGCCGGTGAAGTCGGACTGGCTCCGGTAAATCGCAATGCGTCCCCCGGCGCCGCCGCCGCCATCGACCCATTCGCCGGCCCCGCCGTTCGCCGTCAGCGAACCGGTGCCGGAAAACTTCACGGCGCTCAGGAAGAGGCTGCCGCCGGAACCGCCGCCGGAGTTGTTGGCTACCCCGCGTTCGCCGTCGGCGTTGACCCGGCCGTTGACCGTGAGCGTGCCGCCGGCGATGAGCCGGACCGCGCCGCCGCCCGCGCCCCCCGGGCCGCCGTCGCCCGGTCCACCGCGGCTGCCGAGGGTCGTGGGTTCGAGGAGCGAACCGTAGGCCGGGCCGCCGGGAATCTGGGTCGCGCTGCGGCCACCCACGCCGCCGTGGCCCGCGCCGCTGCCGGCCCAACTGCTTTGCACCCCGCCTCCGGGGCCGGGGTTTTCACCCCACGGATAACCGCGCCCGGAAACCTCGATGGCGCCGTTGATCACTGCTTCCCCCAAGGCCACCAATTGCAGTCCGTGCTGGCCGGTGAGGTGCGTGAGCACGGTGTTGCTTTCCAAGGTTAGCGAGCGGACGACGAGGGGTTCCTCCGGGATGACTTGCGCCCGCTGCGCGATCCGCAGGTGGAAGGGTTCGGGCGTGCTCAGCGGCGTGTAGGCCCCCCAAGTGCCGCCGTTGTCCACGAGCAGGTGGCCGGTCGAATCCGGGGCGAGCCGCGTGTAAATCGTGCCGGCGGCACCGGTTTGGTGCCCGCCGCGCCCGTAAGTTCTGAGGGTGCCGGTGAAGTCGTTGGTGCCGAGATAGAGGGCGATGCGGCCGCCGCTGCCGCCGCCGCCATCCACCCATTCGCCCGCGCCGCCATGGGCGGTGAGCCCGCCCGCGCCGGTGAGGCGGCCGGCCTCAATCCAGAGACTGCCGCCCGCGCCGCCGCCGGCGTTGTTGACCGGGCCATTCAGACCGTTGGCCGTGAGGGTGCCGGCGATTTCCAACGTGCCGCCCACGGTGAGTTGCACCGCGCCGCCGCCCGCCCCGCCGGGACCGTCCGCGCCGGCACCACCCTGACTGCCCCACGCCACGGGTTGCCGTGCTGAGCCATTGACCGCCCCGCCGGGGGCGCCCGTGGCGCTCACGCCGCCCGTGCCCCCGTGGCCGCCGCCCGAACCGACCGCCGAACTGGAGTTGCCCGCGCCCGGTCCGCCGGAGCCGTCGAACGGATAGCCCCGGCCATCCACGGAGACGGTCGCGCCGGCTTCGATGATGAAGTCCCGCTCCACCTGCACGGCGAGCGAGGTTTGGCCGCTCGGATGGGTGAGGGTGGCGCCTGGTTTTAGGCGCAGGCTGACGACGGACAGCGGCGTGGGCGGATAGACAAACGCGCCGTTGCCGAGCACGAGCCGCGTGGCCGGGGGGACTTCAAGCGGGGAAAGCGCGCCGGGGTTGCCGCCGTTGTCGAGCACCAGCTCGCCGCCGGGATCAAGGCCGGTGCGGGTGTAGATGGAGCCGGCGCCGCCGGGCCGGGCGCCCAGGCCGCGGGCGAATACGGATCCGCTGAACGTCGAGGCGCCTAGTTGCAACGCGATGCGGCCGCCGGCGCCGCCGCCGCCATCCACCCATTCGCCGGCGCCGCCGTCGGCGAGGATCAGGCCGGTGCCGGCCAGTTGGGCCGCGGTCAGGTGAATGCTGCCGCCCGCACCGCCGCCGGAATTGTTGGCGAGGCCGTTCAGACCGAGGGCGGTGATTTGGCCGTCCACTTGCAACGTGTTGCCCACGACGACCCGGATTGCGCCGCCGCCGGCCCCGCCGGGACCGCCGGTGCCGGGACCGCCCGCGCTGCCGCGTTCTGTGGGCGCGGTGAGGGAATCGTAGCTGCCGCCGCCGGCCCCGCCTTGGGCGGCGGTCGCGCCCACGCCGCCGTGGCCGCCGCCGGT
>CAIJLV010000085.1 GCA_903821635.1 uncultured Verrucomicrobiota bacterium | reverse complement strand
CAACGCCTTTGCCGCCTTCCCCTTCCCCGATGGCGAGAGTGGGCGCGCCTATGAAACCTATTACGCCGGCGCCATTCTTGATCCAGCCAGCGGCGTGGTGCCAACGATCACCAGCGTGGTCGCTGGGATCATGAACGGGACCCTGCCCGCGCCCAACACGACGAATTACACGCGCAACGTGGTCGATGTTTACGTGGTCGATCCGAAGGCGGTTGAAAAAGGGTTGAACCTACCTGGCAAATATGCCGGATCCTTCGTCGAAGGTGGCGCGGGCGACCAAGATACCGCCGCCAACAAATTCAAGGTGGACCTCCGGGGCATGAAGATTGTCCCCGGCGATTCGATCGCGCTCGCCGTGACCTACACCGCGGCAGCCTTGGGCACGCCCGGAACGAACTCGCTCACGGCGCCGCTTTCCGCCGCCGTGGTGGCAGACGTCCCCATTCAAATCCCTGGTAGCATCGAGTCCGCGGGCCTCAGCCGGATCGTTCCTGACAAAGCCATCATCGTTCCCGCCAATGATGCGCTGGGCAACTGGGAGCCGAACGCCAGTGTGTTGGGCAATTCCATGTTCTTGATCGAAGGCAGCACCTTCGCCGCCGGCACCACCGACAAGCAGCGATATGTCGTGGCGATCCAGCCGGTGAACGGCAGCCCCGGCAAGACGGTGGAAGGGTTTTACGCCGACGACAGCACCCCATTCACTGGCGAAATCAACGGGTCCCGCCAAAACGGCAACCCCGGACGCGTAGCGGGTGACAAACGCCCCGACGCCACCGCTTACGTGGTCGGCGCCGAGGCCTCGCCCCACAACTACGTCGAGTTCAACTCCGGCGACCGCTGGAACAAGGGCTATGACCGCACCACGGCGGGCGGCACAATCAGTCGCTACGGCACAGTTCAAGCCTTCACGCTCGACCCCACAACTCTAACGCCGACACCACTTTCCAAAGCGTTGGATTCCGCCAATGGCCGCCAAGCGACCGGTCAAGTTGCAAGCGACCAGAACAGCCGTTTCGGCGGCGACATCACCTTCCTAAGCAACGGGAATTATGTCTCGCTCGTCGAAGATCGCTCCCTGCTCCTCCGGGCCGAAGGCAACGCCGCCGTCGCTACTCTTCTCAAGCCCGATGGCACAGTCGTCAAAGAGTCATTCAAGGTCGCCAACGGTGACCAATGGGCCAACCTCGCCGCGTTCAAGGGTGGTTTCGCGGTTCGTAACGGCAGCGATTTCTACCTGTATGACAACGACGGGAACGCAACGGGCACCTTCAACCAGTCGACCTCCGGCGTGGCATTCAGCAACGGCCGGGGCGACGGCGCCCGCATCGCCGCCCACATCAACTCTCCCTACCTCTTCTTGATCGGCAAACCCGGCAACGAACAGGTCGTGAAAATCGCGGCGTGGGACACCCGTGACCCGCAACGTTTCACCACGTTCGACGTCAGCGAACCCGCCTTCGTCGGCAATGTCGACCGGGCCAACGTCGCCGCCGACGCGCTCGACCGCGTCACCGCGTCTTGGGTTTCCAGCCCGGATGGTTACGAACAGCAACAAGTTGCGGCTCGAGTATTGGCGCTCAATGGCGAGACCATGACCTTTACGGCCCTGACCCCCAGCTTCTTCCCGTTCATCAACGCGGCGAAGACGGGTGATATCCGGTCGGTCGGCATGACCGTGGCAATGACCACCAAGCAGATCTGCGTCGCCGCCAAGGGCGAAATCAACCTGGAGAACAAACCCGCCAACGGCGCGACCATCAACGCCAACACCGGCAGCCCCCTCAAGGAGGTCAATTTCTTCACGGTGTTCTCCCATCCCGCCCCAGCGGAAGATCCAACCCCCTCGGCCAAGGGCGTGCTGCTCACGGTTTCGGTGCAGAGCAACGCGGACGGTAGCATCACCGTAACGTGGACAGGCAACCTCCTCTCCGCAGAAACGCCGTCGGGCAACTACCAGCCGCTGCTGGGTGTGACCAGCCCGTCGACCTTCCAGCCCAGTGGCACCGCTCGGTTCTACCGCGCCCAGCAATAAGCGGAAGCCACTTCGCCTCTACCAAGAGGCCGGGCCTAGTGCCCGGCCTCTTTTTTATTGAGTAGCCAAGCTAGTGTAGTGTCCTAACGGGCAGCCTTGCTCACGCCGACGAGCTGCTTCTCGGACACCTAGTTGGTGCAGTCGACCGAGGCGGCAGTCACGTCGGCAGTGCGGCGGGTTCGGAGCGGATGCCGCTGGCACAGCCGTGGCTGTGCATGCCGGTCGCCTTGAACCAGTTGGTCTTGGTTGGCCGTGGCACTGGCCAGCGGTTCAGCAGCGATTCGACTTAGGCTGAGGGCAATCTGAGGGCAGTGATGACGACTAGGGGCAGGCAATTCATAGCGGTAGACTGGGGATGGTCGCGAAGGTCAGGGATCGCGGAGCGGATTCCATAGGTCGAGGCCAGCAGACGGCCGGAAAGTCGTGGTGAATGGCCGCCTTTCACCGTGGCCGTCGGCGAAAGCATAATTGGCAGCGGGAAGGTGCCGGTTGGTGGCAATTTCAACGGCGCCGTTTTCTTCCCAGAAATGGGTCATTACGTGATCCACGCTGCCGACCACTTCGCCAAGCCAGATGGTGTCGGCAGGCTGCGGCAGGGAGGTCAGCCTTCGCCACGTCGCGGGGCTCCCGCGGTAATCGTCATCCGGTCCCAACTCGAAATAGACGTTGAGACCATACGACCAACCGTTGGTCCGCTGGTCGGCCGGACAGCGGAACACACCATGGCGAACAGCGGCGCGATTGGTCGGCGCCCCGAGCGACAGATACGGCAGCAGGGCGTAGCCCCACGGCAGACTGCCGAAAGCCGCCGCGGAATGCTGGCTTCGCGGCAACTCGGAACGGTGGTCGTCGGCATACAGCAGCAGGGCCAGACCGAGCTGACGCTGCTGATTCAGGCACGCGACGCCCCGAGCTCGGGCCCGGGCTCGGGATAAGGCCGGCAAAAGCAGCCCAGCTAGGATTCCAATGATCGCCACCACGACCAGCAGTTCGATCAACGTGAAAGCCTGGGCGACCCGCGCCGCGAACTGCGGGGGGCGAGAAATTCGACGCAAGTTGCCGGTTGGGAGCAGGCGCACTTTGTAGGGCTTGGGAGAACGGTGTGTAAGCGGACTCAATGACCGCCGTGTTCCGGAGCGGCCGTGGCCACTTTGGGGACTAAGCGGTAGAAACGCTCGGGGGTCTCCGGCGCGAGTAGCAACGTGAGCTGGCCATGCAGGTTGACGGGCACGTTGGTGAGCGGCGTCCAGGGTCCATCGGCCAAGCTCAGGGATGACTCCGCGACGTAATTTGTGCCCGAGGCAGCCCAGGTCAGCACGATTTTTTGCGCCAGAACCAGGTTGGGGATCGCCTGCCCGGCGACCGTCCAGGTGAGCGTGAATTGCGCGGAGGAAATACCGGCCACCGGTTCACCGTTGGCAGCATTGACCAGGAATGCCTCATAGTCCGCGTGGTGCGGGCCGCTGTTGAGGGGGCACGTGTAGGCCGGATGGAACATGGTCAGCGACCAAGCGAACACGTTTGTGGAACCCGCCGTGCCGAACATGGGTTCCCACGCCTTGGGATCGGTTCCGCGATAACGAAACGCCTGCAAACCGGCCGAGGCCGCCAGTTGACGAATCCAGATGGCCGAACCTTCAGGAAGCGGGTCGCTTTCGCCGTCCACGACAAAGCCGTATTGGCGGTTGAAAGCCTGCCCTTGGCGATGCGGGTCCAGCAAATCAGTCCAAGGGTCGGCAGTAGCAAACATGGCCGTCGGATCACTGATGCTAACCGGGGTCAGCGCGGGCACCGCAGGATCGATGTGCGCGTGCAGTTCTTTGTGATCAGCATGATAGGCAAAGCCGACATGCAACATTCCCCCCTGCATGGGGACGTTGGTCAGCGTGACTTCGTGACCGAAGGCTGACAGGGCAAGATTAGCCACCGTCAGGGCTAGTAGCCTCGGTGAGCTGAATAGGGAGCAGTATGTTTTCATGGGTAAGGTAATTATTTGGACCGGCGCGACACAACCAACACCGGCGCAATGGACGACATTACGGGCAACAGGCGGTCGATCGGGTGTGACAAAACGCCGCAGGATGGAAAAAGCGAAACGCCGCCGACGGAACCCCTCCACCTGCCTGCGGGGTAAACCAAGGCACACCAGAGTTCAGCGGTTTCGGGAAATGTGTGGTCGGCCAAGTCGGCATGCGGATCAAGGTTTTGGCTGCGCCCCGAGTGCGGCGAACCGTTTCCGTCGCCTGGGCCAGTATTTTCAGTCGCGCCAGTTCGGTCGAAGCGGCGGCGGGCCGCACGCCGATCCAGCCTTCCTTGGCTAGGCCGCCGCCCCAAGCTGCCACCACCAGACTGCAACCGCAGGGTGAACGCCCGCTGAGTCCGGATCCGGACGAGACGATGACCAATGATCGAGGTGTGAATAAACATTCAGGGCGGGCCTCGGCAGAAGCCGAAATGGACAAGGTGGAACTTGGTCTCCGCGGGAGTGACCGGCGGATGGACGGTGGACAAATCGAGCCCAGTGAAACCCGTCGGTCAGAGCCGGCCGAGGCCGGCTACCACAAGCGACACTGCGACTGGGATCAGGCCCGCCGGGGAGGCGGGATCGGCGGGGCTTCGGCCCGGAACACCGGGAGGCTCGTCACTCCGGGTAGCCCCAAGTCAGGCTCCGGAGGGGTGAATAAGCAGAAGGATTCTTCGGGAACCGCAACCTCCAGCTTGCTGAGCTTGATTTGGCGTTCGGATTTCTGCTCCTCCGACTTTCCCGCACGGACAACCTTGCACAGTTGGCAGGGGTGCAGTCCGTCGAAGGTCGTCTGGAGGGCTTCTCCAAAGGAGCCGGTCTGAGAGCGCTCAAGCACCATCGTAGTCCACGCGACCGTCTGCAGCGCAGCCCAGTGCAGCCCGAGGGTCAGGCACACGAGCAAGGCGGCGACAGATTGGACAAGCCGGGTCAAATCTAGGAAAAATTAACAAGTGTGGTCGGCGTAGTCAACGCCAGAGACCACGCCGCAATTTTTCGACCGCCTTCTCCTCGTTCCGCCGCCACCGCTGCACCCAACGCTTGCCCGCCTTCCAACCGTCCGGCCGCAGCAGCGCCGTGAACCGGCGATACCCATAGGCCCAGCAATTCCGGGGTCGGATCCCGGAGGGGCAGCACCACGTCGCCCAGCGGCAGGAAGGTTGGCAATGGTTAGTCATGGTTTTGATCGGGGCGTGATTGCACCTTTTCCCCATGCAGTTCTTGTCCGCCCGCGAAACCGGACAAAAAAATCCTTCGGACACCTTCAACCCGCTTCAGCGAGAGTCCGCACGGCCTTGGCGGGGAGGTCGAAGTGAATCACCGCCTGTTGCCTGCCCCCCTGCGAGCCGAGTGTCCCCTGGCCGCTGGCGGACTATTTGTGTTCGTTCGGCAACCGCAGTTCGATGTGGTTTTCCTGCAACCAAGCCCGGACGTCCGCCCGCAGTTCCCGGGTGAACTCGATCAGCTCGTCGGCCTCCTTTGGGGTCGCGCCGCCTGCGTAGTCGTATTCGCCACGTCCTAGACTTCCTTCGGGCTGGTCTGGTGGGCTTTCAGCCAGCCGTTATTGGCCCATTGCGGCAGGCTCACGCTCGGTTCCCTTCACGAAGAGCATCGGCGCGGCGAGGGTCGGAATCGTCTGTCAATCAACACGTTACACGCCTATAAAGTGCCCGTTTTTCCGCACTTTTCAACACTTTCCCTTCACCCTCCGGAAGTACCCTTTCACCCCCCGCTACTGAAGATTTCACTGAAGGTTTTTTG
>CAIJLV010000084.1 GCA_903821635.1 uncultured Verrucomicrobiota bacterium | reverse complement strand
GCGCTCACGTCGTGGGCGCCCTTGAAGGCGTCGCGCGTGGTGTCGAGGAAGTCGCCTTCCAGAGCTTCCCGGGGAGCGAAGGCCACGGAATGCAGTAAAAGATCGAGCCGGCCAAATTTCTCTTTCACTGAGGCGAACACCGCGTCGATGTCGGCGTCGCGGGTGACGTCGCAGGGCAGGATCAAGGTGTCGGCGCCGAACGTGCCGGCGAGTTCTTCGACGTTTTCCTTGAGGCGTTCGCCCTGATAGGTGAATGCGAGGGTGGCGCCTTCGCGTTTCCACGCCTGTGCAATAGCCCAAGCGATGGAGCGTTTGTTGGCGACGCCGAATACGATTCCTAGTTTGCCTTCGAGAAGACCCATAAGCGCGGGTAGGCTTAGGGAAAGCGGGCGGGAAGGGCAAGCATCCGCCGAATCCGCCGAATCTGCTAAATCGCCTCGGTCGACCCGGTCGGCCCGGCGCGCTGCGTGGCTCGGTGAATTCGGCGGCTGACTTACGAATGGAGCGAGCGCCAGACGCGCAGGGCTTCGGTGGCGCCCCATGCTTGGGCATCGCAACCGCGCTGCGTGTGCGGCGCATCGCCATCAATGATCTCTGGCAAGTGTCCGAGGCAGCCCACGGTGAGCAGTTGCTCACTGCTGCCGAGGTAGGCGCGGGCGGCGGCCAACGCTTGGGGATCGCCGGGAAAGGCTTTTACAAGCGCTTCGCAGAAGGTCGGAAAGGTCCAGGTCCACGCCGTGCCATTGTGGTAGGCGGGTTTGCGGCGGGTATCCTCGTCGCCTTCGTAACGTGGCCAATAGGGATGGTTGGGATCGTTGAGCAGGGCTCCGTGCGGGCCGTAGATCGGCAAAGGCGGAATCACCGGCAGCGGCGCCAAGGAGCGGAGCGCGCCGGGCACGACGAGATGTTGGGCGGCGGCTTGCACCATTCGGCGGGCACGCTGGGCGAACTGCGGATGGCGGTCGAGGCCCAGTGCGACGACGAAAAGGCAGTTGCTCCGGAGGGCATTGCTCGGCGCGGCGGTGCGGGCGGGGGTGTCGCGGCTGGCCAACAGCACGTCGGCATACCAGCCGCATTCCTCTAACCAAAAATAGCGGTGGAGGCTGTCCTCGGCGCGTTGCGCCAAGTCGTTCCAAGCTTCGCCGCCGCCGTCGCTGGGAGCCACGTCCAGCCGGCCCAACTGGCGGAGGAGTCGGATCCACAAGGCTTGAATTTCGATCGGATAACCTTCGCGCGGTGTGCCGGCGGGATGGTTGGTGTCCATCCAGGTGAAATGGCTCGGGCTCCAGACGAGGCCCGACGCCGGATCCACGCGAATGCCGTTGGGCGTGCCGTGGAGGCAGCCGTTGGCGATGGAGCGGAGCACGTCGCGCAGGGTGCGCTGAGCATCGACCGAGGCATCGTAGAGGGCCGGAGAACCGGCTGATTCGGCCGCGGCGAGTTCTTCACAGACGATGCCAAACCAAAGCGGCGCGTCGCTGGTGTCACGGTTGGAGGCGTCGGTGCCATGAATGCTGTTGGGCAGCGTGCCGAGGTGTTCGAAACGCCCAAACGTAGTCAGCAACGCACGAACTTCCGAATGCATGCCGGCGGCAATCAGGCCGCGGGCGGCGATCAGCGAGTCACGGCCCCAATCGAGAAACCAAGGATAGCCGGCGATGACCGATTTGGTGTCGTCGCGCCGCACGACATAAGCTTGCACCGCTTGGATCAAGGTTTGGGCGAACGCGTCGAACCGGGGCGGGCTCGTCGGCGCGGCGGGGGGCTCGCCGACGTGCGGCTCCAAGCTGGCAGTGGCCCGGGTGGCGGCCACCTCGCGGAGGCGCAACCGGGTGGCCACGAAGTCGCGGAGTTGCCCTGCTGAGGGCGGAACGGGCTCGGAGGTGGCGACGATTTGGGCAATTTCCCCAGCGGGAATTCCAATTTCAAACCACCCAGGGCTGTAAGCGTCCCCGGCCCCCTCTTGGCCCCGGCTGGCTTCAATCGGGTGGGCGAGATTGAGGCTCCATTCGCCCGCGTGATGGTAATCACCCCGGTCGGTCCAAACGCGCAACTGCCGGTCGGCTGCGGGGGCAAATTCGAAGCCGTTGTAGGCGGGTTGGGTGTTCGCCGGGCCGGTGCATCCAAGGCAAGCAGGTCGGCAGTTGGAGCTGAAATGGTAGTCCGCCGCCTCGTTGCGTTTGGTTTCCCAGTGGAAGCTGCGGTCTTCGAGGTCGAGCCGGACGATCAGGCTGACCTTGGCTTCGGGCGGCAGGGAGCGGCCGAGGCGAGCCTCGCGTGGGCCGCCGTTGGGACGGAAGAACTGGATGGCGACGGTGTTTTGATCCGGCAGCAGGTCGATGAGCAGGTGCAGTTCGACGCAGCGGCCATCGCCGGCGCTGGCCACGAAGCGCCAGTGGGCGGGAGGGCCGGGTTCAAAATCGACGAGGTTGGCGAGTCCCAGCGGGGCGATAAATCCGTCGGCGTTAACCCAGGCCCGGAGACGCTTGGCGAAGACATGGCGATCCACCGGCACGTGGGGATCAAGGTTCGCCGCGAGGAGGCAATCGTATTTTGAACGCACTTGGCCGAGATCCAAGCGCAGCCGGGCCATGCCCCCGCGGCCGTTGGTCAGCAGGGCCACTGCCTCGGGATCGTGGACTGGGCCGATCGGCCCCAGCGGTGGGGGGGAGGTGAGGAATCGGAGCGTGGCGATCGAGGTAGTCGGGCGCTCTCCGTAGCGTTCGATCTGCAAGGTGGCTTCGGCCGTGACCAAGGGGGCGCGCGGAGCAAAACACGCGAGGTGTGCGCCTTGGGCCGCGATGGAAACCACGCTGAGCGAATGCGCTTCACCGGCAACCTTCAGGCGGGCTCGAAAGGGCGTTTCGCCCCGCAACAGCAGCCAATGTCCGGGCGGAACCAGGGTGAGTCGAGCGGCGTCGGCGGCGCTCCATTCGATCACCGGTGCGTAGCCGTCGGTCACCTCGGAGGCGCGTGCCAGCACGCCGACGGGGTCCCGGTCGACTTCGGCTGCGAGGGCGAGCCAAGGGAGTTTCGCGAGCCGGGGTTCGTCGGTCGCAGCGTGCGCGCTTGCGGCAGTGGCCCAGTCGGCTCTCGCCCGGGCTTGGCGATAGGCCTCACCGGCAAGTCCGCGCGGTTTGGGCGAGGGCGCAAAACAATGGACGGCGCCAGGCTCCAAGGTCAGTTCTACGCCGGCCTCGCTGGCCAATTGCCCCAGTTTCAGCGGGGTGGAATCCGGTTCCAGTAGGTCGTGGCCTGGGCTGCACAAGCGGGCCCATAAGGCTGGATCTAGGCGCAGGCTTTGCGATCGGCTGGGGTCGGGGTTGGCGAGCACCAGGACTTCATCGAGACCATCGGCCGATTGGCGGAGCAGGGCGTAAACGGGAGCCCCGGCCGGGCTGAGGCGGGTAAGTTTGGCGCCGTCAAAGAAGCACGGATGCCCGCAGAGGAGGTGATTGAGTCGGGCTAGCTCGCCGACGAGGTTGGGCTCGCTACCCCAGGCGAGTCCGCGGCTGCTGTGCACGTTGATTTGTTCGGTAGCGAGCCACTCGACGCCGCAGGTGAAGCCGAAAGCGCCGTTGATGCTGGTTAAGGCGCAGAGTCGATTGCGGTGGCGTGCCCAAGTGAGATTGATGACCGAGGGGGGCTTGAGGCTCGCTTCTTGGGCGGCGGAGATTTCGGTTAAGGGGCGGGCGGCGAGACGCGCGTTGTCATGCGTTTCGCTGTAATGAACCAGAGTGCCCGAGTTGGCAGACGTTTGGAGGGCGTGGTCGAGGTAGCCGCTTAGCGCGAGCCCGTTGAAGTTTTGAAACAGCTCGCTATAGGCCCACTGCATGCCGCCATCGCCGAGCAGCGTATCGGTCGCTTCCCATGAACCGCCCAAGCCTTCGAGGAGAAAGACGGTGTCGGGAAATTCCTGCCGGACGCGGGCGGTGATGAATTGCCAGACATTGGCTGGAACTTTGTAACCGGCATCACACCGGAAGGCGTCCACGCCTCGGCGGCACCACGTGAGAAAGGCTTCCGCGAGATGTTCCCACAGATCCTTGTGCCTTTGGTCGAGTTCGACGAGGTCCTCCCAGACGACGTCCCAAGCGCCAGGGGACTCGAATTCGCCGTTGGGCCGCCGGACGAACCACTCGGGATGTTCCTCCCACAGCGAGCTGCCCCAGCCCGTGTGGTTGATCACCAAATCGAGCATGAGTCGGGCCCCGCGGGCATGCACCGCAGACGTAAGTTCGCAGAATTGGTCAACACCCGTCGTTTCCTTATCAAATTCGACCAACGCCGGATCAATCGCGGTGAGATGTTGGAGGGCGTAGGGGGAACCAAATCGGCCGAACCGGGCAAATGTGGTCGGGGTCGGGCTGACCGGCAGAAGGTGCAACACGCGACAGCCCAAACGATCGATAATGTGGGGTAGTTCGCGAATCACATCCCGCAGTTTCCCGCTGGGCGGAATGGCGGTGTAGCCCTCGGCATCCAGGGAGGAAAGCCTCGGATCTGGCTCCGGGGTGATTGTGAAACGTCGGTTCTTGTTCGGCCCAAACATTCGGGGGAATGCGCAGTAGATGGTGTTGCCTGTGCGCGTCCAAGCCGGATGGATGCTGATGCCCGCGTCGTCGCCAGGCACCCAATGCTGATTTCCGTGCGGATCGAGTGCATACGCTTTGGCCCGGAAAAACCCCACCTCGGCCAAAGGTAGGGTGACCCGGTGGATGCCACCTTCCGCATCATGCAGGGGTAGGTCCCGCCAAGATGCCCCGGCCAAAGGCACTTTTTCAAAGTGGGCTTTGACGATTTCTTCCCGCAGCCGCCGGGCTCGCCCCAGATTGGTGCGCAACCGGGCAGACCAACCGGGCGGAACGCCCCGCAGTTCAAAAGTCAGCAAGTCGCCGACGTGGCGCACCGTTCGGGCACCCGCAGCGGGAGTCATTTGAAGTTCGGCCATGGCAGTCAGAAGACTGCTCCAGTCTGCAAAGTGATTCCCCCGGGAAGCAAGCCGCCCGGGAGTTTCCGGGGCGGTCGCGGATGTTTTTTTTGGCTGCCGCGGACGAAGCGACTAATTAGACCGCAATTGAATTCAGAACCGCGCTAATGTCGGCGTCCGGAACGCGCTGTCCGGTGACGACTTCGCCGATAGCTTTGGCGAGCACGAACTTCACTTCGCCTTGAGTTACCTTCTTGTCGAGGCGGATGGCGTCGAACAGCGCTTCACGCTTCTTCGGGGTCAGCTTCACACTCACCGGCAGACCGCAACGCTGTAACAGTTCGTGAATGCGGTTGGCCTCCGTTTCGGGAAGCCCCAGTAGGCGGGAGGAAATCCGGGCCGCCGCGACTTGGCCGATGCTGATCGCTTCCCCATGGAGATATTCGTTGTAGCTGGAGATGGCTTCCAACCCATGGCCGATCGTGTGCCCCCAGTTGAGCGTTGCGCGCACTCCGGTCGTTTCAAATTCGTCAGCCCCCACCACCTCGGCTTTGATCGAGCAGCAGCGCGCGATGATGGTGGTCAGGGTGTTGGCATCGCGCTTCAGGATTTT
>CAIJLV010000083.1 GCA_903821635.1 uncultured Verrucomicrobiota bacterium | reverse complement strand
TTCTTCACTTTCGCTTTGGCCAATACCGTGGCGAATGTCTGGTAATTGCCAGAGGCAATCGCGGAAAGGCCAGCGCAGTAGAGAAGTAATAGCGCTGGGTAGCGGCGCAGCTTCAACAAATGGTCGTAGGGACTGCCCCCGTTGCCTGGGTTAGCCATCCGCTGTAGGCACGAGATCCATAGCTGCGCCGACCCTTCGTTTCCCCAGTAGCAACCAGTAACGATCACATACGTAAGCATTTCGCTGAGGGCTTCGTATTTCTCAACCCGCATTGTTAGTTCCTCCGCCGTCTTGAGATTTCCAGCCCCACCAAACACCGGACTAGTTATCTCGGAAAACAGCTTCTCGGTCTCATCGTGAACAAGATCTCGAAGGCGAATCTTCGCTGCCGGGTCCACGAGGTAACGCTTGACGGTGGCCACGGCCATCTTTGCCGACAGGGGATGGGGAGCGTTGAGGTCTTCGAGGGTCCGCACCTTCTCCTGAAGCGCCCCAAAGAGTTGGTTGGCATCCGTGGCTTGGAGCACGACCGCTTGGCGGTGGACGGTCAATCGCTTCGCCTTCTCACCGAGCGGTGATCTCGTGGTCCAGAACGTGGTGAACCGCCGGCACGGGCAGCGTTCAATCGCCGCCCGAAGCGCCGCGTCCCATTCTCCCGACCACCCGCTAACGATCAGGCCATACTCGTCCAGCACCCGGTCCAGCAGCCTGTCCATCGCCGGATCGTAGCCGGCCAATTCCGAGTCCGTGTTCTTGATCCGCGTGTCGAGGTAGTCGCCGTGGAGTTTGATGACCGTCACGCCCGAATGCGCCAAGGGCAGCGCCCCGGCCAGTTGGTCCGAGGAACTGATGACCGTCGGCGTGACTCCCGCCTCTTCCAGCGCCCGTTCGGTCAACCGGTCGAAGTTCGTCGTGAGGATGACCCGCAGGTAACCGGATGCCGCCAAACGGGCGATGGCCTTGTGGGCCGCACTCGGCAGCTTCAGTCCCTCGCCCCGTTCATCCTCGGTGGGCTCAAAGTAGCCACGCAGCAGTTGTTGGCGTTCCGTGGGAGACTTGGCAATCGCGTCGAGGAGCTTGCTGTAGTCGGGTTCGCTGCCGTGCTTTTTCCGGAACCATTCAGCAGGATCAGGTTCGCAGTCTTCGCCTTCGAGCTTCGCCACCTTGCGGATGAGATCCAAGACAACCTCCCAGCCCGTCGGAATGCCTGAAGCCCGCGAAATCCCTGACCCGAGCATGAGCGCGTAAACTCCCTTGTTGGAGTATACAGCAAACGCCAGCGACACCATAGGATCGATCATGCCTGATTGGCTTATTCGACTTCGGCAGCTACCTCCAGCCCGCACTTTACCGCATCGACGAGTCAGAGTGAGACATCAGCTCCCCAAGCCGATAATCGCCACCGGACACGATCAACCAATCCTGCCATGGCCACCGGACCATCGAGCAGCTCTCCATGATCGGCCTGATCCCAACCCACCGCGATGTCTGCCCGCAGGCTTTCCAATCCGCGTTCCCGCTCATCGCGGGCCGCCAGCAACTTGAGCGCCTCGGCCGCCAAGTGTTCGGGGCTGGCGTAACTGCCTTCCCGAACTTTGTCGGCAACCCAACGCTCCTGCTCTCCGGCCAGCGTGATCGTCATGGCGCCAACCTACCGCCACAAACGGGTTCGTCGAGCCGTGATTCCGCCACGTTCCACGATTGATCGCGCAGCCATCGTAGCGCGTTCGCTCTACCGTCACCCGCATCGCGACGCCCTATTCTCGCGAGGAGGGCTACTTCTTCTCCGCTGGCTTCGGCTCTTCGGGTTTTGGTGGCACCACGGTCAGCCAGAGCGAATCCGTCTCGCGGATGAGCAGGTCGGTGAAGCCCTGCGGCACGCCGTTGTTTTCACCGGTCGTGGCCAGGGCAAAGACCGCGGAATGTTCCATCCTGTCACCGGAAACCGCGATGCGCACCGGTCCGTTGAAGGCGGGTGCGTTGGTCGCCGCGAACAATTTTAACGTGGTCTCGCCGGCCTTCTCGGCGAGCTCCACAGGGGCCGCGGTGACGCCAGTGGGCAGGCCGATCACGGCAGCCGTGAGTTTGCCCACATGACCGAAGAGGCGGGTGACGGTGAGCTTCACGTCATTGGTCATACCCGCCGTCAGCGTGAACGCGGCGGCCTCCACGGTGGCCCGAAAATCCGGCTGCGCCCGGGCAACGCTGAGCCGGTAAAGTTGATCGGCTCCCCCGCGCCGGAGCAAGCTGCCCACCGCCAGCACGAAGCGGCCATCGGCCGGTGCGGTCCATTCGAGCTGCGGGTCGGCGCTCGTCGCGTCGTCGTTGCGCCCCAGTTCGCCGCCTTCGGTATTCTCCACAGCGAGCCAAGCATCGAGCGGAAAACCGAGCGCGGCCGACTGCACGGCAAAGACGAAGCGCTCGGCCTGCTTCGCAACCCAGGTAAAGCGGTCGACGTCACCAACGGGCTCGATCGTGCCGGTCACGGCGGACGGCACGGGTAATTCCAGCGCTTGGGAGACGGCCGAATTCGGTTCGACTTCGCTCAGTTCCGGGCCTGCGCCGACCGGCACGCGCAGGACGTTATCCCAACCGGGCAGCGACGGACTCCACCAAGCGGCATTGGTCGCCACGGCGGCGGCGTTCAACGGCACGGTTGGCAGGGCGTTCGAATGGAGATTCCACCCGACGATTCGCACCGAATTGGTCACACCCCGCTGCACGCCCAGCGGTAACGGGTGGCGCCCAAATGGCCCGGTGGCCAAGTGCAGCCGGTAAACGCATTTGTCGGAACCGGTAAAACGCACGTCTGAGCCCGCGGGATGGGCGAAGCCGAAGACCTGCAAGGTGTGCCGGCCGGCACGTTCGGCCGTGAAGACGAGTTGTGGGTCCAGCGTGCGGCCGTCATCATGGTTGAAGCGGACTTCGACGCCGCGCGGATCGAAGAGCCGCAGGGCGGCATCCAGCGGTGATTGCAGGACGTAAGCCTGCAAGGACGCGATGAGCGTCTGGCCGGCGCCGAGTTCCACGGCGAATTGGTCCACATCGCCGTTCTTGTCGAGGCGGCCGTTCAACCACGCCGGCAACTGGGTGACGGACTGCGCTTGGCTGCGGGCGTCGTTGGGTTCCACTTCCCCCCCTTGGGGCTCCGCCGTCACGACGAGAAAACGCGGGACGCTGGCACCTTCGGCAGTGAAGGCGCGCACCAACCGAGGTCCCGTCGGCGCGTCTGGCGCGACGACAATTTCCACGCCCCCCTTGTTGGTCGTCACCGAGAGCGTAAGCCCCGGCCCTTCGACTTGGAATTCGACCGGCCACGGCTCGAATTTGCCCAAGGCGGCGACGGTGTGATTTGTTCCACGCTGGAGGGCGACGGGATAAAAGTGATCCAACGTCGGCGGCGCAGCCCACCCGAGTGCGCCCATGAACAGCGCCCACCCGGTAGTCGCCGCGCGGATTCCGCGCCCCCATTTTCCGCCCCGCGACTCCGCTTCGAGTCTCATCGTCAGCCTAGGCAAACAGTTCCTTGATCAGGCGGCCGTTGTTGACCAACGAAACCGGGCGACCGGTGTTGGTATGCAGGATCTGCGTGTGCTCAATGCCCATCTTGGTGTAGAGCGAGGCGGCGAAATCCTCCGGCCGATAAACGTTCTCAGCTGCGGCATATCCCTTGGCATCAGTCGCGCCCACGACCGCGCCGCGCGGACAACCCGCGCCGGCCATCAGCACTGACATCGCATGCGGCCAATGGTCCCGGCCGGCATCCTTGTTGACCTTGGGTGTGCGCCCGAATTCACCGAGCAAGATCACGAGGGTGGAGTCCAGCAAACCGCGTTCGTCGAGGTCTCGAATGAGGGCCGCCACGCCGCGATCGGTGTTCTTCACGTGGTCGCCTTTGTAAGCGTCGAACAGTTTGGTGTGATGATCCCAGCCCCCGGAATAAACGGTCACCCAAGAGACGCCCACTTCGACTAGGCGACGGGCCATCAACAGGCGCTGGCCGAAGTCGTTCCGCCCATATTGATCGCGGATCTTTGCATCCTCCCGCTGAATGTCGAAAGCCGCCTGCGCCTTGGGCGACGACACCAACTCAAAGCCTTGCTGATAATACTCATCGAATGCGACCGCTGGATCTTCGGCGAGGCGATCTTGGTAGCGTAACATTTTGTCCAACGCCGTGCGGAGATCGCGTCGCTGGGCGGCTCGACCGGCACTGATTTCGCTCGGTAGAACTACGTCGCGAACTTTGAATTTTTGCGAATTTGGTCCGCCATCAATGACGAATGGGGCGTGTTTTCCGCCGAGAAAATTGGGGCCGCCGCTGCGGGATACCTGCGGCATCGACATGTAGGCCGGCAAGCCGTCGCGCAAGCCGCGATGCGATGACACGACGGAACCGAACGACGGGTGAAACGTCACAAACGCCCCGCAGGCCACCGGCACCGGCGTGGGGGCGCCAGTCATCATGTAGTGATTGCCGCCCCCGTGGTTCGGGTCCTTATGGCAGATCGAGCGGATGACGGTGAACTTGTCGGCAACCTTGGCTAGTTCGGGCACCGCTTCGCTGAAACGTATGCCCGGCACCGCCGTGGCGATGTCCTTGAAGTCACCCCGAATTTCTGACGGCGCATTGGGCTTGGGATCAAACGTTTCGTAATGCGACGGCCCGCCATCCAACCAGACCAGGATGGTGTTGACCGACTTTCCGGCGGGCTTAGCCAAGGTGGGCGAAGGTTGGCTCGCGGCTTGGGCACGCAGGCGAAGCACATCCGCAAAGCCCAATCCCAAGACGCCACCCAAGCCGAGTTGGAGGAAATCTCGGCGGGGCATTCCGGCGCAGTTATGCGTGAACGACGACATGAGGAGGAATTTGTCCCGACGGTGTAGCACGCACAGCGGGCGATGGGAACCGCTTCTTCAGGGGAGCCCGGGCAGCGACACTAGAGCTCCAAGGCTTCATCGTGGCTTTGACCACCCGGCGACAGGGTCGATCCCAAACCGAAATTCAAAGGCTGGAAGCCGGTCTGGCGGCGTGCTGAAATGGCGCCGTGAGTGACGTCAAAACACGATCGAAGTCGGCACCGAAACCGAGACCGATTGGAGCTTGGTTCGCCATTCGTGATTCAGCGATTGAGGGCCGGGGGGCATTTGCCACGAAGTTCATCCCGCTCGGGGAGTCGTTTGTCGAATACACCGGCGAGCGCATCAGCAAGCCGGAGTCGGCCCGCCGCTGCGGGGAGGGCAACCCCTATATTTTTCAAATCGACGAAACGACCGATCTCGACGGCAACAGTCCGGACAACCCCGCGCGTTTCATCAACCACTCCTGCGCTCCAAACTGTGAAGCTGTGGACTACGGAGGCCACATCTGGATCGAAGCCATCCGCGACATCCAACCCGGTGAGGAATTGACCTTCAACTACGGCTACGACTTGTCCGAATACAAGGACCACCCCTGTGTTTGCGGGACTCGAAATTGTCTCGGTTACATCGTGGCCGCGGAATTTCATGACCAAATCCGGGCCAGGCAGGGGAAAAAAATGGGTTCCAATGACAGGAATTAATGAACCTAAGTGATTTTTCCCTCCCCGCGGCTGGGTTCGCCGGGTAGGCAATGGGAACCGCGGGCGGCAGTGCAAACCGGCCTCCGCGTTGAACCTGTTGCGCCATGACTACGAAACCGCTGACTGGAACTGAACTGAAAGAACTCACCGACGGACTGCACCGTCTCGCCCGCAATCTCTGGTGGAGCTGGGATCAGGAGGCCCAGGAGGTCTTCCAAGAGCTGTCCCCGAGAGGCTGGCAAAACCTCTATCACAATCCCGTAGCGGTGCTGCGCGAAGTTTCCGACTACGAGTTGCAGGTGCGGCTTCACGAGTCGGGTTTCGCCGATCGCGTCCGCAAGGTGCTGACGGCCTTCCACGACTACCTGAAGGAACCCAATACTTGGGCCGCCCAACACGCGCCCAAACTCGCCGCCAACCCGGTGGCCTATTTTTCGGCCGAGTTCGCCTTCCACGAGTGCCTGCCCATTGCCGCCGGCGGATTGGGAGCCCTCGCCGGCGATCACGCGAAATCGGCGAGCGATCTGGGGCTGGGCTTTGTTGGAATCTCGTTGTTCTACCGGGAAGGCTACTTCCAGCAGGCGATCAACCACGACAACTGGCAGACCGAGCACTACAACCTGCTGAATCCGAAAAACCTCCCGATTGAGCCCGTGCTCGACGCGGATGGCGATCCGATCGTCTGCTCCGTGCGCATCTTCGGCGCCACCGTGAACTTCCACGCTTGGCGGGTGAATATCGGCCGGGTGCCGGTCTATCTGCTAGATACCAACCGGCCGGAAAACGACCTGCATTATCGCGACCTGACCACCCGGGTTTACGGCGGTGATCACACCACCCGGATCATGCAGGAAATCCTCCTGGGCGTCGGCGGCGTCCGACTCCTCCGCACCCTCGGAGTCCAGCCGTCAACCTTCCACATGAACGAGGGCCACGCGGCGTTCCTGACCTTGGAGCTGATCCGGGAGAAGATGGCGGAAGGGAAATCCTTTGAAGAAGCGGGGGCCTTGACCAAACAAGAGTGCCTCTTCACGACCCACACTCCGGTTGAAGCCGGGCACGACCGGTTCACCCCGGACCTAGTCAACATGGCTGGCGGCAAATTTGCCACCAGCCTAAAACTAACGCCGGCCCAACTGCTCGCCCTAGGCAGCGAGCATCCAGAAAACCCCAACGCGCCGTTCTGCATGACTGCGCTCGCGCTCCGCTATTCGCGGGCCGCCAACGGCGTTAGCGAACTACACGGCCAAGTAAGTCGGGAAATGTGGCAGCAATTTTTTGGCGCCGCGAGCCCGGAACAAGTGCCCATCGGTCATATTACAAACGGCATTCACCTCGTCGGCTGGATCAAAGGCCCAGCGCGGCGTTTTTGGCGGCGGAAATTTGTCGAGCAAGGCGGCAATGAGTCGCAATTCGTTTATGCGGCCAACTCCCGGGAATTCTGGCAAAAAGTCACGGACCCAACGGTAACCAGTGATGAAGAAATCTGGGCTCTGCGCTACAAACTCCGCCGGGAACTGATCGAGTTTGCC
>CAIJLV010000082.1 GCA_903821635.1 uncultured Verrucomicrobiota bacterium | reverse complement strand
TCCCCGGGGCCGGAGTGCGAACGAAGGGCTTACTTGGTTTTGAGCCAGACCGAAAGGTCCGCCACCTCTTGAGCGGTGAGGCCCAGTTGGTCGGCGCTCAACATCAGGGAACGGCCCAGACCCTTGCGCTCAACGATGCGGTTCTTCGGCACGGTCTGGGTCAGACCGCCGGCGGACTGCACGATGAGCGGATCGCCTTCCGACAGCACCAAGCCGTGGATTTCGTCGCCGCTCTTGAGCTTGAGTTGGGTGCCGTTGAAGCCCTGCGCGATGTCAGCGCTCGGATTGATGACCGAGTTCAGGAACACCTCGGTGGTCTGGCGTTTCGCCCAGCCGGTGAGGCTGGGGGCGTATTCCGTGCCGACGTCACCGGCGCGGTGGCAACTGGAGCAAACCGAGGCGAACTTCTCGCCGCCGCGCGTCACGTCGCCCTTGAGCGCCAGCACGTCGGCGACGGTGAACTTGGGCGCCTCGGCGACCGGAATAGTAGCCCCAGTCAGTTCGACGGCCTCGGGATCGTAGATGCCGCGGGCCTTGAGGGCGGCGTTCACGCCGAAGTCTTTCCAGGAAGAATCCTTGCGGTTGAGCAGCCACCAAAGCGCCTCGGCCTTCACGGTCTTGTCCGTCTTGGCGGCAACTTCGAGCATGGCGTCCGCGGCTTCCTGCGTGGCGTTGTAGCCGATGGCGGTCAACGCGCGCTTGCGGTTCGCGTCGTCCAGCGAGGCGGACAGGGCGCGGACCTTGAAGTCGGCGACGCTCTGCGCCGGGTGCAGGCGCCAGGCGAGCCAGGCGAACTGGTTGGACCACTTCAGCGGGTCGGCATGGCCGAGCTTGGCTTTGGTGGCGTCGTAAACCTGCGATTCCTTGCCGGTCGCGCCGGTGCCCCAGGCTTCGAGATAGGTGCGATCCTGGCCTTCGAAGCCCTGTGCCAGCGTCAGCAGGGTTTCCATCGACCGTTCCAGCGGCAGGTCGCGGAGGGCGAGCGCAACTTCGCGGCGAACAATGGGCGAAGGATCGGCCGCCAGCTGCTTTGCGAATTCCAGCAGGAACCGCTGTCCGGCATCCGGCCGTTTGGGATTGTTTCCGTCCGGGTAGGGAGAGACCGGATCCTCTGCGGTTTCATAATACCGTCTGAGCACACGGAAGGCTACGCTGCGCATTGACGCGTTCTTGTCCTTCAGCAGCGCGGTGACATGGGGAATACCGATCGACCCCAGCTTTGGCATTAGCCACGCGGCTCGGGCACGCACGGCGGGATTTTCGTCCCTGAGCAGTTTGACGATCGATTTCACTGCCTTCCCACCCATCGCCTGCAACGCGTAGTGCGCCGCCCCGCGCACGTTGACCGCCGGGCTCTTCAGGCCGGCGAGCGCACCTTCGAGCGTGTTGAAGTCCACCTTCGCGACCTTCGGTTTGAAGCCCTTCGGCGCGATGCGATAGATCGTGCCCGAGGTGGTGTCGTCCCAGTCGGCGTGACCGCCGACGCGGGCGTCGAACCAGTCCGCCACATAGATCGCGCCGTCCGCGCCCACGCCCACGTCGCTGGGGCGGAACATGGTCTTCAGGTCGCGCCGGTCGTTGCCGCCGCCCTTGAAGTCGGTGCCGGCAAACTCGCCTTCCTTGTTGCTGGTGATGAAGTCGAAGCGCTCCAGCTTGAAACCCGCGCCGTCCGGCTTCGGGAAGTAGCCGAACACCACGTTGCGGCCGGGTTCGCAGCTCAGCAGCAGGCCGCGGTAATTCTTCCCGAGCGCGCCGTCCTCGTAGAACGCGATGCCGGTGGGCGAGCCGCCGCCATACACGTCGCCGGAGGGCATGGTGCCAGGGTCTTCCTGCCGCCATTCCGCGGTCGGAATGCTCTGGCCGGGCCGCCGGTCGGCGCCCCAGGAGCGTTTGCCGTCGAAGGAGCAGAAGCCCGCGTTGCCGTATTCCAGCAGGAACGCGGTGCGGCAGGCCGGGGGATCGTCGTTGTCGTTCTGGAACACATCGCCGAAGGACGTGACGGTCTGCTCGTAGCTGTTGCGGAAATTGTGGCCGATGATTTTTACGGCCGAACCGTCAGGATTCATCCGCGCCGCGAAGCCGCCGACCCACACGTGGCCGTCATCGCTGCGCTGGCCGGCGATTTCGGTGGGTTTCCAGCCGAGGTTGGCCTGGCCGGGATCGTAGGCGCTGCCGATGCGGAAGGTCTTTCCCGACTTGTCGGTGAACACGGCGCCGCAGTTGCCGGAGTTCCAATACCACTGGCCGTCGGGGCCGACCGTGACGCTGTGAATGGTGTGGTCGTGGATGCGGGCGTTGAAGCCGGTGAGCAGGACCTCGCGCTTGTCCACGGCGGGGTCGAACTTCAGGTCCCGGTTGACGTCGGTGTAAACGATGATGTCCGGCGCCATCGAGACGATGACCTTGTTATCCACTACCGCGACACCCATCGGCGCGAGCAGGAATGGCTCCTGCACGAAGACCCAGGACTTGTCCGCCTTGCCGTCGTGGTCGGTGTCTTCCAGCACCATGATGCGGTCGCCTTCAGGCTGGCGTTTCGCATGGCTCCGGTAGTTCACGCCTTCGGCTACCCAGATGCGGCCGTCCTTGTCGAAGTCCAGGTTCGTCGGGTTCCGCAGCATCGGGGTCGAGGCCCAGACGGTAACTTCGAGGTTGGGGTCATTCACCGACAGCATCGTGGTCGGCACGAGGGAATCGGCGGCGTGGGTATTCGCCAGGGCGAGCGCCAGCGCGGCCAGGTAACGGAGATTCGGCTTCACGGACGGGAAGTGTCCAGAAGTCGGGCGCGAGGGGAAGCCGGATGACGCCACCAGCGGTTGGGCCTAAGAGCCTGTCTGAGAAGTCGGTGTGAAGTGCGAAAGTAAGGAAAGCGAACGCAGTGCTTGACCTTGGGGCGAATCCGTTTTGCCGATCCCTCGCGGCAGCGCTGTCAGGCGATGAAAATCGCCAGTTTCGAGACCGAT
>CAIJLV010000081.1 GCA_903821635.1 uncultured Verrucomicrobiota bacterium | reverse complement strand
TGGGTGGGGCGGTCGAAGTAGATCATCACATTTCGGCAAAAAACGACTTCGTAGGGGTCGGGGTGTTCGTAGGGTTCCAGTAAGTTAAGCTGCTGAAAGCTGATCCGGCTGCTGAGCGACGGTTTCACCCGGTAGTGCCCAGCCCACCGGCCATGGCCCAGTTGGAAATGACGCCGTAACCATGCTTCCGGCACATGGCGGATCCGTTCCTCGGAATAAACCCCCTGTTCCGCGGTGGCCAAGACCTTGGTGGAGATGTCGGTCGCCCGCACGCGCCAATCCCAACCCTCACTGAGGGGATAGTGTTCGGCCAAATACATTGCGATGGTGTAAGGCTCTTCACCGCTCGCACACGCAGCGCTCCAAACATTGAACCGACGCTGGCCCCGGGTGAGCACGGCCGGCAGGGCCGTCTTCACCAAAAAATCGAAGTGCGCCTCCTCGCGCAGGAAGTGGGTGTAGTTCGTGGTCAACGCATCCACGGCGGCTTGCACCTCCTCGGCTCCCGCGGGCGAACGAAGGTAATCACAGTAGGCACTCAGGGTTTCGATGCCCAAGGCGCGCATCCGTTTACCGAGCCGCGCCCGGATCAAAGCCTCCTTGCCGTCATGCAGACGGATCCTCGACCGCTCGTAGATGAACGAGATGATAAAATCGATTTCCGCACTGTCATCGATGACCGCTCTCATGGTGTGTGGCTCCGAATGCCCGAATTGATATTGGGCTGAAATCCACCGGAGCCGTGCTCCAAGTATCGGCGGGTGAGGCGCTTGGCTTGAGATTTCCCGCCGGGACCGATAAGCACGGGGCGAAGAAGGCATTTTTAGCCGGTCACCCGGTCGAATTTGCCGCCTGAAATTCGGCTTCGGGAACTCAGGTGGGCCTTGCAGCCCAATTTACAGGCAGGATTTGCCACGAAGAATGACCCAAACCGCATGGCACGACCGTTGCTTTCAGGTCGCTGCACGAAGGATTAAACGTAAGAAATCATGTCCTCAGAGCCACAACCTCAATCGGCACCTCCCGGCCAGAAGCTCCACTTCCCCCTGGGGCTGCTCGGCCTCGAGCAAATGAAACGGTTCGTGCTGACCAGCCACGAGCACGAGTCACCCTTCAGTTGGTTGCAGACCGAAGATGACGACTCGATCGCCTTCTTGGTTGTTTCCCCCTTTGAAGTCCTGCCGACCTACGAGCCGGACATCAGCAATGAGGATGCCGCCTTCCTCAAACTTACCGGGCCGGGCGACGCCCAGCTCTACAACATCGTCACGCTGCGCAAAAACGGCGATTCGAGCGTGAACCTCAAGGGTCCCATCGTGGTGAACCGCCACACCCTGATCGCCAAACAAGTCGTGCCCTTGAATGCGGTCGACTATTCCGTCCGCCACCCACTCCCCACCGCTGACTGATCCCCGCCATGCTCGTCCTCTCACGCAAAGTAGGCGAAAGCGTCATCATTGATGGACGCATCGTGGTAAAGATCGTCCGCCTCGACGGCGACGCGGTCCGCATCGGCATCGAAGCACCGGCCGATGTGCCCATCCACCGCCAGGAAATCTACGAAGAAATCCAGCGCACCAACCAAGAAGCGCTCACCACCGGCCGAGCCGCGGTGCCGCGCCTGTCACGCCGTCCACAGCCGTCACCCACAGTTCCCGTCCCCTCCGATCCCGCTCTTTAAAGTGAAGTCCCCGCCTGGGGCACCTCAGCAAAAAATCCAACTACAACAGGTATGATCATCAATACAAACATCTCCGCGTTGGGGGCATCCAACACGCTCCAAGCCAACCAGGCGGCACTCTCCAAGTCGCTCGCCCGGCTCAGTTCCGGCAATAAAATCATCAATCCCGCCGACGACGCCGGCGGTTTGGCCGTGGCCGCCAACCTCAAGGCCGAGGTAAACCGGATCACGGCCGCCAAGTCCAACGTCGCCAACGGGGTATCCTTTACCCAAACTCAGGACGGCTACCTCCAAAAGGTGGGCAAGGCGTTGGACCGGATGAGCGAGCTCGCCATCATGGCAAAGGACGGGACCAAGGCCGACGCCGACCGCAGCCTCTATAACCAAGAATTTGCCGTGCTCGCCGGTTTCATCACTGACACCGCCAGCAAGGACTTCAATGGCGTGCCGCTCTTCAGCGCCGATGTCGCCGGTCTGGACATCCCCATCGATCCCGACGGCAACACGTTTAACTTGGCCAACATCGACCTCACCAGCACGACCTACACCGATGCCACGGCCGCTACAATCGACACCACGACAAATGCCACCGCCGCGCTGAGCAGTGTGCTCGATGCCATCAGCCAACTGTCGCGAGACCGGGCGTCCTCCGGCGTCTCCCAAGCCCGACTCACTTACGCCGCCGACCTACTGACGGTCAGCAAGGAAAACCTCACGGCCGCCCACTCCCGTATCATGGATGTCGATGTCGCCGAGGAATCCACGACCTTCGCCAAGCAGAACATCCTCATCCAAGCCAATACCGCGATGCTCGCGCAGGCCAATCAATTGCCCCAAAACATTCTCAAGCTCCTGCAATAATCGCCCGAGGCGGGCCTAAACCACGCCCGATTCTAGTGGGTCCGGTGTCGAAACCTCAGCCCAGACGGGTGTTCGCCAAAAAACGGAACCAAGCGCCAAGCGTCGCGGACTGGATTGCCCCGACTCCTCCATCCCGGCTTAGCCGGTGGGTTAAAACGCCACACCCTCATACCCAAGGGGACGCCAAGAGCTGCTGCCCTTGGCCCCAAAACGCCTCGTTCAGCACCAAGCTGCCTCAGCGTGCCCAAGCTCCATCCGTTGCATTGCTCGTCGCCGCCCTTCCCGGCAGGCTGACGCCAGCTTGAAGCTCTCCGTCAAAAGTGACTATGCCGTCCGGGCCGTGCTCTCCCTTGCCCGCCGCTTCGGCGGCGATGAGGTCACCCGCATTGAGACGCTGGCCACGGAGAACAACATTCCGCCCAATTACCTCGTCCAGATCCTGATTGAGCTAAAGTCGACCGGCATCGTTCGCAGCATCCGCGGCAAAGAAGGCGGCTATCAACTCGATCGCCCGCCGGCAAAGATCACCTTCGGGGAAGTTCTACGGACGATCCACGGCCCGCTCTTCGACAGCCCGGCCATCGGTGATGAGAAATGTCCGACCGAACTGCGGGAGGCTTGGAAGCGGCTCAGCGAGACCGTGGAGCGCGAAGCGGACGCCGTCACTTTTCAGCAACTGCTCGACGCGGGCGCTGATCGCACGCGGATGTTTTACATCTGACCGCGACCTAGCGGTGCCCGGGTTCGATGTGGATCATCACATCCCGCACCCGAGCCTGGCGGTCGCGCACCGCATCCTTTACGGCGTGGGCAATTTCGTGGGCCCGGGCAACGGTCATTTCTGGATCTACCCGGACATGCATGTCCACAAACCACTGGAAGCCCATGCGCCGGACGTAGCATTTTTCCACATTTTCCACGCCGGCCACCGTTGCCGCAGTGGCGCGAATTTCCTCGATCACAGCCCCGCTAGGCATGGTGTCCATCAGTTCCTCCAACGCCGGCTGTAGCAGGCGCCAACCATTAAATCCGATAATGCCGGCGGCCACGACTGCCGCCACGTCATCAGCGGCCGCCCACCGGGGACCGCCGAGCAGAGCCACGCCGATTCCGACCGCCGCCGCCAATGAGGTAATGGCGTCGCTCCGGTGGTGCCAAGCATCGGTTTTTACCGCAGAACTATCAGCGGCATGACCTTCGCCCAACACGAACCGGAACAGCATTTCTTTGGTCACGACCACGCCGAGTAGAACCGCCAAAGTCCACGGACTGGGCGACGGATGTTCGGTGAAAATTTCCCGCAGCGAGTGAGTGCCAATGCCAACCGCCACCAAGAGCAACAGGGTGGCGATGACCGCGGAGGACAACGCCTCGGCCTTTCCATGGCCATAAGGGTGATCGTCGTCCGGCGGTTTTGCCGCCACTACCAACCCGCGCCAGACGATTAAAGACCCGATGATGTCACCGAACGACTCCACGGCATCCGCCACCAGCGCCTGCGAATGCCCGGCGAGGCCCGCCACCAACTTGGCGAGGGCAAGGGCACAGTTGACCGCCGCCCCAATGAAGGTGACGCGCAACGTCTTTTTAAGTCGCTCTTGATGAGGCACAGTCTGAGAGGAAAACAGGCCGAAGCATCGACGAGAATACCCAACCAGCAACGGAGGAATTGCTCGCCGTGGTCAGACCCTAAACGCCCGATCACCGGCGTCGCCCAGGCCCGGAACGATGTAGCTGCGCGAATTGAGTCGCGGGTCCAATGCCGCGGTAAAAACAGCCACCGAGGGATGCGCCTTCAGCACGGCCCGCACGCCCGGCGGGGCCGCCACCAACGTCACGAGCCGAACACTCTGCGCGCCCCGGTCGCGCAGCATCTGGATCGCAGCCACCGCACTGCCCCCGGTCGCCAGCATCGGATCCAGCAGGATGGCGTCATGCCCCGTCAGCGACTCGGGCAGGCTAGACGAATAGACATTGGGGAGCGCCGTCGCCTCGTCGCGCTTGATGCCGATGAAGCCCACTTTGGCATCCGGCAGGATTTGGAGGAAGGGATCAAGAAACGAAAGCCCAGCCCGAAGCACGGGCACGAGAATGACCTCATGCTTTAGCACGTGGCCGCGCGTCGCCGCCAAGGGCGTCTCCACCGGCACGGTTTTCGTCGCCAGATTTCGGGTGATTTCGACCACCATGAGCGCGGCGGCTTCCGCGAGCTTGCGCCGAAACGCCGCCGGCGGCGTGGTCTTGTCCCGCAGCGCGGTCACGCACACGCGGATCAGGGGATGGGTAAGGACGGTCAGGTTTTTCAAGTCAGTGGAGGTGCAGCGGCGACATGAAATACAGCCGGCCTTGGCGCAGCTTGGACGAGAAATCTAAACCGCCGATTTCCAAGCGCAGCGTCTGGACCTCGGACTTACCAAAAAAACGGAACCAGTCCCCCAACGAAGGCGGCGTGTGGTAGGTCACCAAGTTGGCCGATTTAAGGCCCGCCAAGGAGAGCGCGCGGGCCACACCCGTGTCAAAGTCGCCGAGTTCATCCACCAACCCAAGACCGTGAGCGGTGGTGCCGGACATAATGCGACCATCGGCAAATTGCTCCCAACTTGGGGCCAGCTCCCGATAGCCGGTGACCGCTTCCGCTTCGTTCTGCTGGGCGGCCCAGCCACGGCCTTCACGGATGATCGATTTGAAGCGGGCGAAACTCTCGGCCACCATGTCGTTCAGGATCGATTTTTCTTCCGGCAATTCATCTTCCGACCGCTTTTCACCGGAGAACATATCCTTAAGCTTCCCACTCTTCACCACGTCGGGGCGCACGCCCACTTTGTCCAACAGTTCGCGATAATTGTAGCCGTGAAAAATCACCCCGATGCTGCCGGTAATCGTCAGTTCGTTGGCCACGATCCAGCGACTGGCGGCGCTGATATAATAACCGCCGGAAGCTGCGAGTGAACCCATGACGGTGACCACGGGGATTTCGTTGGTCAGTTGGAAGGCTCGCAACGCCTTGTAAATGTCGTCACTGGCGAGCACTTCGCCGCCGGGCGAATCCATGCGCAGCACGATTGCCTTCAGGTTTTCGTCATCCGCGGCTTTTTCGAGCTGAGCTTTCACGAAATCAACCAGCGTCAGCCCCTCGTAATTCATCGGTTGGCCGCTGATCACGCCGCCAATATCCAGCACCAGAATCTTGGCTGAGGAATCATGGTCCTCCAACACGCTCTCACTCAGGTGCGAGGCGTGGCCGTGCGCTCGGCCGCTTCCACCCTCGGCTAACGCTGAACCGACCGACTGGAACACGTTGGCCAACAAACTGACCAGCAGCAGAGTGGTTACGATGACACTGAAAACCAGCCATCCGCGCCCCCGTTTGGGTGGTGGTTCGGCCCGACGCGGAGCCACCGACGACGCGGGCGGCAGCGGCGGGGGAACGTGGGGCGGCGGAAGAAAAGGAGGCGTGAAGCCGTCGGACATAACCCCGGCAGGCTACGAGAGTCGCCCCTGATGGCAAGCGGGCGCAGTCCTCATCGCGGCTGGGGAGCGAATCCCTAGCGAAGGTTCCGGACGTCAAGTCCCGCCGGTGAATCGTTTGCCGAAATACCAAGAGTCCGCCACTTGCACGAGTTCATGAAACCCCATGCGCCGATAGAATTCCGCGGCCCGAGTATTGGAAGCATGCATCCCGAGGTGCACCCCGGGCGCGCCGCGCGTCGCCAACCGTTCCAGCAAGGCTGCCATCATCCGCCGTCCCCACCCCTGCCCTTGGGCGCGCGGCAAGAGATCAATGTGCAGGTGCGCGGGAAATTCTGCATAAGGCTCCGGACAAAAAAGATCCGGCTCATGGATCAGCCACCGCAATTGATCCGTCGGGGAGAGGGTCGCCGGGTCGCCGACCGGCCGCGCTATTTGCGCCTGCAAGGGCGGGAGCCACTCCGTCGCGTAACGCTGAAAAAACTCCCGCGAACGCAAGGCTCCCAACACGTATCCGCACACGCCCTCGTCGTCCTCCAACAACCACGCCAAGTCCGGCTCGAGCGCCAGATACGCGCCGACGTAGATATGCCCCAGCAAGTCGGGTCCGCTGGCATGGAGGAGCGAAGCGTCGCCACCGGAATCGCCCGTCAGTAGGCAGACTCGGTAAGCGGCCGGTTCATCACCGGGGCGGGCTGGACGGAGGCGAAACGTGGAACCACTCACGGCGGGTCAGCCTGCGGAACGGTCCGGCCACGGCGCAATCGCGGAATACGACCGACCGAAGTGCAAATCAGATGCCAAGTTAGCCCGATTTGGGTTTGCCCCCAGCGCGGGAGCCCTTTAGGAAGGAAGCCGCATGAAACAATTGCTTCCCCTTTCGTTTGCTTTGGTCGCTCTGGTGGGCTGCTCCCATACGGAGACCACAACTACCAAGCCCGGCGAAACAAAAAAAATCACCGGCGGCGGCGCGGACCTGACAATGACCGCGAAATCAGGCAGCTATGCCGCCAACATGCTCAGCCCTGGAAGTCTCGCCAACGCGAGCACGTCTCGGTTGGGCCAGAAGGATGCTGAAGGTTTCACCGTCATTTTTGACGGTTCATGGGATGGCTGGCGCGTGAACGAGAACCCCAAGTCATGGACCCTTGTCGGCGGGGCCTTGCGCGCCCAAGGCGAGCGCAGCCATTGCTTTTACGTCGGCAGCGAACAGCCGTTCAAAGATTTCGAGCTCAAGGTGGATGTGATGACCGAACCCGGCTCCAACGGCGGCATCTACATCCACACCAAGTTTCAAGACAGCGGTTGGCCGTTCGGTGGCTACGAGACGCAGGTCAACCAGACGCAGGGCGACTGGCGCAAGTCCGGCAGCATTTACTCGGTGCAGGACGTGAAGGAAGACAAGCTCGTCGGCGTGGTGAAGGATAACGAATGGTATACCCACCACGTCGTGGTGAAGGGCGGCAACATCAAGATCTACCTCAACGGTAAGCTGGTGAACGACTTCACCGAAGAACCCGGTCGCCAAGCCGGCAAGGACTTCGAGCGCAAGCTAAACGCCGGCACTATCGCCTTCCAAGCGCATGACCCGAAGTCGGTCATCCTCTACAAGAACGTCCGCATCAAGAAACTCTAAGCGCGACGGCACTCGAAGAGACGGCCCGGGACACATCCCGGGCCGTTCTGTTTTACCAATGCGCCCCAGCAAGCCGCGGGCAGTCCGGCAAACTTCCCCCTAGCGCCCCGTCGCAGCCGCCCCCTACCTTCCGCGCCCTATGTTCGAAGTCACGCGGGCCAATCTGGATGCCCTCGCGTCCAAGCTCAGCCAGTTGCGCAAGTTCGTGGATCTGCCGACCGCCCAAAAGCGGATCGCGGAATTCGAGGCGCAGATGGCTTCGGATACCTTTTGGAACAACCAAGAGGCGGCCAAGAAGGTCATCGAGGAAGCCAATACGCTGAAGAAGAAGACCGAACCGCTGGTGAACTTCGGTAAACGGCTCGACGACGTGTCGGTGCTGCTGGAACTCGGTGAGGCGGAACCACCCGCCGGCCAAGACGCGATTCAAAAAGAAGCCGACGTCGAACTGGCGGCACTCAACAAAGTCGTGGACCGGTTTGAACTCGAAGTCCTGCTCACCGGCCCGCACGACCACCGCAACGCCATCTTTAGCATCAATGCCGGCGCTGGGGGCACCGAGGCTCAAGATTGGGCCGAGATGCTTTCCCGCATGTATGGCCGCTGGTTCGACAGCCGCGGCTGGAAGTGGGAAGTCACCGACGCGCTGCCCGGAGATTCCGCCGGGCTTAAGAGCGTGACGTTCCGTGTCGAGGGCGACAATGCCTACGGCTTTTGCAAGGCGGAGCGGGGAGTTCACCGTCTGGTCCGTATCTCGCCGTTCGACTCTAACAAGCGCCGGCACACCAGCTTCTCCAGCGTCGATGTCATCGCGGAAATCTCGGATATCAGCGAGAGCGACATCGTCATTCCCAAGAGCGAAATCCTGCGCGACACCTTCCGCTCCGGGGGCAAGGGCGGACAGAACGTCAACAAGGTTGAAACAGCGGTCCGCCTCACCCATCTCCCCACCGGCTTGGTGGCCGCGTCGCAGGCTCAGCGGAGCCAAGTGCAGAATGAAGCCACAGCCATGGCCATGCTCATTTCCAAGCTCTTTGCGCTGAAACTCGATGAGGCCAAGGGCGAAATGGAACGCTTCTACGGCGACAAAGGCAGCGTCAGTTGGGGTAATCAAATCCGCAGCTACGTGTTCCAACCCTACCGCATGGTGAAAGATCTCCGCACCGGCGTGCAAACCAGCGATGTGCAGGGCGTGATGGATGGCAACCTAGACGCCTTCGTCAATGGCTGGCTCCGAGGCGGCCAACCGGTCAAACGGATTCCCGGGATGAAGGACGAAGAAGAATAATGCCGAATCGAGGCGATTCCTCAGGGTATCCAGTGTGCATTCCGATCCGCCCAAGAATCCGACGGAAGCCGGTCTGGAAGCTCTCGGAGTGGCGCAAGCGAACAAATCTTGGTGAGGAATCTGGCCGGACATAGAGTCCCAACCAATCTGCGACCCCTTGGAATAGCACATGGCTACTGGTAATCCTACTATCCTCGACACGATCGTCGTTCAGAAGCGCCTCGAAGTCGCCCAACTGCCCACCGGCACTATCGCCGCCTACCAACTCCGGGAGGCGATCAAGCACCGCGGTGACGGCGTGCGCGACTTCTTCGGCGCGCTGGCCCGGCCGCGCAAGGGCGACATCGGACTCATTGCCGAGGTGAAGAAGGCTTCGCCCAGCCTCGGTGTCATCTGTCCCGACTTCGATCCCGTCCACATCGCCCGCGAATACGAAGCGGCCGGCGCGAGCTGCCTCTCGGTGCTGACGGACGAGAAGTTTTTCCAGGGCTCGCTGGAATACCTGAAAGCTATCCGCGCCGCCGTCGGCCTGCCGTTGCTGCGCAAGGATTTCATCATCGACGAGCGCCAAATACTCGAAGCCATCCAGTGGGGCGCCGACGCCATCCTGCTCATTGTCGCAATTCTATCCGACGAACAATTGGCTCATTTTCACGCCCTCGCCGACGCGGCTGGACTCACGGCGTTGGTCGAGGTTCACGACGAGGAGGAACTGGCCCGGGCGCTGAAGTGCGGCGCCCGACTCGTGGGGGTCAACAATCGAAATCTGAAGACGTTCACGGTGGACCTTGGCACCACCGTGCGGCTCGCAAAGCTGCTGTTCGGCGCCGATGCTGGCCCGGCGAACACCCGCTTGCTGGTCGCGGAGAGCGGGATCCATTCGCGCTCCGACGTCGAACGCCTGATGGGTTGTGGAGCGGAAGCCATCCTCGTCGGTGAGTCCTTGGTGAAGTCGGGCAACATCGACGACAAGGTCGCGGAGTTGATCGACCGGTAGGCGCGATCGCGCGGGTTGTCGGGCGTCGGTTTTGCGAGCGTCCCACTGGCCCAGAAAACCAAACGACCCGGCCCCTTGCGGTGGCCGGGTCGGAGTTGACGGTTTTGGTTACTTCGTCTTCAGCGCCGCTTCAATGGCGCGGGTGAGGTCCGCCGCATCTGGCGTCGTCCGCGGGCTGAAGCGATGGAGCACTTCCCCGTTCTTACCCAACAGGAACTTGCCGAAGTTCCACTCGATATCGCCGGGGAATTTCGCGTCCTTGCCGGTCAACGCGGCGTAGAGGGCATGCTGTTCGGCACCCTTCACGTGGAGTTTTCCCATCAGCGGAAAGCTGACGTCATACTTGGTCGAGCAGAACGACTTAATTTCCTCGGCGGTGCCGGGTTCCTGAGCCCCGAAGTCGTTGCAGGGGAAGCCGACGATCACGAGGCCCTGGTCCTTGAATTTGCGGTAAAGCTTTTCGAGTCCTTCGTATTGGGGAGTCAGCCCACACTTGGACGCTACGTTTACCACGAGCACGACCTTGCCATCGAAACTCTTGAGGGAGGTTTCCTTGCCGTCGATGTCCTTGAGCGGGATGTCGCGGAGGGTAGAGGCGGCGAAGGCAGTCATGGCAAATAAGGCAGTGAGCGGGAGCCAGCGGAAAAGTCTCATCATGTGGGAGTGTGCAACGGAGCTAGGGTGTGTCAAACGGGCAAGTTTAAGGGGCGCCGCCGGCGGTGCCACCTGACTTCTTGGACGGCTTCGGCAGTTCCCAAGTCACATTATACCAACCGAGGAACATCTCGTCCCACGACTGTTCACCCCAATGGACAGCTTTCTTGGGATCGGGATTGGCTGGATTGCGGGCGGAGTTATCGAAGCCGCCGTTTAAAACAGCCCACGTTCCGCGGGTGAGTTTTCGCGGTTTGGCAAATTCATAGGTGAACTGCCAATTGAAGTCATAGCGCGGGATCGAGCCCACCACCTCCCGTTTGCCGTCGGGTTGCAGGAGCTCGAAACGCATCCATTTGCCACGCAGATGCATGTGCGGCGTCACCCCGTGCAACACGGCATCCTCGGGGAAACAATAGAGTCCCTGAGCCGGCGAATCCGGGTCGCCCGGTTGGATCTCAAATTGGAAGTTTACCACGGGCACACTCTCGTAACGGTGCGTCGGCGGTTCCTTAAGCAGGTAAAGACCAATTTCCGTGGCGTCGGTCTGCGGCGACCCGCAGGTCGTGTAGTGCAGCTCCAAGTCAAACTTCGCGTTCTTCGGCAGAAATTTCCCCGCTCCTTTCGGATACCATTCTTGAGTCGAGCCCGGTGCCCAACCGACAAACATTTCATCCTGACCGAGGTGATCTTTTTCACCCTGCTCCTTGATCCGGGCGATGATGTGGTGGAGCACTTTGCGGTTGCCGGCTTTCACGTAAACGGCTCCAACCCATGCTTCGTTCGCGTTGCCCGCGAGCACTTCAACGTGCCGGTAGTCGAGCACGCCGTTGGCGGGAATCTGCTGGGGTGACGGCAACCGGAGCACCAGATCGGGTTGGCCCAGCGGCCATTCAGGCGTCACCGGCACCTTTAGATTTTCCAGCGGATCAGGGCCTTCCCCGCGGACCGCGCCTTGGTGCACCCAGCGCAAAAGCGTCTGTGCCTCCGCTACCGTCAGGGAGGCGTCGTTGGCGAATTTACCAACGTGGGGATCGGCATCCCACGGCGGCATGCGGCGGGTGAGCAACACCTCCTCAATCATCGACGCCATGCCCTTAACCTTGCGGTGGCTGGTCATCGCCCACGGTCCGATATTACCCGGGCTGTGACACGAGACGCACTTTGACGCCAAGATCGGCACCACGTCTTGGGTGTAAGAAACCGCCGCGGAATCAGGCCCGTTGCCCCCGTCGAAATGAATCACGCAGCCGCGGGCTACCGTCTTCGCCAACGTCACGGGTTGGCCGCCCAAGAATTGATCCAGCGCGGTTTCTAAGTAGCGCTCGCTCGGCTGCGGCTTGGAGGCTCCCTCCACCAGTTGATCATCGAGCGCGCCCCGATAAAACACGGTCCAATCCTTCGTCGAAATGGCCAGCGCTTCACCGGTCCGGCGGACCCCGAGGTGACGAGCCACACCCTGGGTGTCATCTTTCAGCGTGGGCAGGTGCCAGATACCGAGTTCACGGCTCTCCCGGTTGATGCTTTTGCGATCATCACCGGAGTTGGCGTTGACCAACAGCACGCGCACGCCGCGAGCGGCAAACCGGGCCTGCAAATCGTTCAGCTTAGTCGCGCATTGCCGGGCGATGGGACATTCATTGGCGGTGAAAAACAGCACGACCACCGACGCATCCATCCGTCGCAGTTCCTGCATCCGGCCTTGATGATCGAGCAGCGCGAAGTTCAAGACCGATTCAGACGGAGTCGAGCGAGCCACGGCCGGAAAGACGACCGCGAGCAGGAGCAAAGCAAACAGTGACCTCATTGTGGGTGCCTTCGGATGCCGGAACGGGGCGGATTGTTCAAGTGACGTTCAAACAATCGCGGAAGCCCGGCCTCCGCACCGGCGGGCCGCTCAAGTCGAAATTCAAGGTTTGGCGTGGGTCCGCAACTGGCGCTGGAGCTCACGAATGGGGCGATAACCGATCAATTTTACGCCGTCGCGCGCCAGCAAAGCTTTGAGGTCGGGGTCATGGGTAAACAATTCATATTCGGCCGTCCGGATCGCCCAACTACCGGTAATGGCCTTGAGTTCGTCGGTGGACTGCCCGGCGTGGATGAAGAGTTCAGTGACCCCAGGCTTGAGCTTGGCCAAGCGCTCGAGCCAGAACTGTTTCACCTCCGCCGGCGTCTTATAGTTCATGTCGAAGATGAAATCGTCGGGAAACAAAATACCCTGCGCCGCAAACTTTTCCCGCCATCCACCTTGCCCTGCGGCTTCAAACGTGACCTGTGAGGCCATCCGGACCGGCAGGTCAAATTCGACCGCCAACCGAAGATACATCGCCAGGTAGTCGGGCCGGTATTGGAGCACCCCCATGTGCGAGTCGAGATGGGTAACATCCACCCCGGCCGCCAGCGCTTTGCGAATCTGAGCGCGGGATTCGATCCAAGCCTCCTCCGGCTTTGCCTTGGCATAAACCTGAGGCGTCTCGTGCCAAAAATAGCCCGCCGGATCAAGGAGTCCCGGCACCTCGCCCACTGGGGCCACCGGCCCCCAGCGATACCCCCGCCACTCCGACGTCTGGCACAGGTGCAGTCCAAAATCTTTGTCCGGATTCGCCCGCGCATAGTCCGCGATTTCCAGGAACCACGGACACGGCACCATGATCGTCGCCGACCGCATGGCCCCTCGTTCGAGACAGTCGATGGTAGCCACGTTGGCGGTGTGGCACATCCCCACGTCATCGCCATTGACGATGAGTAACTTGTCCGTCGAGGAATAGCCGAGTCGTTCGGCCAGATTGGGAGCCGCCGCTAAAGCCAACGGCAAAGTCAACGAACACACGACCC